>NZ_JBIDDQ010000060.1:0-703 GCF_043195415.1 Streptomyces sp. Y7
GATCATTTTTTTCTGCGCGTAATCTCTTGCTCTGAAAACGAAAAAACCGCCCAGCAAGGCGGTTTTCTCGAAGGTTCTCAGAGCAGCAACTCTTTGAACCGAGGTAACTGGCTAGTTAGAGGAGCGCAGTCACCAAAACAGTTCGTTTAGTTTAGCCTTAACCGGCGCATAACTTCAAGACTATCTCCTCTAAATCAGTTACCAGTGGCTGCTGCCAGTGGCGCTTTTGCATGTCTTACCGGGTTGGACTCAAGACGATAGTTACCGGATAAGGCGCAGCAGTCGGACTGAACGGGGGGTTCGTGCATACAGTCCAGCTTGGAGCGAACTGCCTACCCGGAACTGAGTGTCAGGCGTGGAATGAGATAAACGCGGCCATAACAGCGGAATGACACCGGTAAACCGAAAGGCAGGAACAGGAGAGCGCACGAGGGAGCCACCAGGGGGAAACGCCTGGTATCTTTAAGTCCTGTCGGGTTTCGCCACCACTGATTTGAGCGTCAGATTTTGTGATGCTTGTCAGGGGGGCGGAGCCTATGGAAAAACGCCCCGGCGGGGCGTGGCCTTTTCGCCCTTGTCCTTAGCTTTCGTTATGCTTACCGTTACGTTATCTGCTTATCCTCCCTCCGCTCGCCGCAGACTCATGACCGAACGGAGTGAGCGAATGAGCGAGGAAGCGGAAAACCATCAGAACGTACAGTAA
>NZ_JBIDDQ010000061.1:0-484 GCF_043195415.1 Streptomyces sp. Y7
GTACAGTAAGCACTTTCGCGCCGGGGCCTTCATGAACAAACAACAAAAGACTGCCGTTAACATGGCTAAATTCATCCAGGATCAGTCCCTGCTTCTTCTGGACAGGCTTAATGAGCTGGATCTGGATCATGAGGCTGATTTCTGCGAGAAACTCCATGAGGATGCGGAACGCCTTTACCGAAGCCTGTCAGCGCGCCTGAATGAGCAGCAGGACGGTGCGTAATGTCTCCGTTCTGGGTATTACCGGAGTAATACCGGCATCGCCTTAATTTTCATTGTCTTAGTGCTTAACATTATTACCCTGGTAATACCCACAATCCCCTGTATTTTTTCTTTTTTATTTATTTTTCATGAAGTTGCGATGAAAATCGCAGCTGCGTTAGGTGTATGTCATTTTTTAGTATATAAAACGACCACTCCCGAGTGCTGGCGCCGCAGGTTAAGGATGATTCTGGCTAAAAAGAGTCCTTTTCCGGGAAAGGGT
>NZ_JBIDDQ010000062.1:0-481 GCF_043195415.1 Streptomyces sp. Y7
GTTCCTGGCTGCCCTGGCGCTGGTGCTGGCCAACTTGATTAAACATCGGCGCAGCCAACGCCTGGTCGCCCAGCGTTTGCAGGGCCAGATGGGCAGCGAACACAAGCTCGGCAACCTAATGCGCCAACTGGGCAACAGCCCTTTGGCGCAGCGTTCGGTCAGCCTGGACAACGAAACCCAAACCCTGCTCAACCGGGTCGGCTGGCGCCAGGCCTCCCAGCGCTCCATCTTCGCGGCCATCCAAGTGGGCACCCCGTTACTGCTGTTGGGCGTTGTGCTGGTGGGCCAGCAACTGCTGTTTCCCCACACGGCGTCGCCGTGGCTGGCGCCCTTGATTGGCCTGGGCATCGGCTACCTGCTGCCCAAGCGGATTCTGGCCAGGGCCGCCAATGCGCGGCAGCAACGCATTGCGCGCGAGGTCTCCACGTTCATTCCGCTGCTGCGCATTCTGTTCGAATCCGGCATGGCGGTCGAACAAGCG
>NZ_JBIDDQ010000063.1:0-477 GCF_043195415.1 Streptomyces sp. Y7
GATCTGATGAGCAAAGACCTGGCCGCAGCGTTTGAAAACATGTTCGCCGGCGCGCCGCCGGCAAAAGACCCTCTCGCTGAGTCAATGTCCAAAGTTCACGGTCTCTTTGTCGGCTTCCTCGATAACACCGAGATGAACGGCCTCCCTGGCGTTCCAACGCGCCGCGCGCTTGAGGGCATATCGAAGCGCTTTAAAGGCAAAAAGGGGCCGCCGCGCCCTTCGTTCATTGATACAGGAACCTATCAGGCAGCCATGAGAGCCTGGGTAAGCGGGGTGCTGAATGCCTTCCCTGAGTGAGTTACAGAACGCCAAAACCGAGCTTAACGCCACCCTGACGCAGGGGTTGGATGATCTGAGCCGGTTCCAGGTGGTGACGTTCACGAAGTACATCAGAAAGGTGCTTCCGCTCGATGGATTCGTGTTCTGGGTGAAAGCCTCGGTCCTGTCTGACGATCCGAACACTGAGCCTGATACGGT
>NZ_JBIDDQ010000064.1:0-467 GCF_043195415.1 Streptomyces sp. Y7
GTGAGCGGCTTCATCAAGAGCGGAACCGTGATCTTGAAGAAGTTCTGCACAGGACCGGCACCGTCCATGGCGGACGCCTCGTAGAGATCATCCGGAATGGCTTTGAGCAAGCCCATGCAGAGGATCATCATGTAGGGGTAGCCAAGCCAGGTATTGACGATGAGGATCATCACCTTGGCCAGGAAGGGGGTGGTATACCAGTCCGGCTTGATGCCGAACGCCGCTTCCAGGAACAGGTTGATCTCGCCGAAGTTCTGGTTGAACAAGCCCTTGAACACCAGGATGGAGATAAACGCCGGTATCGCATAGGGCAGGATCAGCATGACCCGGTAGAAGCCACGACCTCTGAGCTGTTCCCACTGCACCAGACATGCCATCACCATGCCGATGGCCAGGGTGAAGCCTACTGAGCCGGCGGAGAAGATCACAGTCCAGACGAAGATCTGCATGAAGGGACCCTGGATACC
>NZ_JBIDDQ010000065.1:0-450 GCF_043195415.1 Streptomyces sp. Y7
GTCAAAGAATAGGTTGATGGCTTGCCTGAGCGCGAATCCTGAGATACGGCGGTGGGTTGCCGCATACTTAACAAAAATAACATGCAGCGACAGGCACAGGTTCGAATCCCTGTTCCAAAATACATGCCCTTGATAGTCGCAAGGCACTGGCTGCGAATCCGTAGTGCTGGCGAGTTCATACGGGCTCTCGATAGCAGGCGCAAATAAAGTCAAAGTCGTCTTCCTGTTGTTTTCATGTGTACATTTGTAGCTTTAGTGTTTTTATTTGTATTCGACTTCGCTTTGGCTTTTGCTTTGCTATTCGTTAAGTGTGTGTGCCGCTGATGCTTATTACGTCTTACTGATTTGTTTTGCTTACTTGCTGGTTGTTTGTGTCTGCGGTTAAGATTTTATCGCGCCGCTAACTTTTCTTTTAAATTTGAAAATGCGCTAGATACAGCGTTTGTATAT
>NZ_JBIDDQ010000066.1:0-446 GCF_043195415.1 Streptomyces sp. Y7
GGTATGTGGCGCCGATGGGCGAAGTCGCCGAGGTGTTGCACGAACCGCGCTGCACCTTGATGCCGGGGGTTAAACCCTGGGTCAAGGGCGTGGCCAACCTGCGCGGGCGCTTGCTGCCGGTGATGGACCTGGGCGGGTTTCTCGGCATGGACCTGTCCAAGGCGCGCAAGCAACGGCGGGTGCTGGTGGTGGAATTCAACGACTTGTTTGTCGGGCTGCTGGTAGATGAGGTGGTGGGCATGCAGCATTTCGCACAAGACGCCTTGTTGACGGGCGCCACTTCCGGCGTGCCGTTTATCCAGGGCCAGTTCGACAGCGACCAGCTCTGGCAGGTCTTCAGCCCCTTCGCTTTGGCCCAGGCCCCAGGCTTCATGGATGTTGCCGCATGACCACCGCTACCACTCCCAAACCGCAAGCCGCGTCGCGCAGCCGTTCGCAGATCATCG
>NZ_JBIDDQ010000067.1:0-445 GCF_043195415.1 Streptomyces sp. Y7
GCTGTTTGTCCGGCGTGATGTTGGTGGCGTAAATGTTGCCCAACGGAGTGGGGAACTTCATCCCGCCTGCAAACAGAGCCCCGCCCGGCGTGGTATGACAGGCAGTACAGTCACCGGCTTTCGCCACATACTCCCCCGCCGACATCGCCTGAGCAGACCCTCCCGCCGCGAGTAAGGTCAGCAAATACAGTGAACGCATGCTCATGCTCCCTCCTTGGTGGCAGCCTGGCCGAAGGCCAATTCATTAACCGCTCGCCATGCTTGGTCGATCGCCGAGTTGGCATACGGGCTCCAGTCTGAGTCCGAGTTGGCAATTACAATTTTGCCGATCGGCTTACGCGCAGTCTCAATGATTTTCTTTGCTTCGTCTTCATCGTCAAACAAGCCGTTCAGGAAGTAAGAATAACCATGTGACCAACGGTTCACGGTAATTGCTTCGATATCG
>NZ_JBIDDQ010000007.1:0-384040 GCF_043195415.1 Streptomyces sp. Y7
CCTCCGGCGGGTGGAGACTGGGGTGGGGATCCCGGCCCTCCGGCACGTCGTGGTCAGGCGTACAGCGCGGGTCGCTCGGTCAGGCTCACCGGGACCCGGCCGCCCTCCTGCAGGGCCTGTACGGCGGCCTCGCAGACCGCGGCGACCGCGTAGCCGTCCCAGGCGCTCGGGCCGGTGACCTCGCCTCGCCGGGTGGCGTCCACCCATGCCTGGACCTCGCGGTCGTAGGCGTCGGCGAAGCGTTCGATGTAGTCCTGGGCGATGATGCCGCCCCACCGGCCGGCGGCGTTGGTGACCAGGGCGTGGCCGTCGCCGACGCGGGCGGTGCCGCGTTCGCAGACGACCTCGGCCTGGACCTGGTAGCCGAAGCCGCAGTTGACGTAGATCTCGACGTCGACGATGGCTCCGCCGTCCGTCTCGAACACGACGAACTGGGGGTCGCGGATGCCGTCCGGCGCATTGCCCGACGGCGTCGGGGCGAGCACGGTGACGGCCGTGATCTCGTGGTCGAGCAGCCAGCGCGTGACGTCCATCTCGTGCGTGACGGAGTCGTTGATCAGCATCTCGGAGGTCCAGCCGGGTGGGCTGGCCACGTTGCGATGCCGGTTGTGCAGCATCAGCGGACGGCCCAGCTGCCCCGTCTCCAGCAGGGACTTGAGCTTCATGTACTCGGCGTCGTAGCGCCGCATGAAGCCCACCTGGACCCGGCGCCGGCCGAGCTTCTGCTCGGCCTCCAGCACCCGCAGGGCGGACGCCGCGTCCGGGGTGAGCGGTTTCTCGCACAGGACCGGCAGGTCGTGCTCGAAGGCCGCGAGGAGGGCCGCCTCGTGGGCGGGGCCCGGCGAGGCGATGATCACCGCGTCGACGTCGGCCGACGCCATCGCGGCGGCCGGGTCGGTGTGGACGGTGCAGCCGTCGACACGGGCCGCGACCGATGTGGCGCGTTCCGCGTCGACGTCCACGACGGCGGTCACCCGTGCCCCGCTGGTGACCTCCTGGATGCGGCGGACATGGTCCGCGCCCATCTTTCCGGTACCGATGACGGCGACTCCGAGCGTGTGCGGACGCTGAGTCATGGTGATCGGCCGTCCTTTCGGGTCGTCAGGCGCCGCAGGACCTCAGGAACTTGCGGGTACGGACCGCGATGGGCATGGGCTTGTCCGGCTCGCAGGGGTACATGTCCTGCTCGACGATGGCGAACAGGTCGACGTCGAGCTTCTGCGCGGCCTCCAGGACCGGGCCCAACGCCGGTACGCCGGAGGGGGGTTCGCACATCACGCCACGCTGGACCGCGGGTCCGAAGGGGATCTCGTTCTTCACCACGTCCGCGAGGATCTCCGGGTCCACCTGCTTGAGGTGCAGATAGCCGATGCGCTCGCCGTAGGTCTCGATCAGCTTGACGCTGTCGCCGCCGCAGTAGGCGTAGTGACCGGTGTCCAGGCACAGGTTGACGAGGCCGGAGTCGGTCGAGTCGAGGAAACGCTCGACGTGGGCCTCGGTGTCGATGTGGGTGTCGGCGTGCGGGTGCACGACGATGTCGAGGCCGAACGTCTCCTTCACCTCGCGCCCGAGCCGCTCCATGCCCTGGGTGAGGTGGCCCCACTGCTCGGAGGTGAGCTCCGGCGGCTCCAGGATCTCGGCGGTCTTGTCGTCCCGCCAGAAGGACGGGATGACGACGAGGTGCTTAGCGCCCATGGCCTGGGTGAGGGCGGCGACCTCGCTGACGTGGCTCCAGGTCGACTCCCACACGGCGGGGCCGCGGTGCAGGCCGGTGAAGATCGTGCCGGCCGAGACCTTGAGGTCGCGCTTGGTGATCTCGTCGGTCAGACGGGCCGGGTCGGTCGGCAGATAGCCGTACGGTCCCAGTTCGATCCAGTCGTAGCCGGCCTCGGCGACCTCGTCGAGGAAGCGTTCCCAGGGCACCTGGACGGGGTCGTCGGGGAACCACACGCCCCAGGAGTCGGGGGCCGAGCCCACCCGGATACGGTCCAGCGCAGGGGCCATGTCAGGACTTCCCTTCCGAGGAGGCCACGGGTGCGGTGAGGTCGGACGCCTCGGGGAGTTCCTCGACGTCGACGCCGCGCACCTGGGACAGCTCGTGCTTGAGTGCGGCCAGTTCGGTGCCGCCGGCCATGTGGTTGGTGAGCTCTTCCAGGCTCACCTCGTCACGGGAGGCGTTCAGCTCCATGGTGCCCAGGCGCAGGACGCTGAAGTGGTCGCCGACCATGTACGCGTGGTGAGGGTTGTGGGTGATGAAGATGACGCCGAGGCCCCGGTCGCGGGCGGCGGCGATGTACTTCAGGACCACGCCGGACTGCTTGACGCCGAGGGCGGCGGTGGGCTCGTCCAGGATGAGGACGCGGGCGCCGAAGTAGACGGCGCGGGCGATGGCGACGCACTGGCGCTGGCCGCCGGAGAGGGTGCCGATGGGCTGTTCCAGGTCGTCCAGGACGATCCCCATGTTGCGCAGCTCTTCATCGGCGGTCTTCTTCATCCTCTCGATGTCGAGACGGCGAACGGGCCAGGGGCCCTTCGTCATCTCCGAGCCGAGGAAGAAGTTCCGCCAGACCGGCATCAGGGGGACGACCGCGAGGTCCTGGTAGACCGTCGCGATGCCCTTGTCCAGCGCCTCGCGCGGGGTGGAGAAGCGCACCGGCGCGTTGTCGACGAGGAAGTCGCCCTCGGTGTGCTGGTGCAGACCCGAGATGATCTTGATGAGGGTCGACTTGCCTGCGCCGTTGTCGCCGAGCACGCAGGTGACCTGGCTGGGGAACACCTTCAGGTCGACGCCGTGCAGGGCGCGGATGTTGCCGTAGGACTTGCCCGCGCCGCGCAGTTCGACGATCGGGGCGTCCTTGTCGGGGACCTCGTCCTGGAGGACGGCGCCGTGGGTGCCGGTTTCTTTGCTGGTCATTCGGGTCACCTCCGGGTCGCCGTGCGCTGGACCCACAGATTGATGAGAACGGCGCCGAGGAGCATCACGCCGAGGAAGGCCTTGAACCAGTCCGGGTTCCAGCCGGCGTAGACGATGCCCTGCTGGACCATGCCGAACATGAAGGCACCGAAGACCGGGCCGATCGCGGATCCGGCACCACCGGTCAGCAGACAGCCGCCGATCACGGCCGCGGCGATGTAGATGAGCTCCTGGCCCACGCCCTCGCCGGACTGCACGGTGTTGAACGAGAACAGCTGGTGCATGCCGACGAACCAGGCGCCGAACCCGACCAGCATGAACAGCGAGATCTTCGTGAACGTCACCGGCACACCGACGGCGCGGGCGCTGCCCTGGTTGCCGCCGACCGCGAAGATCCAGTTGCCGTACTTCGTACGCAACAGCACCCACGTGGCCAGCGCCGCGAAGACCAGCCACCACACCACGGTGATCTTGACCTGGACGCCGCCGACGTCGAAGGAGGAGGCGAAGAGCGCCTTGGCCTGGTCGAAGCCGTCCATGTCGCTGATGTCGTCGGTGGCGACGTTGCCGGTGACCAGCTTGGTGACCGCCAGGTTCACGCCCTGCAGGATCAGGAACGTGCCGAGGGTGACGAGGAAGCTCGGCAGCCCGGTCTTGACGAGCAGCCAGCCGTTGAACAGGCCGATCGCGAGGGACACGATCAGGGCGACGATCACGCCGACCCACACGTTCATCGTCAGCTGGTAGCTGACCATGCTCGCGGTCAGGGCCGAGGTGATCACGGCGACACCGGCGGACAGGTCGAACTCGCCGCCGATCATCAGCAGCGCGACCGGGAGCGCCATGATCCCGATCGTCGACGACTGGTACAGGATGTTCGCCATCGAGCTGCCGTCACGCACGGCCGGGGCCGTGATGAGGAAGAAGATCAGCACCGCGACGGCACCGAGGAAGACACCGACCTCGGGACGGGCGAGGAGACGCAGCGCGAGGGGGCGCTGCCGGGTCCGCCCGTCGGATTCCTTGCCGGGGCCGGAGGCCGGCGGTGTGGTCACCGCCGGCTCAGCCTGTCGGGTCATGCTCATCACCGAGTGCCCTTCGCGGCGAACGCGTCGATCTTCTCGACGTTCGTCTTGTCGACGAAGGCCGGACCGGTCAGCACCGGGGCCTCGCCGCCGCCCATGTAGTTGCCGTTGTTCTTGTAGAGCCACAGGGAGTCGATGGCCAGGTAGCCCTGGAGGTAGGGCTGCTGGTCGACGGCGAACTCGATGTCGCCCTTGCTGATCGCTCCGGTCAGTTCCTTGTTGAGGTCGAAGGTCGCGACCTTCGCCTCGCTGCCCGCCTCGGACACGGACTGCGCGGCTGTCAGCGCGAACGGGGCGCCGAGGGCGACGACGTAGTCGATGTCCTTGTCCGTCTTGAGCTTGGCGGTGATCGTGGACTTCACGGACGGCATGTCCGTGCCGTTGACGTTCAGGGTCTCGGTCGTGCCCTCGAACGTCTTCTTCACGCCGTCACAGCGCTGGGTGAGGCCGATGTTGCCCTGTTCCTGGATGACGCAGACGGCCTTCTTGGCGCCGGCCTCGTTCAGGCGCTTGCCGAGCGCCTCGCCGGCCACCGTCTCGTCCTGGCCGAAGAACTCCATCAGGCCGAGCTTCTGCCACTCGCTGACACCGGAGTTGAGGCCGACGACCGGGATGTTCGCCTTCTGCGCCTTGCCGACGACGTCCTTGAGGGCGTCCGGCTTGGCGAGGGTGATCGCGATGCCGTCGACCTTCTGGTCGATCGCGTTCTGCACCAGGTTGGCCTGGTTGCCGGCGTTCGGGTCGGCGGAGTAGATCAGCTTGATGTTGTCCTTCGCGGCGGCCGCCTCGGCGCCCTTGCGGACGATGTCCCAGAACGTGTCGCCGGGCGACTGGTGGGTCACCAGGGCGACCGTCATCCGGGGCGTGTTGGCCTTGCCCGCGGAGGCGTTCGCCCCGCCCTCCTCGGACTCCTTTCCACCAGAGCTGCTGGAGCAGCCTGCGAGAGTCAGCGCGGCCGCGGCGGCCATGGCCACCATGGGGACCAGCTTGCGGGAGCGGGGGTAAGAGCGGTCCATCTTTCCAGCACCTCACTGTGCGACGGGGTGTGCGACGGGGGAAAGGGATTGATCACTGGGATCCATGACCCGGACCTCGTGGTCCGCGTCCTGTGTGCCGTGGAACACGGCGGTTTCGCTGGGACGGGATCCAATCCCTAGATGCGCCCGCTGTCAATACTTTGTTAAGACATCATTTCACACTCAGGTCCGAATGTAAGTACAAACTATTGACAGCGTCGGCCTTCACGTCCTACACCTGGGAGGCGGCAGGCCGCTTGGGACCCGCAACCCCTGTCCAGCTCTAGGAGCGTCACGCATGGCCGAGTCAGCCAAGTCCTTCGACTTGATCACGATGGGAAGAATAGGAGTCGACCTCTATCCCTTGCAGTCCGGCCTCCCTCTGGCGCGGGTGGAGACGTTCGGCAAGTTCCTCGGAGGCTCCGCCGCGAACGTCGCGGTGGCCGCCGCGCGGCTCGGCCGCGGCACCGCAGTGATCACGCGCACCGGCGACGATCCGTTCGGCGCCTACCTGCACGAGGCCCTGAAGGACTTCGGCGTCGACGACCGCTGGGTGACGCCCGTCGCGGCGTACCCGACGCCGGTGACGTTCTGCGAGATCTTCCCGCCGGACGACTTCCCGCTGTACTTCTACCGGCAGCCCAAGGCGCCTGACCTGGAGATACATTCCGACGAGCTCGACTACTGGGCGGTGCGTTCGGCCCGGGTCTTCTGGATCACCGGCACCGGTCTGAGCGAGGAGCCGAGCCGCTCCGCCACGCTCGCCGCCCTCAAGGCACGCGACAGGGCGGGCACCACGGTCTTCGACCTCGACTGGCGCCCCATGTTCTGGCGCGATCCCGACCAGGCCCGCCCGTACTACGCCGAGGCGCTGCGGCACGCCACCGTCGCCGTCGGCAATCTCGACGAGTGCGAGGTCGCCACCGGCGTCCGAGAGCCACGGGCGTGCGCCGAGGCGCTGCTGGCGGCCGGCGTGGAGCTGGCGGTCGTCAAGCAGGGCCCCAAGGGCGTGCTGGCGGTGCACCGGGACGGCACCGAGGCCGAGGTGCCGCCGGTGCCGGTCGAGGTGGCCAACGGACTCGGCGCGGGCGACGCCTTCGGCGGCTCGCTGGTGCACGGGCTGCTGTCCGGCTGGGAGCTGGAGAAGGTCATGCGGTACGCCAACGCCGCCGGCGCGCTCGTCGCCTCCCGCCTCGCCTGCTCCTCCGCGATGCCGACCGAGTCCGAGGTCGAGGAACTCCTCGCACAGGCGTCGTGACGGCCGCCCCAGCCACCCCTGAACGGAGCTTTCCTTGAGCATCACCATCCCCGACCTCACCGCGATCAGAGCCCGGCACCCCGAGGCGATCGCCGAGGCCGCCGCCCGCCGGGTGCGCCGCCCCCTGATCGGCGACAGCGGCCGCCTGATGATCGTGGCCGCCGACCACCCGGCCCGCGGCGCCCTCGGCGTGGGCGGCCGGCGTCTGGCGATGGCCGACCGGGCCGATCTGCTGGAACGTCTGTGCATCGCGCTCTCCCGGCCCGGTGTCGACGGAGTCCTCGCCACCGCGGACATCCTGGAGGACCTGCTGCTGCTCGGTGTCCTCGACGACAAGGTTGTCATGGGCTCCATGAACCGCGGGGGCCTGGCCGGCGCCTCCTTCGAGATGGACGACCGCTTCACCGGCCACCGCGCCGAGGACATCGCCCGCCTGCGCTTCGACGCGGGCAAGCTGCTGGTCCGCATCGACTACGACGACCCGGGCTCGCTGACCACCCTGGAGTCCACGGCCCGTGCCATCGACGCGATGGCGGCGCTGCGGCTGCCGCTGTTCGTCGAGCCCTTCATCTCCCGGCGCGTGGACGGCAGGGTGCGCAACGACCTCTCCGCGGAGGCCGTCACCCGCTCGATCGCCATAGCGTCCGGACTCGGCGGCACCTCCGCCTACACCTGGCTGAAACTGCCCGTCACCGACGACCCCGACGACATGGCCGAGGTCCTGGAGACGTCCACGCTGCCCGTCGTCCTGCTCGGCGGCGAGGTCGGGGGCTCGGCGGAGGAGCAGGAGGGAGCGTACGCGCGCTGGGGCAAGGCGCTCAGGCTCCCCACCGTCCAGGGCATGGTCGTCGGCCGCTCGCTGCTCTACCCGGCCGAGGGCAGTGTGGAGACGGCGGTGGACACGGCCGTCGGCCTGTTGTGACACGGACTGTGACGCGGAGGAACGACTGTGACGCGGAGGACACGATGACGTATCACCTTCCCGCGGGAAAGGCGCCCGACGGCCCGTACGTCGTGGACGTCACGCCCGAGAAGGCCGGCTGGGGCTACTCCGGCCTGAAGGTCCTTCAGCTGCCGCCCGGCGGCTCCCACACCTTCGAGACCGGAGACAGCGAGTGGATCGTGCTGCCGCTCAGCGGCGGCTGCACGGTCGAGGCGACGGACGATTTCGGCCACGACACCTTCCGGCTGAACGGCAGGGAAAGCGTGTTCAGCGGGGTCAGTGACTTCGCCTACGTGCCGCGGGACTCGCGGACGACCGTCTCGTCCGCCGCGGGCGGGCGGTTCGCGCTGACCGGCGCGCGCTGCTCGCGGCGGCTGCCCGCCCGCTACGGCCCGGCCTCCTCGGTGCCGGTGGAGCTGCGCGGCACCGGCAACAGCAGCCGCCAGGTGAACAACTTCGGCGCGGCCGGGGTCTTCGAGTGCGACAAGCTCATCGCGGTCGAGGTGATCACGCCGGGCGGCAACTGGTCCTCGTTCCCGCCGCACAAGCACGACGAGCACCGGCCCGGCGAGGAGTCGGTGCTGGAGGAGATCTACTACTTCGAGTTCGCCGGCCACGAGGGCATCCCCGGCCTCGGCTACCAGCGCGTCTCCCCGTCCGGCCACGGCCGGGGCACCGACGTCCTCGCGGAGGTGCGCGGCGGCGACGTCGTGCTCATCCCCAACGGCTGGCACGGACCGTCCATGGCCGTGCCGGGCCACCACATGTACTACCTCAACGTGATGGCCGGCCCGAAGGCCGAGCGCGCCTGGCTGATCTGCGACCACCCCGACCACGCCTGGATCCGCGGCACCTGGCCGGACCAGCCCGTCGACCCCCGTCTGCCCCTCTACACCGCTCCGTCCGAGTGAGGTCCCCGATGAGCCCATCCACCGTCCGCCTGACCGTCGCCCAGGCGCTGGTGCGGTTCCTGTCCGCCCAGTACACCGAGCGCGACGGCGTACGGCGCCGGCTGATCGCCGGCACCTGGGGCATCTTCGGCCACGGCAACGTGGCCGGCCTCGGGCAGGCCCTCCTCCAGGCGGGCGAGGACGTCATGCCCTTCCACCAGGGCCGCAACGAGCAGTCCATGGTGCACGCGGCCGTCGGCCACGCCCGTCAGCTCGACCGCCTCTCCGCGCAGGCGGTGACGACGTCGATCGGCCCGGGCGCGACGAACCTCGTCACCGGTGCCGCCCTGGCCACCATCAACCGTCTGCCCGTCCTGCTGCTCCCCGGCGACTACTTCGCCTCGCACGCCCCCGACCCGCTGCTCCAGCAGCTGGAGCACCCCACCGAGGCGGACGTCTCGGTCAACGACACCCTGCGTCCGGTCTCCCGCTACTTCGACCGGATCACCCGCCCCGAGGCGCTGATCCCGTCCGCGCTGAACGCGATGCGCGTGCTCGCCGACCCGGCCGAGACCGGCGCGGTGACGCTGGCCCTCCCCCAGGACGTGCAGGCGGAGGCGTACGACTGGCCGCAGGAGTTCTTCGCCGACCGCGTCTGGTACGTACGCCGCCCCGCGCCCGACCCCGCCGAGCTGACGGCGGCCGTCGAGGCGATCCGCTCCGCCGGGCGCCCGCTGGTCGTCGCGGGCGGCGGCGTCCACCACAGCGAGGCCGAGGCGGCGCTGAAGGCGTTCGTCGAGGCCACCGGCATCCCGGTCGCCTCCACCCAGGCCGGCAAGGGCTCGCTCCGCCACGACCACCCGGGCGACCTCGGCGGCATCGGCCACACCGGCACCTCGGTCAGCGACGACATCGCCCGCGCCGCGGACCTGGTGATCGGTGTGGGGACGCGGTACACGGACTTCACCACCGCCTCGGGCACGCTCTTCCAGAACCCGGACGTCCGCTTCCTGAACCTCAACATCACCGGCTTCGACGCGCACAAGCTGGCCGCGCGGACGCTGGTCTGTGACGCGCGCGCCGGTCTCACGGCTTTGACGGAGGCGCTTTCCGGCCATCGCGTGGAGGCCGCCTACGAGGCGGAGTACCGCGCCGGCAAGGAGCGTTGGGACGCGGTCGTCGAGGCCGCCTACCGCGCCGACGACGAGACGGCCGTACCGACGCAGACCCAGGTTCTGGGCGCGCTGGACGCGGTCGTCGGCGACGACGACGTGGTGATCAACGCGGCCGGTTCGCTCCCCGGCGACCTGCACAAACTGTGGCGGGCCCGGTCGCGGCGCCAGTACCACCTGGAGTACGGCTACTCCTGCATGGGCTACGAGATCCCGGCCGGGATCGGCATCCAGCAGGCCGCGCCGGACGTCGCCGTGTGGTCGCTGGTCGGCGACGGCACCTATCTGATGATGCCGACGGAGATCGTGACCGCGGTCCAGGAGGGCCTGCCGGTCAACATCGTCCTGATCCAGAACCACGGTTACGCCTCCATCGGCGGGCTGTCGAAGGAGGTCGGCGGCGAGCGCTTCGGCACCGACTACCGCTACCGGACCGCCGACGGCACCTTCAGCGGCGCCCCGCTGCCGGTCGACCTCGCCGCCAACGCCGCCAGCCTCGGCATGGACGTGCTGCGCGCCAAGACGGTCGGCGAACTGCGCGCGGCACTGGCCACGGCACGCGCCTCCGACCGGCCGACCTGCGTGTACGTCGAGACGGACGTCACGAACCCGGCCTCGCCGGGCGCCGAGGCCTGGTGGGACGTGCCCGTGGCCGAGGTCGCCTCCCGCGAGGCCGCCGTCGAGGCCCGCGAACGCTACGACCAGCACGTCGCCGGCCGCCGCCGTCACCTCTGAACTCCCCTTTACGAAAGGCACTTTCGCACCATGAAGACCATCACCCACTGGATCGACGGCAAGCCGGTCGAGGGCACCTCCGGCCACTTCGGCCCCGTCTACAACCCGGCCACCGGCGCCCAGGAGAAGCAGGTCGCCTTCGCGACCGTGGACGAGGTGGACGCCGCCGTCGCCTCCGCCAGGGCCGCGTTCGAGAGCTGGGGCGAGTCGTCCCTGGCCAGGCGCACCGCGATCCTGTTCAAGTACCGCGAGCTGCTCGACGCGCACCGCGACGAGATCGCCGAGCTGATCACCGCCGAGCACGGCAAGGTGCACGCCGACGCGCTCGGTGAGGTCGCGCGCGGTCTGGAGATCGTGGAGCTGGCCTGTGGGATCTCGGTGCAGCTCAAGGGCGAGCTGTCGACGCAGGTGTCGACCCGGGTGGACGTGGCCTCGATCCGGCAGCCGCTGGGCGTGGTCGCCGGCATCACGCCGTTCAACTTCCCCGCCATGGTGCCCATGTGGATGTTCCCGCTGGCCATCGCCTGCGGCAACACCTTCGTGCTGAAGCCGAGCGAGAAGGACCCGTCGGCGTCCTTCCGGCTCGCCGAGCTGGCCTCCGAGGCCGGGCTGCCGGAGGGTGTGCTGAACGTCGTGCAGGGCGACAAGGTGGCCGTGGACCGGCTCCTGGAGCACCCGGACGTCGAGGCGGTGTCCTTCGTCGGCTCGACGCCGATCGCGAAGTACATCCAGCTCAAGGCGGTCGAGCACGGCAAGCGCGTCCAGGCCCTCGGCGGCGCCAAGAACCACATGCTCGTGCTCCCCGACGCCGACCTGGACTTCGCGGCCGACCAGGCGATCAACGCCGCCTACGGCTCGGCGGGCGAGCGCTGCATGGCGGTGTCGGTCGTGGTCGCCGTCGGCGACACGGGCGACGAGCTGGTCGGCAGGATCGCCGAGCGGGCGAAGGCCCTGCGTATCGGTCCCGGCAACGACCCGGCGAGCGAGATGGGCCCGCTGATCACGCGCGAGCACCGCGACAAGGTCGCCTCGTACGTGGCCTCGGCCGCCGAGCAGGGCGCCGAGGTCGTCGTCGACGGCACCGGCTACTCCGTCGAGGGCCACGAGAACGGCTTCTTCCTCGGCGTCTCCCTGCTGGACCGGGTGCCGCTGACGGCGGACGCGTACCGGGACGAGATCTTCGGCCCGGTGCTGGCGGTGGTGCGCGCGGAGACGTACGAGGAGGCCATCAACCTCATCAACGCCTCCCGCTGGGGCAACGGCACCGCGATCTTCACCCGGGACGGCGGCGCCGCCCGCCGCTTCCAGCTGGAGGTGAAGGCGGGCATGGTCGGCGTGAACGTGCCGATCCCGGTGCCGGTCGGCTACCACTCCTTCGGTGGCTGGAAGGACTCGCTCTTCGGCGATCTGCACATCTACGGCAACGACGGCATCGCCTTCTACACCCAGGGCAAGGTCATCACGACGCGCTGGCCGGACCCGTCCGACGGCGGCATCAACCTCGGTTTCCCCAGCAACTCCTGACGCCCCGACAGGGAGGTTCGTCCCATGGCGAAGCCCCGTGGCTCCGCACGCGCCGCGTCCGTCACCGCGCTGGACTCGGTGGACTTCGCCCTGGACCGGGGCAGTCCCGTGCCGCTGTACTACCAGCTCGCGCAGCAACTGGAGGCGGCGATCGAGCACGGGGCCCTCGCCCCGGGCAACCTCCTGGGCAACGAGGTCGACCTGTCGGTACGCCTCGGCCTGTCCCGTCCCACCGTCCGGCAGGCCATCCAGTCACTCGTCGACAAGGGGCTGCTGGTGCGGCGGCGCGGGGTGGGCACCCAGGTGGTGCACAGCCAGGTCAAGCGCCCGCTGGAACTCAGCAGCCTCTACGACGACCTGGAGGCGGCCGGACAGGGCCCGACCACGCGGGTCGTCCGCAACGAGCGCGTCCCGGCGACCGCCGACGTCGCCGCGGCCCTCGGCATCGCGGAGGGCGAGGAGGTCACGCTGCTGGAACGGCTGCGCTGCACCCACGGCCAGCCCGTGGCGATCCTCTGCAACTACCTGCCCGCGAGCCTCCTCGACCTCGACACCGCGCGGCTCGAGGCGACGGGCCTGTACCGGATGATGCGGGCCGTCGGCATCACCCTGCACAGCGCCCGCCAGACCATCGGCGCCCGCTGCGCCACCGCCACGGAGGCCGAGCGCCTCGACGAGAAGGAGGGCTCCGCACTGCTGACCATGCAACGCACGGCATACGACGACACGGGCCGGCCGGTCGAGTACGGCACCCACATCTACCGCGCGTCCCGGTACGCGTTCGACTTCCAGCTGCTGGTCAGGACTTGAGGCTCGCGGTGAACGGCGAGACGGGCCGCTTCAGGCGCTCGCCGTCCACGACGATGTCCACCGCCTCGTTGTAGAACGCCACCATTCCCTTGATCGGCCCGACCGCGGGCAGCGGCTCGGCGTAGCTCCAGACGATGTTCCGCGGGACGTCGCCCTCACCGCGCCAGGTCCAGTACTGGGCCGTGCCCTTGTACGGGCACCCGGTGTGGTGGTCGGTGGGCGCGAACAGGTCGAGCCGGACGTCGTCGCGGGGCACGTAGTAGCGCGTCGGCAGCCCGGTCTCGAACAGCAGCACGGGCCGCATCGTGTCCGCGACGACCGTGCCGTCGATCTCGACCTGGACATGGCGGCTGCTGGGCATGGCGTCCACCCGTTTGTGCGGGTCCCGGGGGTGGATGAAGATCTCTTCCTCCTCCTCGAACCAGTGGTCGAGGCCGCTGCCCCAGCGCCAGAACCACTCGAAGGAGATGTGTCCGGCGAGGTCGGCGGAGGGGAAGGTCCACGCCGCGTTCTCCACCAGCTCGCCGGCGGCCTGAAGGTCGTAGAAGATCTGCGATCCCGTGTGCTTGCCCGGCGACGGGTTCTTCGCCGGGCGCAGGAGGTCGGTGCGGACCTCCTCGCGGGGGAACGCGTAGCACGGGACGGGCAGGTCGGGTTCCCACACCAGAAGGGGGTGGCGGCTGTCGACGACGGTGACGTCGCCCTTGAGGCCGCGCACCCAGCGCTCGCTGGGCTCCCACAGGAGACCTTCGGGGGTCGTGCGGACGGACCGCTCGTTGGGGAACAGAGGCATGGCCCACTCTCCTTCGGCTCCTCCTCGGAGCGTACTCCCGGCCGGGTCAGTGAGCCGCGTCGAGCCGGGCCCGCTGGTCCGCGGTGAGCTCCAGGTCCACGGCGGCCAGGCTCTCCTCCAGCTGGGCCACGGACGACGCTCCGACCAGGGGAAGGATCGGCAGTTCGGCACCGATCTGCCAGGCCAGGACGACCTGGTTGACGGTGGCGCCGGTCTCCTGGGCGACCTCGCGCAGCACCGCCAGCCGGGCCGGGGTGCCCGGGTGGTCGAAGTCGCCGGGGAGAGCGACGTCCGGTCGGGTGTACGCCCCCTTCAGCAGCGGTGAGTAGGCGACCAGCGTCAGACCGGGCTCGGCCCGCAGATGGCTCAGCAGCTCCGGGCCGGCGTGCCCGAGGCTGCCGTCGGGGAACAGGCCCTCGGGGACGTCGACGCGGGGCCGGAGATGGCTGTGGGCGTACTGGAGCACCTCGTAGCCGGGCAGACCGGCCTCCACTGCGAGCGCGCGGGCCCGCTCGACCCGCCAGATCGCGTGGTTGCTGACGCCGAGGAGGCCGACCGTGCCCTCGGCGACCAGCTCGGCGAACCCTTCCACGGTCTCCTGGAGGGGAACCTTCCGGTCTTCGATGTGGGCGTAGAGCAGGTCCAGCCTGTCGACACCGAGCCGGTCGCGGCTGCGCTCTGCGGACTCGCGGATCACCTTCGCCGACAGGCCCTCGGCGTTGTCGACGTAGCCGGTGCCCGGGGCCAGCGGGCGGGCGCCGAGCTTGGTGGCGATGACGATCTCGTCGCCGACACCTCGGCTGCGCCGCCACCGGCCGAGGAGTTCCTCGCTCTGCCCGCCCTGGCCGCCGTCCTCCCAGAAGGCGTAGTTGTCGGAGGTGTCGATGAAGGTCCCGCCGGCCTCGGCATAGCGGTCGAGTACGGCGAAGGAGGTCTCCTCGTCGGTGCGTGAGCCGAACAGCATCGCGCCGAGCGCGAGAACGCTGACCTCGCGGCGGGTGTTCGGGGCGGTGCCGATGGTGCGGTACTTCATGGATGAAATCCCTCCCGTTCGCGCGCCCGGGTCCGGGGCACGAAGGGGAGTGTTCATCTTGAAGCGCACTTCAAGTCAAGGGCGTGGGCGGCCAGTTGCCCTCACCTGGCGAACGGCCCCTCCAGCGCCGCCCACTGCAGCAGCATGATCGTCTTGGCGTCGGCGATCTCGCCGGTGCGGATCATCTCCAGGGCCCGGCGGAAGGGCAGTTCGAGGATCTCGATGTCCTCGCCCTCCTCGTCCAGGCCGCCGCCCTCGTGGGTGTGGGTCGAGGGGCCGTAGGCGGCGGCGTAGAAGCTGACGCGTTCGGTGACCGATCCCGGGCTCATGTAGATGTCGAAGACGTGCTGGACGTCGCCGATGGTGTGCCCGGTCTCCTCCACGACCTCGCGCCGCACGGCGATCTCCGGGTGCTCGTCATCGTCGTCGAGCAGCCCGCCCGGGGTCTCGATCAGCATGCCGTCGGGGTGGCCGTTGACGTACACGGGGAAGCGGAACTGGCGGGTGAGCAGGACGGTTTCGCGTTCGGCGTCGTACAGCAGCATGGTCGCGCCGTTGCCGCGGTCGTGCGTCTCGCGCTGCTGGGTCCGCCAGGTGCCGTCGGCGTGCCGGAAGTCGAAGGTGGTGGCCCGCTCGACGTACCAGTGGCTGGACAGGAGCTGCACGTCACGCACTTTGACGCGGGGGTTGCCGGTCAGGTCCCGGCCCGCCTGGTCGAGTCCGGTGCGGCCGCGGCGGTCGGGGGTGTCGATGCCGGCGGTCATCGGGCACCGGCCGGGGGGATGAGCGAGTTGGTCATGGCTCGCTTCTACCATCCGACCGCGGCCGACGTCGTACGGTCCGGGTGACGGCCGGGCGACCTCCGGGCGTCGTCACCCGACCGCCCGGGCCTCGATACCGGTCAGGCCCTGGGCGCCACGGCATGCTCGAAGCCGAGCTCGCGCAGGGCGACGCGGAGCTTGTCCGCGGCCTCGTCCAGGACCGCCGTGTCCGCCACGGGCTTGGCGTGGTCGAAGTTCAGGTTGCCCATGCCCCACATCGGCGCCACATGAAGGTGCAGGTGCGGCACCTCGAAACCGGCGATGAGCAGTCCGGCGCGCGGCGCGTCCCACGCCCGCTGGACACCCTGGCCGACCGCCTGCGCGACCTGCATGCAGTGGGCCAGCAGCTCACCGTCGGCCTGGGTCCACTGGTCGATCTCCTGCCGGGGCACGACGAGGGTGTGGCCGGGCGTGAGCGGCGCGTGGGACAGGAACGCCGTCGCGTGCGGGTCCTGCCAGACGAACCGGGCGGGAAGCTCGCCGTCCATGATCCGGGAGAAGACGGTGGTCATGCGTGCCCCTTCGCTGCGGAAGATCTCTCGGAACGGAGCTTACGCAGTCGGACACCTGCTCGTTCACGTATTCGATCTCGCTCCGGCACCGCAGAAGGGGCCTTTGCGGGCTACTGCCCACGAGGAACTTTGTGCACCATCGGAACGCCCCTTTCCCTCGTCAGTCCGCCGTGACCGGATGCGTGAGGTTCGCTCCGGTCGCCGGGTCGAACACGTGGGCCTTGCCCATGTCGACCTGCAGCTCCACCGGTTCGCCCTCGCGGGCACGCGTGGCGGCGTCCAGGCGGGCCACGATGTTGTGGGTGTCGGCGCCGGTGTCGCGCAGGCCCGAGTCCTTGGCGAGCTCCTCCAGTTCGGTGGTCGTCGCGGGCCCGCCCTCCGCGGTGAAGTAGACATACACATCGGAGCCCAGCGACTCCTGTACCTCCACGGTGACGGTGAAGACCGGGCCCGTCCGGTCCCGGTCGTGTGACAGGGCCACGTCCTCGAACGCCTCAGGTCGCAGCCCGACGATGACCTCGCGGGGCGCGTTCTGACGCTCCAGCGCCTGCCTCGTACGGTCGTCGAGGGGCAGCTCGCCGAGGGACGAGCGCAGGGCGCCTTCCTCCAGAGTGGCGTTCAGGAAGTTCATCGCCGGGGAGCCGATGAACCCCGCGACGAAGATGTTGCGCGGGAGGTCGTACAGCTCGGCAGGGGTGCCGATCTGCTGGACCAGGCCCTGCCTCATGACCACGACCCGGTCGCCGAGCGTCATCGCCTCAGTCTGGTCGTGGGTGACGTACACGGTGGTCGTGCCGAGGCTCCGCTGCAGCCGGGAGATCTGGGTGCGCATCTGCACCCGGAGCTTGGCGTCCAGGTTGGACAGCGGTTCGTCCATCAGGAACGCCTTGGGATCACGGACGATCGCCCGCCCCATGGCCACCCGCTGGCGCTGACCGCCGGAGAGGTTGGCGGGTTTGCGGTCCAGGTGCTCGGTGAGGTCAAGGATCCGCGCGGCTTCTGTCACCTTGGCGTCGATGGTGTCCTTGTCCACCTTGGCCAGGCGCAGCGGGAAGCCCATGTTCTCCCGGACGTTCATGTGCGGGTACAGGGCATAGCTCTGGAACACCATGGCGACGTCGCGTTCCTTGGGAGCCAGGTCGTTGACGACGCGGTCTCCGATGCGCAGGGTGCCCTCGGTGATGTCCTCAAGCCCGGCGATCATGTTCAGGGTGGTGGACTTGCCGCATCCCGACGGACCGACCAGGATCACGAACTCGCCGTCGGCGATCTCGAGGTCCACGTCCTTCACGGCGAGGGACCCGTCGGGAAAGCGCTTGGTGACTCCCTCGAGGATGATCTCGGCCATGGCTGGTTCCTCCTTGCCTTCATGCCTTCCGGGTCCGGGTACCGCGGTCGGTGTCCCGGGCCTGTGGCCTGTCCGCCGCGGTCGGCCCGTTCACCCCTTGACTGCCCCGGAGGTCAGTCCGGCGACGATCCGACGCTGGAAGAACAGGACGAAAACGATGATCGGGATCGTGATGACCACAGCGGCGGCGGCGATCGATCCTGTGGGCTGCTGGAACTGGGAGCTCCCGGTGAAGAAGGCGATCGCGGCAGGCACGGTGCGCGCGGATTCGGTGGACGTCAGGGAGATCGCGAACAGGAAGTCGTTCCAGCAGAAGATGAACACGAGAATGGCCGTGGTGAACACGCCCGGCGCGGCCAGCGGTGCGATGACCAACCGGAATGCCTGCGCGGGCGTCGCCCCGTCGACCTTCGCGGCCTTCTCCAGATCCCAGGGGATCTCCCGGAAGAACGCCGACAGGGTATAGATCGCAAGCGGCAGGGAGAAGGTCATGTACGGGATGATCAGCCCGATCCAGGTGTCGAAGATCCCGATGATCCGCTCGATGTTGAACAGCGGTGACACCAGGGAGATCGGGGGGAACATGGCGATCAGCAGTGACATCCCGATGAGCACCCGCTTGCCGGGGAAGCGCAGCCGGGCCACCGCGTAGGCGGCCATGGTGCCCAGCGCGACCGCGATCACCGTGGCGATCAGCGCGATACCGATCGAGTTGATCAGCGCACGGGTGAACTCGGAGGTGTCGAAGATGCCCCGGTAGTTCTCCAGGGTCCAGTCCCTGGGGATGTAGTCGCCGTCCGTGAGGGTGCTGGGGTCCTTGAACGACAGCGCCGCGATCCACCACACCGGGAACAGGGCGTACAGCACCACCACCACGTTGATGACACCCCATCGGGCGGCGTGCGTCTTTCCCACCTCGGCCATCAGCGCTTCACCTCCGCACCGGGTGCGGCAGCGCCGAACAACTTGACGAAGGCGAAGGCGATGATCCCGACGCAGATGAAGATCAGGACCGAGATCGCCGACCCGATGCCCAGGTTCAGGGCGGTGAACAGGTTGTCGTACCCGAGGATCGACACGGAGCCGGTCCCCTGCGCGCCGGCGGTCAGGATGTAGATGTTGTCGAAGATCCGGAACGCGTCCAGTGTGCGGAAGAGCAGTGCCACCAGGATGGCAGGCTTCATCAGCGGCAGCACGATCTTGGTGAAGCGCTGCCAGGCGGTGGCACCGTCCACCATGGCCGCCTTCAGCGTCTCCTCGGGGACCAGCGCGAGGCCCGCGAGCAGCAACAGGGCCATGAACGGCGTCGTCTTCCACACCTCGGCAAGGACGATCAGCCAGAGGGCGGGCCACTGTTCGGTCAGCGGAGCCTCTCCGCTGGGCAACAACTCGGCGAGGTATCCGAGGTCCGGGGTCCAGGCGTACTGCCAGGAAAAGGCGGCGACCACAGTGACGATCCCGTACGGAATGAGGACCGTCGTGCGGACGGTGCCGCGCCAGAAGATCGTGCGGTGCATCACCAGGGCGAGCCCCATTCCGAGGACCAGTTCGATCGCCACGGACACGCCGGTGATGAAGAGCGTGACCCAGAAGGCGTCCCACCAGAACGGGGAGGACAGCACCGCCCCGTAGTTGCTCAGGCCCACGAACTCCGCGCGTCCGGGAAAGCGCAGGTCGTAGCGCTGGAGGGACAGATAGACGGCGTAGCCGATGGGGTAGGCGGTCACCGCGATCATGACGACGACCGCGGGCGCGCAGAGCAGCCAGCCGAGCCGCCGCTCCTGCCTGGCGCCCGCCGAGAGTGCCGCGCGGTCCGGCTCCGTCCGCTCCACCTCCGGCTCGGGGGGTGGCGGTGCTCCGGCCGGTTGCGCCCGCGTGCTCATCTCAGGCCGCCCGAGGACGAGGCCCGTGCGCTGCGGCACGGGCCGGCGAAGTGGTGCGGTGGGAGGTGGTTCACGGGATCACACCCTCGGATCGCAGGGCATCGTCGATCTGCTCCCCGATGGTGTTGACGGAGCTCACCGGTTTGATCCCGGACGGCGGAGACAGCGTGTGGGAGACCGCGATCGACACGTTCTGGTAGACCGGAGTGATCGGGCGCACGCTCGCCGACTCCAGGGCGGCCAGCACGTCCTGGGAGAAGGGGTACTCCTTCATGAACGCGGGCTCGTCGTACAGGGCGCGCAGGGTGGGCGGCAGACCGCCCTCGAGCGCGGCGGTGAGCTGGTTCTCCCGGTTGCGCAGGCACAGCGCCGCCTCGAACGCCAGGTCGGGGTGGCGCGAGTAGGCGCTCACCGCCAGGTCGATGCCGCCGATGGTGGGCCGTGCAGGGCGCTTCGGGTCGACCCGGGGGTACGGCGCCCAGCGGAAGTTCTTGAACAGTGCGGGGTTGTTCGCCTTCATCGACGGATACACGAACGGGTAGTTGAGCTCGAACGCCGCCGACCCCGACTCCATGGCGAGGCGGTTCTGGTCCTCCATCTGGTTGGGCAGGGAAGGGTCCGCGGCCGGGGAGTTCGCCAGCTCACGCATGATCCCGGCGGCCCGCACCGCGGGAGGACCGAGCGAAGGCTCGGTCGCGCTCGCGTTGAGGATGGAGCCGCCCGCACTGTTGATCAGCGTGTTGAACCAGACAGTCAGGCCCTCGTACTGGGCGCCCTGGATCTCCACGAAGTGCGGTTTGCCCTGCCGGGCGAGCGCGCCGGCCATGTCCAGCATCTCGGCCCAGGTCCTGGGTGGGGTGGGCACCAGGTCCTTGCGGTACCACAGGAGCTGGGTGTTGGTGTTGTACGGGACGGCGTACAGCTTGCCTTTCCAGGTCGAGGTCTGCAGCGGTACGCGCAGGGTGCCCGCTACGGCCCGCCGCCTCGCCGTCCCCGTCCATTCCCGGATCCAGCGTGCCTCGGCGAACTCCGCCGCCCAGGTGACGTCCAGGCCCAGGATGTCGAGCGCATCGTCCTCGGCGGCGAGTCTGCGGACCAGCTGCTGGCGCTGGCCGTCCGCGGCACGCGGGAGCTTGTTGTAGCTGATCCTGTAGCGGCCGCCCGACGCCTGGCTGCACCGGTCGGCCGCCTTCTGGAGCGCACCGGAGTCGTCGGGGAAGTTGTACCAGTTGAGCGTGGGCCTGCCTGAGCCCTCGTCACTGCCACAAGCGGCGAGCACCGACGCCAGCAACGGCAGTACGGCGAACGCCCGTAGCCATCGCGTCCCTCTGAGACGCCCCTTCTGACCCGGAACAGGCCGGCAGCCGCACCTCGCGTGCACGCGCTCCACACCTCGATTCCGCATGATGGCACGGGACTCGGACCTCGCAGCGTTTCCCTCCGGCGAACACTAAGGAGGATAAAAAGTAAGATCAAGCACATATCGCACCAAATCACCCAACCTGACCCATCAGTGGGCCGGACTCTGCGACATGGAAGAGTCCGCTGCACCCGATCGGGGCGCCAGCTGTGCGAGGCCGTGCACCGTCGGCCGGCCGGACGCGGCATTGAGGGAAACGTCTGCACGACGAAGAGGCCACTTCCAAGTAACTGGAAATGACCTCCGACCTGCCAATTCGCAAGTCGGGACGACAGGATTTGAACCTGCGACCCCTTGACCCCCAGTCAAGTGCGCTACCAAGCTGCGCCACGTCCCGGTGCCTCTCGCGCGGTGAACCGCGTGATCGCGCGAACAGCACTTTACCTCACGACGACGACCGCACCGAAGCGGGCATCCGTCCGCCCTGGGACGGGGCGATGGACAATCGGGAGTATGGGCAGCACATCGTCAGGACGACAGGCGGCGGCACGGGACAGGGACAGCGAGGGGCGGGCGCGTAACGCGCGGCCCCGGGACGGTCTGGGGCGGCCCCTGCCGTACGGCGCGGACGGCGTCGCCCGCCAGCCCGAGGGTGTCGTACGCACTCCGCGGGCGTCGGTCGCGGAGGCGCAGGAACTGCTGGACGCGGGGAAGCCGTTCCATGCGCACGAGGTGTTCGAGGACGCGTGGAAGACGGGGCCTCAGGAGGAGCGGGCCCTGTGGCGCGGGCTGGCACAGCTGGCCGTCGGGCTCACGCACTCGGCGCGGGGGAACGTGACGGGTGGCGCGCGGCTGCTGCGGCGCGGGGCCGGGGCCGTGGAGGAGTGGGCGGCCGGGAGCGGTGAGCCACGGCCGTACGGGATGGATCTCGCGGGGCTGGCCGCTTGGGCGCGGGAGCTGGCGGGCGACGTGGAGGCCGGCGGTCAGGTGGACGCGCGGGAGCGGGCGCCACGGTTGCGCGGGCGGGCGTAGGAGGGTTCGGCGCGGGGCGCGGCTCGGCCGGTTCTCGGCACTCGGTGCGGCCTGCGTGGACTCGGTGACGGCGCTGTCGGTGGCGTGCGGCAGACTCGGGGCGTGCGAAAGATTCATGTCATCGGGATCGGGGCGGGTGACCCCGAGCAGCTGACGCTCCAGGCGGTCAGGGCGCTGCGCGGAACGGATGTGTTCTTCATCCTCGACAAGGGCGAGGTGAAGAACGACCTCACGCAGCTGCGCCGGGACATGCTGGACGCGCACATACCCGAGGGGACGTACCGGGTCGTCGAGGCCCGCGACCCGGAGCGGGACCGCTCGGCCGGCGGCTCGGCCTACTCCCCCGCCGTCGGGGACTGGCGCAGTGCCCGCGCCGGGATCTACGAGCGGCTGATCGCCGAGGAGCTGGGCGAGGACGAGACCGGCGCGTTCCTGGTGTGGGGTGATCCCGCGCTGTACGACAGCACGCTCGGGATCCTTCAGGAGGTGCTGGACAAGGGCGCGGTGGACTTCGAGTACGACGTCGTGCCCGGCATCAGCAGCGTCTCGGCGCTCGTCGCCCGGCACCGGACGGGGCTGAACCGGGTGGCGCGGCCGGTGCAGATCACCACGGGGCGGCGGCTGGCCGAGGGCTTCCCCGAGGACGTGGACGACGTGGTCGTGATGCTCGACGCCCACCAGACCTTCCGCCAGTACGCCGACCAGGACATCGAGATCTACTGGGGTGCCTACATCGGAACCCCGGACGAGATCCTCGCCTCGGGTCCGATCGCCGAGGCCGCGCCCCGGATCGAGCGGCTGCGCGCGCAGGCGCGGGAGCGCAAGGGCTGGATCATGGACACGTATCTGCTGCGCCGCCGGGATGCGGAGGCGCCGAAGGAGCAGTAGGCGGAGGGTTCCTTACGCCACCCGAGTGGCCCGTCCCCGCATGCGGCACGGGTTCCGCGCTGTGATCGTGGCCCCGTGACGCTCGCCGAGGAATCCGCGCCGCCCGCCGCCTCCCAGCCACCCGTGCTGGACAAGCGTCGCCGGAACGTGGTCTTCGTGACGATCATGCTGGGGATGCTGCTGGCGGCTCTCGACCAGACGATCGTGGGCACGGCGCTGCCGACGATCGTGTCGGACCTGGGCGGCGCCGAGCACATGTCCTGGGTCGTGACGGCGTATCTGCTCGCGGAGACCGTGGCAACGGTCCTGGTCGGCAAGTTCGGCGACCAGTTCGGGCGGAAACTGGTCTTCCAGATCTCCGCGATCGTGTTCATCACGGGCTCGTTCCTGTGCGGGCTGGCCTCGAACATGACGATGCTGATCCTGTGGCGGGCGATGCAGGGCGTCGGGGCCGGCGGGCTGATGGTGACGGCGATGGCGCTGATCGCGGACGTCATCCCGCTGCGCGAGCGCGGCAAGTACCAGGGCGCGATCGGCGCGGTGTTCGGTGTGGCGACGGTGATCGGGCCGCTGCTGGGCGGGCTGTTCACGGACCATCTGACCTGGCGTTGGGCGTTCTACGTCAACGTCCCGATCGCGATCGTCGTCGTCTTGGCGGCGGCCCGCACGATCCCGGTGGTCAAGTCGGCCGCCCGGCCGGTGATCGACTATCTGGGCATCGGGCTCGTCGCCGTCGGCGCGAGCGCGCTGATCCTGGCGACCAGCTGGGGCGGCAACGAGTACGCGTGGGGCTCCGGCCTCATCATCGGGCTGTTCGTCGGGGGCGCGGTCGCGCTCGGGCTGTTCTGCTGGGCGGAGACGCGGGCGGCGGAACCGATGCTGCCGATGCGGCTGTTCACCGACCCGGTCTTCTCGGTCTGTTCCGCTCTCAGCTTCATCGTCGGCTTCGCCATGCTCGGCGCGCTGACGTATCTGCCGACGTATCTCCAGTACGTCGACGGCGACTCGGCCACGGTGTCCGGTGTGCGGACCCTGCCGATGGTGATCGGGCTGCTCATCGCCTCCGTCTTCAGCGGCAACGTGGTCAGCAAGACCGGGAAGTACCGCATCTTCCCGATCGTCGGCTCCCTGGTGATGGCCGTAGGGCTGTTCCTGATGTCCCTCATGGGTCCGTCGACCGGCGCGTGGCTGGAGTCGCTGTACATGTTCGTGCTCGGCACCGGCATCGGCCTGTGCATGCAGGTGCTGACGATCGCCGTGCAGAACACCGTCGACTACGCCGACCTCGGCACCGCGACCTCCGGCGTGACCTTCTTCCGTACGCTGGGCAGCTCGTTCGGCACGGCCGTCTTCGGCACGATCTACACCAACACGCTCACCCCGAACCTCGCCGACGGGGTCGCGGCCGCCGCGGGCACGGGCTCCGGTCTCGATCCGGCGGCCATCGGCCGGGCCGCGACCAGCCCCGAGGGCCTGAACGGGCTGCCGTCGCCGGTCGCCGCGCCGATCGTCGAGGCGTACGCCGACACGCTCCAGACCGTGTTCCTGTGGACGGTGCCGGTCGCGGCCCTCGGCTTCGTGATCGCGCTGTTCCTCAAGCAGGTCCCGCTGCGCGACAGCGCCCGCATGGCCTCCACCGACCTGGGTGACGGGTTCGCGTCCCCGCACGACCCCAATGCCCAGCGGGTGCTGGAGGCGACCGTCGGGAAGATCATCGGGGGCACGGGCCCGGATGCCGCACGCCGGATCGTCAGCGCGTCCGAAACCCGCCTCGACGTGGCCGGCGCCTGGGCGGTGATGCAGGTGGAGATCCTGAACACCCTCGTCGGGCACGCCGGCCTCGGGCTGATCGCGGCCCGCCGCCACCTCCCTCCGGAGGTACTGCTCCCCGTCTTCGACCGGATGGTCGACGAGGGCTACCTCACCCGCGACGGCTCCCTCCTGACCCACACCCCGGCGGGCGCCCGGGAGGCCCGCGCCATCGGCACGGCCTGGGCGTCCTGGCTGGAGGAACGGGTCCGCGAGGACATCGGCCGCCCGCCCGGCACGGACCTGCGTGCCGCCGTCCACACCATCGCCAAGCGCCTCCTGGTCGAGGACCTCACCGAGGGACTGACGGGACGGGTGCAGGAGCGGGCGCTGAGCGAGCCCCGCTGAAGGCCGGCCTCGTCAGGGCGTCAGGCCAAGTCGCTCCAACACCACCGCCACGTCCGGCACCGCGTCCACGCCTTCGGCCAGTGCGGGGCGGCGTACGACCACGACCGGGAGGGCGAGGCCGCGGGCGGCGGTGAGTTTGGCGGATGTGGCGGTTCCGCCGCTGTCCTTGGTCACCAGGACGTCGATGCGGTGGTCGCGCAGCAGGGCCGCTTCGTCGGACGGGGTGAAGGGGCCACGGGCCAGGAGCACCTCGGTGTGCGGGGGCATGGGGGGCTCGGGCGGTTCGACGGAGCGTGCGACGAAGTGCAGGTCGGACAGGTGGGCGAAGGCAGCGAGTCCGAGGCGGCCGGTGGTGAGGAACACGCGCCGGCCGAGGCTCGGCAGCAGCGCGGCGGCCTCGTCGAGGGAGGCGACGTCGTGCCAGCGATCGCCCGGTCCGGGCAACCAGCCGGGGCGGCGCAGGACCAGTGCCGGGACGGCCGCCGACCTCGCGGCGCGGACCGCGTTCGCCGTGATCGACTCGGCGAAGGGGTGCGTGGCGTCGACGAGGTGGTCGACGTGCTCGGCGCGGAGCCAGTCGGCCAGCCCTTCCGCGCCACCGAAGCCTCCGATCCGTACGTCCCCTTCGACCGCGCCCGGCCGTGACACCCGCCCCGCGAGCGAGGTGGTGACGCGGACATCGGGCCGCGCCGCGAGCACGGCGGCGAGTTCACGGGCCTCGGTGGTGCCACCGAGGATCAGGATGTGGCGGGGGGACATGGGGTGAGCGTACGAGGAGGGGTGGGCGACGGAGATCGGGGGCCGGCGCTGCCCGGCGAGCTCATCGCGGAACCGCCCGAGGTGCGGGCGCACCAGAGTTCACGCCGCCCCGTCCCGTGCCCGTTCGGGCGGCCACTGTGCCCGGATCCGTCAATTCCGGTGCCC
The DNA here is from genome assembly GCF_043195415.1 of Streptomyces sp. Y7. Taxonomy (NCBI): domain Bacteria; kingdom Bacillati; phylum Actinomycetota; class Actinomycetes; order Kitasatosporales; family Streptomycetaceae; genus Streptomyces; species Streptomyces sp. Y7. Next base: position 25,099 of record NZ_JBIDDQ010000007.1, read on the forward strand.
GTGGGGGCTCGTGACCGCGCCGATCCTGTTCGACCCGGCGAACACTATGAACACAACGGTCAGACCGTGGTCCCCCCGGCCCGCCGCTCCCTAGCATCTCGGCGCACGGCTCGGCGACGCGCCGACGAGGACGAGGAGCAGCGTCTTGGACTGGACGAGAACGAACTCAGTGATCCGCAGATCCGTCCCATCGCCCGCACAGCGGCGCACCACGCTGGCCGCGGTGCTGGCAGGTGCGCTCGCCGTCGGCATCCTCGTCGGCGCCTCCAACGCCCGGGGCGAGACGGCGGAAGGGCCGGCGCCCACCGAGTGCCCCGCGGAACTCGCCGGCCGGGCCGACTGCTACACCGGCCGTGACACGAACGGCGCCTACTACGCCATCGCCGTACCCGACGACTGGAACAAGTCCCTCGTCGTGCACGCCCACGGCGGCCCCGACCTCGGCGCGGAGTCCGACCCCGCGCGCAGCATCGACGACCTGGGCCGCTGGTCGGTGATGGTGAAGGAGGGGTACGCCTGGGTGGGGTCGTCGTACCGCCGGGGCGGTTACGGCACACGGATGGCCGCCGCCGACACCGAGAGCGCGCGCCGCCTGTTCGTCGAGGAGTTCGGCAAGCCGCGGCGCACGTATGTGCACGGCCAGTCGTGGGGCGGGAACGTCGCCGCGAAGGTCGTGGAGACGTACGCGAAGAAGCCGGGGGCCTACGACGGGGCGCTGCTCACCAACGGCGTCCTGGGCGGCGGCTCGCGCGGCTACGACTACCGCGTCGACCTGCGCGTCGTCTACCAGTACTACTGCGGCAACCACCCCCGCCCGACCGAGCCGCAGTACCCGCTGTGGCAGGGTCTGCGCGCCGGTTCGACCATGACCTCCGCGGGGCTTCGGGCCCGCCTGCAGGAGTGCACCGGCTTCGCGTCGCCGGCGGCGGAGCGGACCGCGCTCCAGCAGCGCAATCTCGACGACATCCTCGCGGTCACGCGGATCCCCGAGCGCACCCTGGAGTCGCACCTGCGGTTCGCGACCTTCACGTTCCGGGACATCGTGCACGAGCGCCTCGGCGACCGGAATCCCTTCGGGAACGTGGGCGTCCGCTACTCCGGATCGCATGACGACGCGGCGCTGAACGCCGGTGTCGAACGGTTCGCCCCGGACCCCACGGCCGTACGGGACCTGTCCTACGACAGCGATCTCACCGGCAAGGTCTCGATCCCGGTGCTGACGCTGCACGCCATCGACGACCCGACGGCGTTCGTCGAGCACGAGGCGGCCTACCGGGCCACGCTCCAGGGCGCCGGGCGCGACGGGCACCTGGTGCAGACGTTCACGCGGGAGCACGAGCACAGTGAGCTGAGCGACGCCGAGTACGCCACGTCCGTCGCCGCCCTCGACACCTGGGTGCGCCAGGGGAGGAAGCCCACCCAGAAGTCGGTCGCGGCGGCGTGCGACGCCTTCGACGGGAAGTACGGCACGGGCTGCCTGTACGACCCCGAATTCCGTCCGCAGCCGTACGCCTCGCGGGTCGAGCCGCGGCCGGGCGGGCTGCGGTGGCCGGCCATGACGTCCGCTCAGGAGCGGACGTGGAGCGGGATCGAGGGCGTCGGCATCGCTCCCTGAGAAGCCCGGCAGGGACCGGTCCGGGGTGTCGTCCGGTCCGGTCCCGTCGCGTTCTGGCCGCTATCGTCCTGGTATGGCATCCGTACGGGCCGTCCTCATCGACATCGACGGAGTCCTCACCGTGTCGTGGCAGCCGCTGCCCGGGACGGTGGAGGCGTTGCGGGAGATCCGCGAGGCGGGGCTCGGCGTCGCGCTGGTCACCAACACGACCTCGCGGACCCGGGGGTCGATCGCCCGCACGCTGGCGGACGCCGGGTTCCCGGTGGACGCCGGCGACGTCCTGACGGCGCCGGCCGTCACCGCCGCCCATCTCGCCGAGCACTTCCCGGGCGCGCGGGTCGCGCTGCTGAACAGCGGTGACATCGCGGAGGACCTCGCCGGGGTCACCCTCGTCGAGGAGGCCCGGGGCGCGGACGCGGGCGAGCCGCCCGACGTCGTGGTCGTGGGCGGTGCCGGGCCCGAGTTCGGGTACGCGGCGCTCGACCGGGCCTTCGGGCATCTCCAGCGCGGGGCGCGCCTGGTGGCCATGCACCGGAACCTGTACTGGCGTACGGACCAGGGGCTGCGGCTGGACACCGGCGCGTTCCTGGCCGGGCTGGAGAAGGCCGCGCGGGTCGAGGCCGAGATCACCGGCAAGCCGTCGCCCGCGTTCTTCGAGGCGGCGCTGGCGCATGTCGGGGTCGGCGCCGGCGAGGCGGTGATGGTGGGGGACGACATCGAGTCCGATGTGCTGGCGGCGCAGCGGGCCGGTGTCACGGGTGTGCTGGTGCGGACCGGGAAGTACCTGCCGGCCACGCACCGGGACGCGAGCGGTGTGCCGGACCATGTGGTGGACTCGTTCGCCGATCTGCCCGCCCTGCTGGCACGGCTGCGCTGATCAGCGCAGCAGCAGTTGTAGGCCGCCCACGACGGTCGCGGCGATCACGAGCTGCTCGAACAGCCGCTGGTTGATGCGGTCCACGGCCCATTTGCCGAGCACCGCACCGGGCACCACGAAGATCACCAGCGCGGCGTCGAGCAGGAGCGAGGACCCGTCGATCAGGCCGAGCCCGGCGCTGAAGGGCACCTTGGAGACGTTGACGATCAGGAAGAAGAAGGCCGACGTTCCCAGGAAGCCGAGTTTTCGGAAGCCGGCCGACAGCAGGTACATCGACATCACGGGGCCGCCCGCGTTGGCGACCATCGTGGTGAAGCCGCCGAGGACGCCGTACGAACGCGCCTTGACCCGGCCTGCCCTGGTGGTGACCGAGTCCGGTTCGGCCTCCTTGTCGGCGGTACGGCGGCGCCATACCGTGACCGCCGCCATCAGCAGCAGGATCGCGCCGATCGAGGTGCGGACGATCGCGTCGTCGGCCCACACCAGGAACAGCGTGCCGAGGACCACGCCCGCGGCGACCGCGGGGAACAGCCGCCACAGGGTGGGCCAGTGGGCGTGCCGCCGGTAGGTGAGCACGGCGAGCACGTCGCCGGCGATCAGGATCGGCAGCAGGATGCCGGTGGAGGCGCGGGCGGGCAGTACCGCGGCGAAGACCGCCAGGCTGACCGTGTTGGCCCCGCTCACGGCGGTCTTGGAGAAGCCGACGAGCAGGGCCGCGAAGGCGAGCGCGGCGAACTCCCAGCCTGTTATGTGCCAAAGCGTCATCGTGTCCATGCGGAGACCGATGGTATGTGCAGACAACAGGTACCGGTAAGGACCGTCTCGCCAGTCGGGAGCTTGCTAGTGCCTCTCCACCAGGACCGCACTCCCCTGCCCGACACCCACACACATCGTCGCCAGCCCTCGCTCCGCACCCGTCCGCCGCATCCGGTGCAGCAGCGTCGTGAGGATCCGTGCGCCCGAGCAGCCCAGCGGGTGGCCGAGCGCGATGGCGCCGCCACTGGGGTTGACCAGCTCCGGGTCGATCCCGAGCTGGTCCACGCAGGCGAGCGCCTGGGCGGCGAACGCCTCGTTGAACTCGGCCTCCTGGACGTCGGCGATCGTCCACTCGGCGCGGGCCAGGACCTTGCGGGTCGCGGGGACCGGGCCGATGCCCATGACGTCGGGGTGGACGCCCGCGGAGGCGCCGGCGACATAGCGGCCGAGGGATTCCAGGCCCAGGTCGTTCAGGGCCTCCTCGCTGACCAGGAGCAGTCCGGCGGCACCGTCGTTCATCGGTGAGGCGTTGCCCGCGGTGACCGTGCCGCCCTCGCGGAAGACCGGCTTCAGCCGGGACAGCTTCTCGTACGAGGTGTCCTCGCGGATGCACTCGTCACTGTCGACGAGGACGCCGTCGGGGCGCGTCACCGGCAGGAGTTCGTCGTCGAAGTGGCCGTTCTTGCGGGCGTCGGCGGCGCGTTGGTGGCTGCGCAGCGCGAACTCGTCCTGCCGCTCGCGGGCCACGCCGTGGCGCCCGGCGACCTCCTCCGCCGTCTCGCCCATCGCCAGCAGGCCGTGGAGGTCCTTCATCGCCGGGTTGACCAGCCGCCAGCCGAGCCGGGTGTCGTAGGTCTCGATGCGGTGCGGCAGTGCCTCGTCGGGGCGGGGCAGGACGAAGGGGGCGCGGCTCATGGACTCGGATCCGCCGGCGAGCACGATGTCGGCCTCGCCGGCCGCGATGGTGCGCGCGGCCGTCGTCACCGCCTCCAGGCCGGAGGCGCACAGGCGGTTGACCGTGGCACCCGGCACGGTCTCCGGGAGGCCGGCGAGCAGCGCGGCCATGCGGGCGACGTTGCGGTTGTCCTCGCCGGCCTGGTTGGCGGCTCCCCAGTAGACGTCGTCGATGCGTGCCGGATCCAGCGCGGGGACGTCGGCGACGAGACCCCTGATCACGGTGGCGGCGAGGTCGTCGGGCCGGACGCAGGACAGTGCTCCGCGCAGCTTGCCGATGGGGGTGCGGCGGGCGGCCGCGAAGTGGACGGGACGCACGACAGGACTCCTGACCGGGCAGCATGGACGGCACCCTGTTAATTAGCACCGCTAGTTTTGGACTATAGCCCGACCCGCGGCACCCTGGGAAGATCCCCCGGGGGACCTTCACCGACGCAGCCGACCAGACCGACGACAGCTGACCACAGCGACGCAGCCGACCACAGCGATCGCGGCAGATCGCAGCCGGAGGAGCAATGACCGACACCCGCGAGCATGCCCTCGCCGGACGCCGGGGATCGATCGTCGTGAGCGAATGGCCGAATCCCCGGCCCCGGTTCCTCACACTGGTGGCCCACGGCTACGGCGAGCACGTGGGCCGTTACGCCGAGGTGGCGCAGGTGCTGGTCGGGCGGGGCGCGGCGGTGTTCGGGCCGGATCACCTCGGTCATGGGCGCTCGGACGGCGAGCGGGTGGCGATCGGGGACTTCGAGGACGTGGTCGCCGATCTGCACGCCGTGGCCGGCCTGGCCCGCACCGCGCATCCGGACGTACCGCTCGTCCTGCTCGGCCACTCGATGGGCGGACTCGTCGCGGCACGGTACGCACAGCTGCACGGCGACGAGCTGGCCGCCCTGGTGCTGTCCGGGCCGGTGATCGGCGACTGGGAGCTGCCGCGGCGGCTGCTCGCCCGCGAGGAGATCCCCGACACGCCCATCAGCCCGGCCGCCCTCTCCCGTGACCCCGAGGTGGGCGCGGCGTACGCGCGGGATCCGCTGGTCTGGCACGGGGCGATGAAGCGGCCGACGGTGGAGGCGTTCGCGCGGATGCTGGACACCGTGTCCAGGAGCGGAGCCGTCGGACGGCTGCCGCTGCTGTGGCTGCACGGCGACGACGACCGGCTCGTCCCGCTCGCCGGCAGCCGCGTCGGGATCGAGGAGCTGCGGGGGAAGGACATGACCGAACGGGTCTACGCCGGGGCCCGGCACGAGGTGTTCCACGAGACGAACAAGGCGGAGGTCCTCGCGGACCTGATCCGCTTCCTGGACGGCGTGCTCACCCACTGAGACAGGTCGCGTTTGCACCGGTTCGCGCCTGGGCACCCGCGCCGACAGGGAGTGATCGCAGTGACAGGAGTGGTCAGGCACCGCATCGCTCCGTTCCGGCCTGGACCAAGCCAGAAGGAGGAGCCCGGAATGACTGGGGTGAACAGCACGCTTCCCGAACCGGCCCGTCGCGTGGCCGGGGACGCACTGCAGGGCACACTCGTCGACCTGCTCGGACTGTCGCTGATCGGCAAGCAGGCGCACTGGAACATCGTGGGCCCGCGTTTCCGGTCGATCCATCTCCAGCTCGACGAGGTGGTCTCCAGCGCCCGCTCGTTCGCCGACACCGTCGCCGAACGCTCCTCGGCGCTCGGCGTGCCGCCCGACGGCCGGCCGGAGACGATCGCCGCGGCCTACACGCTGCCCGGTCCGAAGGAGGGCTGGATCCGTGACACGGAGGTCGTCCAGCTCGTCGTGGACACCCTGGGCGCGGCCATCGAGCGGCTGCGCGAACGCATCGCCGCCACCGCCGAGCCGGACCCGGTGACCCAGGACCTGCTGATCGGCATCACCAGCGAGCTGGAGAAGCAGCGCTGGATGTTCGACGCCGAGAACTGGCCGCCCGGAGAGTGACCGGACCCGCCGCATGACACGACAAGCCACACCGAACGCCCGGCGAGAGACACGACCCGCCGCACTGACCGCCCGACCGGAGACAAGGGGCACATGGTGACCGACGCCCTCGAACTCGACGCGCTGTGGGAGGAGTTCCACCGCGTGGTGAACATGACCTCGCAGGAGCTGGCCGGCTGGCTGCGGGTCAGGGACGCACAGGAGGAGAGCGAGCCGCTGCCGGACCGGGCCGGCCCGCCGACCGGACAGCATGTCCTCGCGATCCTCCAGAAGCGGCGCACGGACCTGACGGACGACGACATCCAGGTGATGTTCGACGTCGTGGACACCGTGACCGAGGAGGCGGACCTGGAGAACGAACCCGAACCCGAACAGACCCGCCGACGACAGCAGTTGATGACGATCGGCCACGATCCGCTGAAGCCGTGAGCGACGACCGGAGCGTCGTACGGGAACTGGTGCGGGCGCACGGGCAGACCTACGCCGAGGAGGCGGGCATCCCGCTGCGCGACACCCCGCAGCCGCTGTACCGGCTGCTGGTCCTGGCGCATCTGCTCAGCGCCCGCATCCGCGGCTCGATCGCCGTCGACACCGCCCGTTCACTGTACGAGGCGGGGCTGCGTGACCCGCGCCGGATGGCCGACGCCGACTGGCAGGAGCGGGTCGACGCCCTGGGCCGGGGCGGCTACCGGCGCTACGACGAGAGGACCGCGACCCAGCTCGGCGACGAGGCCGCCCTGGTGAACGACCGCTGGCACGGCGATCTGCGGCGGCTGCGCAAGGAGGCGGACGGCGACGTCGCCGAACTGCACCGGCTGCTGGAGGAGTTCCCGGGCATGGGCCCGGCCGGAGCCGACATCTTCCTGCGCGAGGTCCAGCGGGTCTGGCCCGAAGTGGCCCCGCGCGTGGACGACAAGGCCCTCTCCGGCGCCCGGCGGCTGGGCCTGACGGAGGATCCGGACCGACTGCTCGACCTCGCCGGGGACACCGAACCGGCCGTGCTCGCCGCCGCGTTGGTGCGGGCCTCGCTCGACAAGGAGGTGGCCGAAGACAGTCTCCGCCGGGCCTCATGATCGTGACAGACTGCTCGGACACCGCCGTCGAGCGCAGGGAGTGCCGCGTGACCGGGTCCGAACCGGCACTGTCGAGGATCGACACGAGCAGGCCGCATCCGGCCCGGGTCTACGACTGGTTCCTCGGCGGCAAGGACAACTACCCCGTCGACGAGGAACTCGGCCGCCGGATCACCGCCATGCAGGGCGACGCCCCGCGGCACGCGCGCGCCAACCGCCGGTTCATGGAGCGGGCCACGCGGGCGGTCGTCCAGGAGGCGGGGATCCGCCAGTTCCTGGACATCGGCTCCGGCATCCCGACCGAGCCCAACCTGCACCAGATCGCCCAGTCCGTCGTACCGGACGCACGGGTGATGTACGTCGACAACGACCCCATCGTCCTCGCGCACGCCGACGCCCTGCTGCGCGGCACCGCGCAGGGCGTGACCGAGTACGTGCAGGCCGACGCGCGGGAACCGCGGCGGATCCTGGATGCGGCGGGCGCCGTCCTCGACCTGAACCGGCCCGTCGCCCTGTCGCTGATCGCGCTGCTGCACTTCATCGCGGACGACGACGGCGCCCGGGAACTCGTGGACACCCTGGTCGGTGCGCTGGCGCCGGGCAGCTGTCTGGTGCTGTCGGCGATGACCGCGGACTTCGATCCGGAGAACGTCCGTCGGGGCATCGCGGCCTACCGGGCGAGCGGGGTGACCCTGGTGGCTCGCTCGCACGCCGAAATGGGCCGTCTCTTCAAGGGGCTCGAGGTTCTGGATCCGGGCATCGTCTCCCTGTCGGACTGGCGGCCCGACGAGGAGGAGACCGGACAGCGCGGCGAGCCCGTGTCCCTGTACGGAGCGGTCGGACTCAAGCGCTGAGCCGCACCCCCGCCCAACGGGCCGCCAACCCACAGGATCAGCCCAGCAACCACCCGCCGTCCACGCTGAGTTCGACCGCGTTGACCGACCGGTTGCGCAGCAGGAAGTCCACCGCGTCCACGACGTCCGCCATGGTGGCGAGCCGTCCGCCGGGCGTCCTGGCGCGCACCCCAGCCAGCACCCCCTCGGGTTTGCCCGCCCAGTACGGGCTGTCGCCCACGACCCCGGGGTGCACGGCGTTGACCCGCACGGGCGCCAGTTCGACGGCGAGGGTGTTCACCAGGCCGCGCACGCCCGCGTTGACGGTCGCCACGGTCGTCGCCCCCGGGTACGGGCGCTCCTTGGCCTGACCGCCGAACAGCACGATGGCGCTGTCGTCGTGCAGCCGTGGGCCGAGGGCGTGCACGACCTCGGTGTAGCCGACGAGTTTGAGCGTGACGAGACGCAGGGCGGCCTCGATGTCGTACGCGGCGACCCGGTTCTCGTCGCGCGACACACCCGCGATCACCAGGTGGTCCACGCGTCCGGTTCCGTCCAGCGCGGCGGCGATCTCCTTCGGCCGGGAGAGGTCCAGGGCGAGGCCCTGGCCGGCCCCGATCTCCTGGGCGGCCGTGCCGGCTCGGTGGGCGTCCCGGCCGGTGATCACCACCTCGTCGCCCCGCCCCGCGCGCAGACGGGCGAACTCCCGGCCGATGCCGGACGTGCCGCCCACGACAAGCACACTGCTCATCGGTCCAGGGCCTCCCTCAGATAGTCCCAGTCGCGAGTGAACCGGTACGAGTGCCGCGGCGGTGGCTGCGGCGCCTGTGTCTCCAGCCAGCGCACCGGCCCCTGCCCCGCGTTGGAGAACCCGTGCACACAACCGGCACCCGCCCAGGCGAGGTCCCCCGGCCCGAGCCGGTACCGCTCCCCGTCGAAGGTGGCGTCCACCAGCCCTTCGAGGATCAGATACGTCTCCTCGAAGGGGTGGTCGTGGCCGCCCGCGACGCCGTCGGGGGCGTACCGCACCATGAACATGGTCGAGGCGACCGCGCCGAGGTCGCCGTCGACCATCATCTTCACGGTGATGCCGCTGTACACGAGGAGCGCGGTCCGCATGCTCGCCGACACCGCGAGCAGGTCCTGCGACTGCTTGCCGGGGTCCATCTGCGCCGGTTCGAAGTGGCCGAAGGACCGGGTGCGCGGGTCGCGGACGTCGATGCGTACGGGGTCGCGCTCGGGCAGCGCGGGGACGGCCTGGGTGTCGTGGCCGTAGCGGGCCCGCGGCACCGGCGCGAGCATGTCGGCCCACCGCCCGCCCGAGTCCCCGGCGCCGCGCCAGGCGTGCGGGACGCCGGCCGGGAGGAGGCCGTAGTCGCCCTCTTCGAGGAGGTGGGAGCCCTCGGCCACGTCGAGGATCACGGCACCGTCGAGGACGTGGAAGCTCTCCTCGTAGGAGTGCACATGGGCGGTGACCCGGCCGTCGGGCCGCAGCTCGCACAGACCGAAGCCGGTGTGCACGCTCCCGTCCGCCTCCCCCACCAAGTCCCTTCGCCGGTGGCCGAGTTCGTCGTACGGCGGCTCCGGGACATCGGCGGCCGCGCGCACCAGGTGTCGGGTCATGCGGCGCTCTTCGCCTCCTTCGCGGCCAGGAGCCGTTCGCGGGACTCCTCGACCAGCCGCCGGGCGCGGGCGACGTCGGCGACGAGCCGGCCGTCGCGCTTGCGGATCACGCCGTCGACGATGACCGTGTCGACGTTGGAGACGTCCGCCGACAGGGCCACCGCGGCGGCCGCGTCGTGCACGGGGGCGACGTTCAGCGCGGTGGCGTCGACGGCGACGACGTCGGCGCGTTTACCGGGGGTGAGCGAGCCGGTGCGGTCCTCGACGCCGGCGACATGGGCACCGTTGCGCGTGGCCATCTCCAGCATCTGACGCGCCGTCAACATAGTGTCGGGCACCGGCATGTTGGCTTTCCAGCAATCGGCGTTGACGCGGGCCCGCTCGGCACCGAACGCGGCGCGCATCTGGGTGAACATGTCGCCGGGCACGGTGGTGACGACGTCGATGCTCAGGGAAGGGCGCAGTCCGTACTCGACGGCCGTCATCACGGGCGGCCAGCCGTGCCCCATCTGCAGCTCCACCTGCGGCGCGATCGAGACCGTGCCGCCGCTGTCGGCGACCATCCGCCACTCGTCCTCGTGCAGGTAGCAGCAGTGGATGTAGGTGGTGTCGGGGCCGAGGAGCCCCAGGTCGTCGAGCTGCCTGACCATGCCGAAGCGGCCGGCGAGGCGGCCCATGGCCACGTGCACGGTGATCGGGATGCCGAGTTCCCGGGCGAGCGCCCACTCGGCTTTGACGACGTCGTTGAGGCAGAAGCCGGGGCCCCGGGTGGCCAGGGCCATGGTGAGCAGCCCGTCGTCGGAGGCGAAGTACTCGCCGCGGATCCGCCGGACGTCGTCGCCCGGGATCGCGATCTTGCTCTCGAACCAGTAGTCGGCGAGGGAGGTGTTGGCGCTGCCGTACGCGTACTGGGCGCGGATGCCGCTCTCCGCGAGAGCCCGGATCGCCGCGTCCGGATGCTCGGGCGTGTTGTTGATGTGGGACCAGTCGACGAGCGTGGTGATGCCGGCGTTCAGGCATTCCAGGGCGCCGGCGAGGTTGGCCGCGTACACGTCCTCGGGTGTGTACAGCGGGGCGAAGGTGTCGAGGATGTCGACGAAGTAGTCGTCGAGGGTGGCGTCGGGGGCGACGTTGCGGATGGACGCCTCCCAGGTGTGGCGGTGGGTGTCCACGAAGCCGGGGATGACGATATGTCCGGTCATGTCGAGCACTTCGGCGTCGGCGCCGATGTCGGGCTGCACCGCCACGATCCTGCCGTCCTCGATGAGGACGTCCCCCTGGGGCAGGTCCCCGATGTCGGGGTCCATCGACAGCACGTGACCGCCACGCAGGACTGTTCGATTGGTCATCGCCCTTCCTCCCATGGGGTGTTCAGTAGGCGGCGAGCCCGCGTACGGCCGCCACGACCTTGTCGACGGTGGGGATCACCCGTTCCTCCAGCGCGTCGGCGAAGGGCAGCGGGACGCACTCACCCGCCACCCGCCTGACCGGCGCGTCCAGCAGGGCGAACCCCTCGTCGGCGACGACGGAGACGAGCGTCGCGCCCCAGCCGCCCTGGTACGGGTTCTCCTCCACGGTGACGAGCCGTGAGGTCCGCCCGAGCGAGGTGAGTACGGTGGTGACGTCCAGCGGCACCAGGCAGCGCAGGTCGACGACCTCGGCCTCGATGCCCTCGCCCGACAGCAGTTCGGCGGCCTTCAGGGCGACCGGCACCATCGAGGCGAGCGCGACGAGCGTGACGTCGGCGCCCTCGCGGACTACGGCGGCGCGGCCCAGCTCGACGACGTGGTCCGCCGGCGGGGGCGCGCCCTTGGACGCGAGGAGCCCCTTGTGCTCGAAGAAGACGACAGGGTCGTCGCTGCGGATGGCCGCCGCCATCATGCCGATCACGTCGGCGGGGGTCGCCGGTGCGGCGATCTTCAGACCGGGCACGGTGAGCGCCCAGTTCTCGGTGGCCTGGGAGTGCTGGGCGCCGAAGCCGAGCCCGCCGCCGTTGGCGGTGCGCACCACGAGCGGGACGGTGACCTGACCGCCCGTCATGTACCGGACCTTCGGTATCTCGTTGGCGAGGTAGTCCCAGCAGCACGCCAGGAAGTCGGAGAACATGATCTCGGCGACGGGACGCATCCCCGTCATCGCGGCGCCCATGGCGGCCCCCACGATGGCCTGTTCGGAGATGGGCGTGTCCCACACCCGCTCGGGCCCGAACTCCTTGAACAGCCCGGCGGTCGTCTTGAACACCCCGCCCGCCTCGCCGATGTCCTCGCCCAGGCACACGACGGACGGATCGCGCCGCATCTCCCGCGCGATGCCGTCGGCGACCGCGTCCCGGTAGCTGATCACGTCCGCCACGCCGCACCTCCGTCGGCCCATACGTCGGTCAGCGCCTGGTCCGGATCGGGCGGCGGGGCGGCCTTCGCGGCCTCGACGGCCTGCTGCACGACGGTCGTCGCGCGCTCGTCCGCCTCGCCGAGGACGGCCTCGGGCACCCCCATCTCGACGAGCCGCCCTCGCGCCAGGTCCAGCGGGTCGTGCTTCAGCCAGCGTTCGACCTCCTCGGCCGGACGGTAGGTCGCCGGGTCGGCGCGGCTGTGCCCGAAGTGCCGGTAGGTCCGTGCCTCCAGCAGTGCGGGCCCGTCTCCCGCCCGGGCCCGCGCCGCGCGGCGGGCCACCGCCTCCTGGACGGCGACGACGTCGTTGCCGTCCACGACCTCGCCCTCGATGCCGTAGGCGGGCGCCCGGTCGGCGGCGGGCCGGGCCACCGCGGTGACGTCGGCGATCGGCGTGTACTCCATGTACAGGTTGTTCTCGCAGACGAACAGCACGGGCAGCTTCCATACGGCGGCCAGGTTCAGTGCCTCGTGGAAGGCGCCGATGTTGGTGGCGCCGTCGCCGAAGAAGGCGACCGCGACCTGGTCGGTGCCGCGCAGCCGGGCCGACCAGGCGGCGCCCGCCGCCATCGGGAGGTGGGCGCCGACGATGGCGTAGGAGCCGAGCATCCCGGTGGACGCCTTGGTCAGGTGCATGGAGCCGCCCTTGGCCCCGCACAACCCCGTCGCCCGGCTCATGAGTTCGGCGAGGCACTCCTCCGGTGTGGCGCCCCGCGCCATCGCGTGGTGGTGGCCGCGATAGGTGGCGAAGACGTAGTCGTCGGGGCGCAGGGCGGCGCTCGCGCCGACCGCGATGGCCTCGTGCCCGGCGGCCAGGTGGGTGGTGCCCTTGACCAGGCCCTGGAGGAACAGGTCGTGGGCGGCCTTCTCCGTGCGGCGGATGACGGTCATCTGCTCGTAGGCGGCGAGGAGTTCGGCCGGTTCCATCAGGGTGTCCCGGTGTTGAGGTGGGACTGCGCCTCGCGGCGGGTGTTCAGCTCGCCGCCCACCGTCCAGTACTTGCGGCCCGCGACCAGCAGCTCCTCCGCCGGGAACTTGGTGATGACCTCACAGCCGTCGGCGGTGACGACGACCTCCTCCTCGATCCGGGCGGCGGACCAGCCGTCGGCGGCGGGCCAGTAGGTCTCCAGGGCGAACACCATGCCCTCTTCGAGCACCTCGGGGTGGTCGAGGGAGACCAGCCGGCTGAAGATCGGCTTCTCCCAGATCGACAGGCCGACGCCGTGGCCGTACTGCAGCGCGAACGCGGCGGTCTCGTCGGCGAAGCCGAACTCCTCGGCGCGCGGCCACACTTGGACGATGTCCGCGGTCGTCGCGCCGGGCCGGACGAGGGCGATGGCCCGGTCCATGTACTCACGGCAGCGGACGTAGGCGTCGCGCTGGGCGCCGGAGGCGCTGCCGACCGCGAAGGTGCGGTAGTAGCAGGTGCGGTAGCCGAGGTGACTGTGCAGGATGTCGAAGAAGGCGGGGTCGCCGGGGCGGATCAGGCGGTCGCTGTAGACGTGCGGGTGCGGTGAACAGCGCTCGCCGGAGATCGCGTTGACACCTTCGACGTACTCGCTGCCGAGGTCGTACAGGACCTTGCTGACCACGCCGACGCACTCGTTCTCGCGCACGCCGGGGCGCAGATGGCCGTACAGCTCCTCGTAGGCGGCGTCGACCATCGCGCAGGCCTGGGTGAGCAGGGAGATCTCGTCCGGGGTCTTGATGCGGCGGGCCTCCAGGAAGACCTGCTGGCCGTCGACGACGTCGATGCCCTCGGCGCGCAGGGCGGTGAGGATCGGCATCTCGGCGACGTCGATGCCGAGCGGCTCGCCGGCCAGGCCGTGCTCGCGCAGCTCGGCGGCGATCTTCGCGGCGACGTCCTCGGCGATGCCCGCGTCGGGGTGGAAGGCGCCGCGGAGTGTGGAGATGCCGGCGCGGGCGCCGGTGGGCGGGCCGCCCTTGCCGTCGCTGTAGTCGAGCCACGGGTTGTACAGCTGGTGGTGGCGGGCGGCGGAGCCGAAGTCCCAGACGACCGGTTCACCGCCGCGTACCAGCAGGGCGAAGCGGATCAGCTTGTCCATCGCCCAGGTGCCGATGTGCGTGGCGGTCATGTAGCGGATGTTGGCGAAGTCGAAGCTGAGCACCGCGCCCAGCTCGGAGCGGTTCAGGGTCTCGTTGAGCCGGGCCAGCCGCTGTCTGCGCAGCCGGTCCAGGTCGACGCGCTCTTCCCAGTCGACGGCATTGGGTCCGAACGTGCGGATCGCCATGGCGACCACCCCCACTTCGGAGTGAACGACTGTCCGGGGCGGGTGTCAAGTGTCACTGAACATCTCGGTGGACACGAACCAGGTACCGATGGCCGGTACGTCTCCATCGTTGCGGTAGCGGTGCGGGGTCGTCGACTCGAAGCAGACGGCGTCTCCGGGACGCAGGGTGTATTCGTCGAAACCGAGGGTGAGGATCAGTTCCCCCGAGGTCAGGCAGCCGTACTCGGTGCCGGCGTGGCGCATGAGGCCGCCGGAGCTGGAGGAGGCTCCGCCGGGGCGGTAGGTGACCTGGAGGAAGTCGACGTGGGTGCCGGGTACGTGGCCGAGCCGCTCCCACACCACGCCGGAGTCCAGCTCCAGCACCTCCCGCTCACCCGGGGTGACCAGGGGCCCGATGCGACGGCCCGGGTCGGCGGCGAAGGCGGCGAGCGCGTGCAGGACGGTGCCGGGGGCGGTGGCAGATCCGGGATCCGGGGCGGTGCGGGGTGCCGTCACCGGGGACCGGGCGGCCCCCGCGGCGCTCTCGCCCGCGTCGAACAGCGACTCCACCGAGATCCCGAGGGCGGTGGTGATGGCGTACAGCGTGCTGACCGAGGGCTGGCTCTTGCCGTTCTCGATCTGCGAGACCAGGCTCGCCGACACGCCGATCTCACGCGCCAGCGCCCGCAGGCTCGTCCCGTGAGCGAGGCGCGCCTGCCGGATGCGCGCGCCGACGGGCGGGACGGCGGCGAGGGACATGGGGCGGCTCCTCTCGGGCGCCGGGAGACGGCACCGTTCGCTCCCATTGAACAGCGAAGGGTGCCCGAAAGGTATCGGTACCCGGAATCGACGGGGTCGCGGGCGCTCAAGCGAAGGGTGCCCGAAAGGTATCGGTACCCGGAATCGACGGGGTCGCGGGCGCTCACTCGAACGGTCCGGCGCCGCTGGTGGACCGTCGGGACCGGTGGTGCGCTGGGGACACCCGTCGCGTCCACAGGAGGCATCCCAGATGATCCGTCGCCCGTCCCGTCCTGTCCGTGTGCTCTCCTCGGCCCTGGCCGTCGGTGCGTTGCTGACCACCGCGGCCTGCTCGGACGACGGCGGCGACGTCTCCCAGGCCGGTGCCGTCGCCCGGCAGACGCCGACCGCGTCCCCGACCACCACGCTCACCGAGGCGGGTGCCGTCGCCGCGCTGATCACCGCGGCGGACATCGAGGACGACTGGACGCAGGTGAAGGACTCGGACGTCGCCAACTGGCACGACAGCCAGCTCATCGGCGACGTCGACGTGGACGACTTCCTCACCGGGAAGACGGATGCCGCGGACTGCCAGCGGCTGCTCGACGGCCTCTACACCGACCAGTTGCTGGGCAAGCCGTCCGGGGCGTCCGCGCTGCGCGGCTTCCAGCAGGGCGAGTCACGCCTGCTGTACCAGGTGGCCGCGTACGAGCGGACCGACCCGCAGGAGTCCCTGGAGTGGCTGAAGACCCTGCCGTCGGAGTGCGACCAGTTCACCGTCACCGGCAACGGCGGTGGGGAACGCACCGTCCAGGTCATCGAGACGTCGCTGCCCAAGGAGGGTGACGACCGCGTCGGTCTGCGCATCACCATGACGGGCACGTCGAACGGCGATCCGACCACCGTCACCGAGGACGTCGCCGCCGTGCGCGTCGGCACCGACGCGATCACCGTCACCGCGGGCGGTCTCGACGGGGGCCAGTCGGACTCCGTCGAACAGGCGGTCAAGCTCGGCACACAGCGTCTGAAGGACGTCCTGGCGGGGAAGACGCCCGCGCCGACGCCCAGCGAGTTCGACTAGCGCGGCCCGCCCACCGTCCTCTCCCCGCCCGCACGCCAACGGCCGCGCCTGCTCTGCCGATTCCCGGGACAACGTGATCAACGGAGCGGCACAATGGCGACGATGACCGGTTTCGGTCGTTCGTGCGAGGAGAGGACGAGTCGTGAGTGATGGCCACACCCCGTCGGGCGGGTCGGCGAGGCTGAACACCGGTGTGGCGCACAACGCGCGGGTGTGGAACTACTGGATCGGCGGCAAGGACAACTACGAGGTCGACCAGCAGGTCGGCGAGCACGTCGCCGGGATGTTCCCGATCATCCGGGACATCGCCCGCGCCGACCGGGACTTCCTCGGCCGCGCCGTGCGCTTCGTGGCCGAGGAGCAGGGCATACGGCAGTTCCTGGACATCGGCACCGGACTGCCGACGGCGGACAACACCCATGAGATAGCCCAGCGCGTCGCGCCCGACTCACGGATCGTCTACGTCGACAACGACCCGATCGTCCTGGTGCACGCCCGCACCCTGCTGACGGGCACGCATGAGGGCGTCACCGCGTACATCGACGCCGACGTGCACGACCCGGACGCCATCGTCGAACGCGCCGGGCAGACCCTGGACTTCGCCCGGCCGGTCGCGGTGATGATGCTGGGCATCCTCAACTTCGTCCTGGACTACGACAAGGCCCGCGAGATCGTGCGGCGCGTCATGGCCGCCGTTCCCTCCGGCAGCCTGCTGGTCCTGACCCACCCGACGTTCGACCCCGAGGTCGGCGGCGAGGGCCAGATCCCGGCGATGAAGTTCTGGAACGAGAACGCCACGCCGCCGATCACCGCCCGCAGCGGCACGGACATCGCCGCCTTCTTCGAGGGCCTGGAGCTGCTGGATCCGGGCATGGTGTCCTGCTCGCAGTGGCGCGCCCCCGGTTCTCCCGCCGCGGTGCCGCAGTACGGGGCGGTCGGCGTGAAACCCTGACGCCCGGCGGGGCGACCCGGACCGCCGCGCACCGTCCGAGCCCGTCGAGGAGAGCGTATGACCACCCTTGCCGACCCCGTCCCGGGCGGGCGTCCCGGTGACGTCGAGCGGGCCACCGCGCTGAGCGGCGAGCTGGCGGGGCGGGGCGTGCACGGGATCGTCCTGGCCTACGTCGACACGGCGGGCATCGGCCGGGTGAAGACGATCCCGACGGCCAAGCTGGCCTCGGCGGCGGCCTGGGGTGTCGGGATGTCGCCGGTCTTCGACACGTTCCTCGCGAACGACTCCATCGTCACCACCGACGTCCTCGGTTCCCCGGACGGCGATCTGCGTCTCTACCCCGACCTGGACCACCTGGTGGAGCTCGCCGGCCAGCCGGGCTGGGCATGGGCACCGGTCGACCGGATCACGCAGGAGGGCGAGCGGCATCCCGGGTGCGGCCGCACCTTCCTGCGGCGGACCGTCCAGGAGGCCGCCGCCCGCCACAACGTCGCCTTCAGGGCGAGCATCGAGATCGAGTGGGCCGTCGGCCTGCCGCCCGCGGCGGACGGCGCGTTCGTGCCGGCGGTCACGGGTCCGGCGTACGGGGCCACCCGCCAGGTCGAGCTGAGCGACTGCTCCGCCGAACTGCTGGCGGCGCTCGCGCGGCAGGGGGTGGAGGTCGACCAGTTCCATCCGGAGTACGCGCCCGGGCAGTTCGAGCTGTCGGTGGCGGCGCTGGACCCGGTCGCCGCGGCCGACCGCAGCGTGCTGGTGCGGCAGACCATCCGCGCGGTGGCGCGGCGGCACGGCCTCGCGGTGTCCTTCGCCCCGGCGGTCCTCGGGCAGGGCGTCGGCAACGGCGGCCACGTCCATCTCTCCGCCTGGCGTGACGGGGTGAACCTGCACGCGGGCGGTGAGCGCCGGTACGGGATGCGGCCGGAGGCCGAGTCCTTCGTCGCCGGCGTGCTCGGCCATCTCCCGGCCCTCACCGCGGTGACCGTGCCGAGCCCGGCCGGCTATCTGCGGCTCAGACCCTCGCAGTGGGCCGGGGTGTTCACCGCCTGGGGCCGGGAGACACGGGAGGCGGGGCTGCGCGTGGTCACCGGCACGGTGGGCCACCGCGACCAGGTGGCCAACCTGGAGGTCAAGCCCGTCGACCTGGCCGCCAACCCGTATCTCGCCCTGGGCTGTGTGATCGCCGCCGGTCTGGACGGTGTGGAGGCGGGCGCGGCGCTGCCCGAGGAGATCACCGGTGACCCGGCGCGCCTCGGCCCTGAGGAGGCCGCCGCGCGCGGGGTGCGCAGACTGCCGGCCTCGCTCGGCGAGGCCGTCGAGGAGTTCCGCGCGAGCCGGCTGCTGCGGGCCGCGCTCGGCCCGGTGCTCGCGGACGCGGTGATCGCCGTACGACAGGGCGAGATCGACGCGGTCGCCGGGCTCGACGACGACCAGGTGGCCGCCGCCTACCGGTGGAAGTACTGACATGGGCGCCACAGGGCCGGTCCACGAGGCGCTCGCGGCGCTGCCGCTCATCGACCATCACTGCCACGGGATCGTCACCGCCGAACCGGACCGAGCCGGCTTCGAGTCCCTGCTGACCGAGGGCGAGCCATGGCCCGGCATCTCCCCCTTCGACACCCCGCTCGGCATCGCCGTACGCCGCCACTGCGCACCCCTGCTGGGCCTGCCCCGCCACGCGCCCGCCGACGCCTACCTGGCCCGGCGCGCGGAACTGGGCGGGGCCGAGGTCGACCGGCGCTTCCTGTCCGCCGCGGGAACCGAGGCGTTCTGCGTCGACACCGGGTACACGCCCCACCCGATCACCTCGCCCGGGGAACTCGCGCGGGCCGCCGGCGCGACCGCGTACGAGGTCGTACGGCTGGAGTCGGTGGCCGAGGCGGTCGCGGCCGACGGAGTCGAACCGGACGCCTACCCCGCCGCGTTCCGTTCGGCCGCCGAGGAGGCCGTACGCCGGCCGGGGGTGGTGGCGGTGAAGTCCGTGGCCGCCTACCGTACCGGTTTCGACCTGGACCCGGCGCCTCCCCCGGACGCGGTCGTCGTCGCGGCGGCCCGGCAGTGGCTCGCGGACGGCGGACGGCTCGCGGACCCGGTCCTGGTGCG
Organism: Streptomyces sp. Y7; assembly: GCF_043195415.1. Taxonomy (NCBI): domain Bacteria; kingdom Bacillati; phylum Actinomycetota; class Actinomycetes; order Kitasatosporales; family Streptomycetaceae; genus Streptomyces; species Streptomyces sp. Y7. The sequence goes on from NZ_JBIDDQ010000007.1 coordinate 44,259, forward strand.
CCATCTGCTGTGGACGGCTGTCGACCTGGGCCTCCCGCTCCAGCTGCACACGGGGTTCGGCGACAACGACATCCGGCTGCACCGGGTGGACCCCACCCACCTCACGGACTGGCTGCATCTGACCCGGGGCACGATCCCCGTCCTGCTCCTGCACTGCTGGCCGTACCAGCGGCAGGCAGCCTATCTGGCGGCGGTCTTCGAGCAGGTCTATCTGGACGTGGGCCTGACCCTGCACCACGTGGGCCCCGCACGCTCCCGGGCGATCCTGGCGGAGGCCCTGGAGATCACGCCGTTCCGCAAGCTGCTGTACAGCTCGGACGCGTATGGTCTGGCCGAGTTGTACCGGCTCGGCGCACTGGCGTTCCGCCGCGGCCTGGGCGAGCTGCTCCAGGACCGGGTGGACGCCGATGAGCTCGGCCTGCCGGACGCGCTGCGGATCGCGGCGTGGGCGGCCGGTGACAACGCCCGCCGCCTCTACGGACTGCCCGACCCCGTCCCCCGTTCCGATCGCGACTGAGCGTTCGCAATTCCCGGAAAGTATGATCAAGCAATGTCTGACATGACCGAAACCACGCCCGGCTGGCTGAGCAGCGACGAGCTGGAGCAGGCACGCGCCAACATGCCCATCCTGTACGTCGAGGCAGTGCCCGTGCGCGTCGACGACAGCGGTGAGGTCACCAGCATCGGCCTCCTGCTGCGTATCGGACCGGACGGTACGGTCAGCCGGACCCTGGTCTCCGGCCGCGTACTGCACCACGAGCGCGTCCGTGACGCGCTCCTGCGTCATCTGGAGAAGGACCTCGGCCCGGTGGCGCTCCCCCGGGTGCCGACGTCGCTGCAGCCGTTCACGGTCGCGGAGTACTTCCCGACGCACGGCGTCACGCCGTACCACGACCCGCGTCAGCACGCGGTGTCCCTGGCCTACGTCGTCCCGGTCACCGGCGACTGCCGGCCCCGCCAGGACGCCCTGGACCTGGTCTGGTTCAGCCCGCAGGAGGCCCTGTCGCCCGCGGTGCAGAGCGAGATGCCGGGTGGGCACGGGGTGCTGCTGAAGCAGGCGCTGGCGCACGTGGGCTGCGTCATCTGAGAGCGCGGCCGCCTCGGCGTGCGGCGTCGGAAACGACGAAGGCAAGGAGTTCGCCGACTCCTTGCCACTCTCAACGTATAGCGCACCGGGGGCCTTGCGGCAAGGCCCCCCTGGTGCAGCACAATCACCGACCGAAGCCAGGACCTGCGGAAACGGGGATTGTGATGATCGATGTGATCGTGGTCGGCGGTGGCCCCACCGGCCTGATGCTGGCAGCGGAACTGCGGCTGCACGATGTGCACGTGGTCGTGCTGGAGAAGCTGACCGAACCGACCCCGCAGTCCCGGGGACAGGGGCTGCACGCGCGCAGCGTCGAGATGATGGACCAGCGCGGCCTCCTGGACCGGTTCCTGGCGGTCAGTGAGAAGTTCCAGGTCGGCGGCCTGTTCGGCGGCATCGCCAAGGCGTGGCCGGACGGCCTGGACACGGCTCACCCTTACGGTCTGGCCACCCCGCAGCCGGTCACCGAGCGGTTGCTGAACGAGCGCGCCCTGGAACTCGGCACGGAGATCCGGCGGGGCTGCGAAGTGGTCGGGCTGAGCCAGGACGACGACGGTGTGAGCGTGGAGCTGGCGGACGGTACGCGGCTTCGCTCGCGCTATCTCGCCGGCTGCGACGGCGGCCGCAGCGTGGTGCGCAAGCTCCTCGGCGTCGGCTTTCCCGGCGAGGCCGCCACGGTCGAGACGCTGCTGGGCGAGATGGAGCTGACGGAGGATCCGGAGAGGATCGCCGCCGTGGTCGCCGAAGTCCGCAGGACCCAGCTGCGGTTCGGTGCCGCCGCCGGCGAGGACGGGGTCTACCGCGTCGTCGTGCCGGCCGACGGCGTGTCCGAGGACCGTGCGAGCGAGCCGACCCTCGATGAGTTCAAGCGGCAGTTGCGGGCCACGGCGGGCACCGACTTCGGTGCGCACTCGCCGCGTTGGCTCTCCCGGTTCGGTGACGCCACCCGGCAGGCCGAGCGCTACCGGGTCGGCCGGGTGCTGCTGGCCGGCGACGCGGCGCACATCCATCCGCCGACCGGCGGGCAGGGCCTCAACCTCGGTATCCAGGACGCGTTCAACCTGGGCTGGAAGCTGGCCGCCGCGGTCCGGGGCCGGGCGCCGGAGGGGCTGCTGGACACCTACCACGCCGAACGGCACCCGGTGGGGGCCGCCGTCCTCGCCAACACCCGGGCGCAGATCACCCTCCTGGGCAGCGAAGCGGGCCCGACCGCGCTGCGGGAGCTGTTCTCGAAGCTGATGGACTTCGCGGAGGTGAACCGGTACGTCACGGGGATGATCACCGCGGTCGATGTCCGCTACGACTTCGGCGAGGGCCACGACCTGCTCGGCCGGCGCATGCGGGACCTTCCGCTGAAGCAGGGCCGCCTCTATGAGTTGACGCACGCCGGCCGCGGCCTGCTGCTCGACCGGACCGGTCGGCTGTCGGTCCGGGGCTGGGCTGACCGGGTCGACCATGTCGTCGACGTCAGTGAGGACCTGGACGTGCCCGCGGTGCTGCTGCGGCCGGACGGCCATGTGGCGTGGGTCGGTGAGAGCCAGGAGGAGCTGCTCGAAGCGCTGCGCCGGTGGTTCGGGGACGCCGACTGAGTGCGCGGGGCCGTCACTCTTCCTGGTCGGCCGGCGTGCGGTAGAGCAGCCGTGTCCCGGCGGCCAGCAGCCACCAGTACTTGGCGAGGGCCGGCGAGTAGAAGGCGACCGGGACCGACGTGGCGAAGACGAGGACCAGCAGGACGCCGTGCCGGATCTCCACCTTCAGCAACGTGCGGGAGGTCCCCGGCGCCGCCACCTCGGGGTTCACCAGCAGGCGCACGTACATGCCGCACATCAGGGCCACGGCCAGGGCGATCGCCCCCGCGTAGCAGGCGGTCGCCGTGGTCGTCTCGCCGTACTCGCTGATCAAGCGGGTCGGGAAGGGCAGCGCGGCAACCGTCGCCAGGAGCGCGAAGTAGAGCAGGAGCAGCCAGCGGTCGAGTGTGGCGATCAGGCGGAACAGGCCGTGCTGGACGAGCCAGAGCGTGCCGATGACGAAGAAGCTGAGCAGATACGCGCCGATGGTGGGCACCGCGTCCGCCACGGCGTCGGCGACCTCGGTCTCGGGCAGGCCGTCCGGGACGGTGATGTCCAGCGCGAGCAGTGTCATCGCGATGGAGAACACGGCGTCACCGAGGGCGAGAAGTCGTTCGGGGCCCACGGCCACATGAGGGCGGCGCAGGCCGAAGGGGTGGTTCGTCATATCGGTGCCACCAGGTGGATCGGCGACGGCTCGGTACGGCTGCGAGGCCGGGGAAGGCAAGAAGTACCACGTGCCGCGGCGGGGCTCCGGGAGGCGGGTCGGTCGGTTCCGACCGGGGCCGCAATTAATTGTTGCCAAAGCTTACTTCACGTCTTGACGTAAGTGGTCCAGACCTTTAGGTTCACGGGTCAACCAGACACCCACGAGACGCACTCACCGTTCAGAAGGTGAACGCGGCCCCGGTTGCTCACCCCCACGAAGGGCTTCCGCGCGCATGTCCAAAATCCTCCCCGCGGCCATATCCGTCACCGCACTCTCGCTCACCACCGGCCTGCTCTCCACTCCCCCCGCACAGGCCGCGGCCCCCTTGGCGTCATCGGCCGTGGCGCCCTACCTCTACAACGGCTGGGGCAGCCCACCGAACCCGACCACGGTCAGCAACGCCACCGGCGTCCGGTACTTCACCCTCGCCTTCGTCCTCAGCAACGGCTACTGCACCCCGCAGTGGGACGGCGGCCGGGCGCTGACCGGCGGGGTCGACCAGCGCACCATCGAGACCGTACGGGCCAACGGCGGTGACGTGGTCCCCTCGTTCGGCGGCTGGAGCGGCAACAAGCTGGAGAGCTCGTGCTCGAGTGCGGGCGAACTGGCCGCCGCCTACCAGAAGGTCATCAGCGCCTTCGGACTGAAGGCCATCGACATCGACCTCGAGGCCGACGCCTACGACAGCCCGACCGTGCAGCAGCGCACGGTCGACGCCCTGAAGAAGGTGAAGGCCGACAACCCCGGCCTAAAGGTGTACGTCACCATCGGCACCGGCCAGAGCGGCCCCGACACCAGCCTGATCAACCGCGCCGCGGGCGCCGGTCTGACGGTGGACGCCTGGACGATCATGCCGTTCAACTTCGGCGGCAACGGACAGAACATGGGCGACCTGTCCGTGCGGGCCGCCGAGGGCCTGAAGAACTCCCTGAAGTCGGCGTACGGCTACAGCGACGACCAGGCCTACCGGTCCATGGGCATCTCGTCGATGAACGGCATCACCGACCAGAACGAGACCGTCACCGTCGACGACTTCACAACGATGCTCGCCTACGCCCAGCAGCACCACCTGGCGCGGCTGACCTTCTGGTCCGTCAACCGCGACCGCCCCTGCACCGGCGGCCCCGCCGACAGCTGTTCCGGCGTGAACCAGTCCGACTGGGACTTCACGCGCGTGTTCGCCGGATACACCGGCTGATCCAGCCACCCCGCAGCGCTCGACCCCTCCCCCGGCTCCGGCCGGAAAACCCCGCATCGCTTCCCCGGCGAGGAGAATCAGTGCTCACCTTTGTGCGTCCCGCGCTCAGGCGCCTCCGCAGATCCACCGCCGTCACGGTCGTCACCGTGGCGGCCGCGTCCCTGCTCACCTCGGGGCCCGCGCCCGCCGGCGCCGCCGAGAGCGCGGCGGCGGCGCTGCCCGCCGATTTCGCGACCGTCATGAACGCCGCGAGCGGCCGGTGCCTGGACGCCCGGTCGGCCGCCACCGCCAACGGCACCGTCGTGCAGCAGTACGCGTGCAACGGCTCCACGGCCCAGAACTGGAGCTTCACGCCCACCAGTGACGGCTACGTCCGCATCAACAACCGCAACAACACCGGCCAGGTCGTGGACGTCGCCGACCTGTCCACCGCCGACGGCGCGCCGGTCCATCTGTGGGCCTACGGCGGCGGCGCCAACCAGCAGTGGCTGCCCGTCGACGAGGGCGGCGGCGTCTACCGGTTCGTCAACCGGGGCAGCGGAAAGTGCCTGGACGACCCGGGCGCCTCGCTCGCCGACAGCGTGCAGTTCGTGCAGTACGCGTGCAACGGCAGTGCCGCCCAGCGGTTCCAGGTGGTCCCGGTGAACCAGTCGACCGCGAACCCGGACCTCGGCCCGAACGTGGTCGTCTTCGACCCGTCCATGTCGTCCTCGACCATCCAGAACCGGCTCGACTCGATCTTCCAGCAGCAGGAGACCAACCAGTTCGGCTCGCAGCGCTACGCCGTCCTGTTCAAGCCGGGCTCCTACAACGCGAACGTCAACGTCGGCTTCTACACCCAGGTCGCCGGGCTCGGTCTCTCCCCGGACGCGGTCACCGTCAACGGCGCCGTGCACGCCGAGGCCGACTGGTTCCCGCCGCAGAACGCCACCCAGAACTTCTGGCGCGGCGCCGAGAACCTGTCCGTCAACCCGACGGGCGGCGCCGACCGCTGGGCGGTCTCGCAGGCGTCGGCCTACCGCCGGATGCATCTGCGCGGCAACCTCGCGCTGGACGACGGCGGCTGGTCCAGCGGCGGTCTGCTCGCCGACACCAAGGTCGACGGCCAGGTCAACTCCGGCAGCCAGCAGCAGTGGTTGACCCGCAACTCCCAGCTCGGCAGCTGGACCGGCTCCAACTGGAACATGGTCTTCGTCGGCAGCCAGGGCGTCCCGGGCACCAGCTTCCCCAACCCGCCGTACACCACGGTCGCGCAGACCCCGGTCAGCCGGGAGAAGCCGTTCCTGTACGTCGACGGAGACGGCACCTACAAGGTGTTCGTGCCGTCGGTGCGGTCCAACTCCAGCGCGACGAGCTGGGCGGGCGGCTCCCCGTCCGGCAGCTCGCTGTCCCTCGACTCCTTCTACGTCGTCAAGCCGGGCGCGACCGCCGGTGACATCAACGCCGCCCTGGCCGCGGGCAAGAACCTGCTTGTCACGCCCGGCGTCTACCACCTCAACCAGACGCTCCAGGTGAACCGCGCCGACACCGTCGTCCTCGGCCTGGGCCTCGCCACGTTCATCCCGGACAACGGGGTCACCGCGATGAAGGTGGCCGACGTCGACGGCGTGAAGGTCGCGGGCGTCCTCTTCGACGCGGGCACCACCAACTCGCCGACCCTGATGGAGGTCGGCCCGACCGGCTCGTCCGCCTCACACGCCGCCAACCCGACCTCGCTGCACGACGTGTACTTCCGCGTCGGCGGCGCGGCCGTCGGCAGGGCGACCACCAGCCTCGTCATCAACAGCGACAACGTCATCGGCGACCACATGTGGATCTGGCGCGCCGACCACGGCAGCGGCGTCGGCTGGAACACCAACACCGGCGACACCGGCCTCATCGTCAACGGCGACGACGTCACCGCGTACGGCCTGTTCGTCGAGCACTACCAGAAGTACCAGACCATCTGGAACGGCAACGGCGGCCGGACGTACTTCTACCAGAACGAGATGCCGTACGACCCGCCGAACCAGGCGGCCTGGATGAACGGCGCCACGCAGGGCTACGCCGCCTACAAGGTCGCCGACTCCGTCACCAGCCACCAGGCCTACGGCCTCGGCAGCTACTGCTTCTTCAACGTCAACCCGAGTGTGACCGCCGAGCGGGCCATCGAGGCACCGAACAGGACGGGAGTGCGCTTCACCAGCATGGTGACCGTCTCCCTCGGCGGTACGGGCACCATCCGGCACGTCGTCAACAACACGGGCGGTCCGTCCAACTCCGGCTCCAATGTGGCCAATCTGACGAACTACCCGTAGCGCGTCCCTGAGCTCTGCCGTCGGCCGCCCCACGCGAGGAGGGGCGGCCGGCTCACCCCCGACACATCGAAGGAGCGTCCTCGACCATGTCCACGACCCATCTCAGACCCCGGCTCGCGATCTTCGCGGTGCTCACCGCCGTCCTCACCGCCCTGCTCACCGTGACGCCCGCGCGGGCCGCCGACGGCACGATCACCGGCCTCGCCGGCAAGTGCGTCGACGTGGCGGGCGCGAGCAACGCCAACGGCACCGCCGTACAGCTCTACGACTGCAACGGGACCGGCGCGCAGATCTGGTCCAACTCCGGTGACGGCACCCTGCGCGCGCTCGGCAAGTGTCTGGACGTCACCGAGCGCAGCACGGCGGACGGCGCCGCGGTCCAGCTGTGGGACTGCTCGGGCGGCGCGAACCAGCAGTGGGTGGTCAGCGGTGCGCGCGACATCGTCAACCCGGCCGCGAACAAGTGCCTGGACGTCCGGGACAACAACAGCGCCAACGGCACCCGGCTGCAGATCTGGACCTGCACCGGCGCCGCGAACCAGAAGTGGAACGCGCCCGCGAGCGGGGGCGGCGGCAACCCGTCCGGTTTCGTCGTCAGCGAGGCCCAGTTCAACCAGATGTTCCCGAACCGGAATTCGTTCTACACGTACAGCGGCCTGACCGCCGCGCTGAGCGCCTACCCGGGCTTCGCCACGACGGGCAGCGACACGGTGAAGAAGCAGGAGGCGGCGGCCTTCCTCGCCAACGTGAACCACGAGACCGGCGGCCTCGTGCACATCGTCGAGCAGAACACCGCCAACTATCCGCACTACTGCGACTGGAACCAGCCCTACGGCTGCCCCGCCGGCCAGGCCGCCTACTACGGCCGCGGTCCGATCCAGCTGTCGTGGAACTTCAACTACAAGGCCGCCGGTGACGCCCTCGGCATCGACCTGCTGAACAACCCCTGGCGGGTCCAGAACGAGTCGGCCGTCGCCTGGAAGACGGGTCTTTGGTACTGGAACACGCAGTCCGGCCCCGGGACGATGACCCCGCACAACGCGATGGTGAACCAGGCCGGCTTCGGTCAGACGATCCGCTCCATCAACGGGTCCCTGGAGTGCGACGGCAGGAACCCGGCGCAGGTGCAGAGCCGCGTCGACGCCTACAACCGGTTCACCTCGATCCTCGGCGTCTCGCCGGGCGGCAACCTCTACTGCTGAACCGGGAGCCGTGATGCGTAAGTTGAGCACCCTCGCGATGGCCCTTCTCGGAGCGATGACGCTCGTGGTGGGCCTCCCCGCGAGTGCCCACGCGAGTGTCCTGACCCTGCTCCCCCAGAACGCCGACGGCCTGGAGCAGACTTTCTCCCCGGCCTACGACTACGACGGCGACGGCTGCTACGCCACGGCCGCCATCGGCGCCGACGGGACCCTCAACCCGGGTCTCAAGCTCGGCGGCGACGTCAACGGCAAGTGCCACGACTACGCCCAGCTGGCCAACGCCAACACCTACTCGCGCGCGAAGTGCAACAACGGCTGGTGCGCGGTGATGTACGCCAGCTACTTCGAGAAGGACCAGATCACCCTCGGTCCGGCGGCCCTCGGGCACACGCACGACTGGGAACACGTCATCGTGTGGATCCGCGACAACCAGGCCGAGTACGTGTCGGTGTCCCAGCACAACACGTACCAGCTGGCCGCCCGTTCGGCGATCCGCTTCGACGGCACCCACCCGAAGATCGTCTATCACAAGGACGGCGTCTCCAGTCACTGCTTCCGGTTCGCCGGCAGCAACGACGAACCGGCGGAGAACGCCACCGGCAACTGGTTCTTCCCGCGTCTGGTCGGCTGGAACGGCTATCCGGCCGGATACCGCGACAAGCTCATGAGCGCCGACTTCGGCTCCGCCACGATCAAGATCGACGACGGCGACTTCCAGTGGGCGCTCAACTACGCGAAACCGTCCGGGATCCCCTTCGACGCCTACGCCTGACGCTCGACGGCGCACGGCCCCGCGGGCACGCGCCCGCGGGGCCGTCCCTTTGCGTGCGGCGGCTACGCGCCGCGGGCCTTGCGGGCCGCCCGGGCGAGGTCCATGTCGGTCGTCTCCGGGGCGAGGAACTGCGAGACGAGACCGCCGAGGGCGAGCACCCCGGCGCCGATCAGGAGCACGAACTCCGCGCCGAACCGGTCCAGGCCCATCGGCAGCAGGAAGGTGCCGATGGCCGCGCCGACCCGGCTCATCGCGGTGGCGAAGCCGACGCCGGTGGTGCGCAGGGAGGTCGGGAACACCTCCAGCGGGTAGATGGCGGTCAGTGCGCTGGAGGCGGCGTTGAGGAAGATGAAGAACAGGAAGCCGCCGACGATGACCGGGGTGGACGTGGGCCACAGCGCGACCAGCGCCAGAGCGCCGGCGGTGATCCAGAACGGCGGGATCAGCAGCCTGCGCCGGCCGATCCGGTCGACGACGAGACAGCCCGCCGTCACGCCCGCCACCGCGGTGAACGAGTAGACGAGCAGCGCCGCGACCGCGTTGTCGCCCATGTTCAGCGCCTCGAAGACCTGCGTCCAGAACGTGCCGATGGCGAAGTACGGCAGGACGAGCGCGGCCCAGAAGACGCTGGCGAACACCGTGCTGCGCAGGTGCCGCCGGCTGAACAGGGCCCGGAACCCCTCCCGCGCGGGTGCCTGGGACTCGTCGAGCTCGGCGTCGATGTCCACCTCGATGCCGTACTTCTCGATCAGTGCCTCGGCCTCCTCGCGGCGCCCCCTGCTCAGCAGCCAGCGTGCCGACTCCGGGATGCCGCCGCGCAGCGCGACGCACACCACGGCGATGACCGCGCTGCTGGCCAGGGACCACCGCCAGCCGCCGTCGACGTCCGCGAACAGCGCGCCGACGACCGTGGCCAGCGCGTAGCCGACGTACCAGCTGATCTCCAGGCTGGCCAGCAGCCGGCCGCGGCCCTGCCGGGGCGCGTACTCGGACAGCAGCGGGGCGCCGATGGCGTACTCGCCGCCGATCGCCACGCCCATCAGCAGGCGGATGAGGAACAGCTGGGTGCCGTCGGTGACGAAGAACTGCAGGACCGAGCCGATCAGGAAGATCAGCATGTCGACGAGGAACACCGGGCGGCGGCCGAAGCGGTCGGCGAGCCGGCCGAAGAGGGGGCCGCCGATGAAGATGCCGATCAGCGGGGAGGCGCCGACCAGGCCCTGCATGAAGGTGGAGAGGTGCAGGTCGGTGGTGAGCGCGGCCATGGCCATGCCGATGCCGCCGATGATGTAGCCGTCGATGCCCTGCCCGATCTGGGTGGCGAGCTTCAACTTGGTGTGCAGACGGCGGCGTTCGCGGTGCAGGTCGGGGACGTCCGGTGTGCTGGGCTGATGCTGGGTCGCAGGCGTCATTGCCATGGGCGGTCCTTGTCGTGAGCGGAGGGAGGGGAGGTGGGTGCGGGGGAAGGTCAGTCGGTCCAGTCCAGGGCGATGTACTGCGTCTCCAGGAAGGCTTCGATGCCTTCGCGGCCGCCTTCCCGGCCCAGTCCTGACTGCTTGACGCCGCCGAAGGGGGCGGCCGGGTCGGACAGCAGGCCGCGGTTGACGCCGACCATGCCGGCCTCCAGACGTTCGGCGAGGCGCAGTGCGCGGCCGACGTCGCGGGAGTAGACGTACGAGGCCAGGCCGTGGACCGTGGCGTTGGCGCGGGCGATCATCTCGTCCTCGTCGGTGAACGTGGTGAGCGGCGCGACCGGTCCGAAGACCTCCTCGTGCAGGATCCGGGCGTCCTCGGGGACGTCGACCAGGACGGTCGCGGGGTGGAAGTGGCCGGGCCCGTCGGGAGTGCCGCCCCGCGCGGCGATGCGGGCGCCGCGGGCGACGGCGTCGTCGACGAGGGAGCGGATCTTGTCGACGGCCCCCCGGTTGATCATCGGCCCGAGGGTGACACCGTCCTCCAGACCGGGTCCGACGCGTACGGCGGCCATGGCGGCGCCGAACTTCTCGGTGAACTCGTCGGCGACGGACGCGTGGACGTAGAAGCGGTTGGCGGCGATGCAGACCTCGCCGCCGCCGCGCATCTTCGCGTCCATCGCACCGCGTACGGCGGCGTCGACGTCGGCGTCCGCGCAGACGACGAAGGGGGCGTTGCCTCCCAGCTCCATGGTGACGTTGACGACGTTCGCGGCGGCCTGCTCCAAGAGCACCTTGCCGGTGGCGGTGGAGCCGGTGAAGGAGAACTTGCGGACCCGTTCGTCGCCGAGCCAGGCCGAGACGACCTCGGGGGCGCGGTCGGTGGGCAGGACGTTCAACAGGCCGTCGGGCAGGCCGGCTTCGGTGAGCAGCGCGGCGACGGCGAGGGCGGTGAGCGGGGTCTCCGGGGCGGGCTTGAGCAGGACGGGGCAGCCGGCCGCGAGGGCCGGGGCGATCTTGCGGGTGGCCATGGCGGCCGGGAAGTTCCAGGGGGTGACGAAGGCGGTGACGCCGACGGGGTGCTTGCGTACGACGTGGCGGAATCCGCCGGCCGGGGCGTCCCCGAAGGACGAGCCGACCCGGACGGCTTCCTCGGCGAACCAGCGGAAGAACTCGGCGGCGTAGCCGACCTCGGCCGCCGCGTCCCGGTACGCCTTGCCGTTCTCCAGGACGATGAGCCGCGCGAGGGTGTCGGTGTGCTCGCGCATCAGCCGGAAGGTGTCGTGCAGGATCTCCGAACGGCGCCGGGGCGGTGTCGCGCGCCAGCCCGCCGCGGCCGATCGTGCGGCGTCGATCGCGGCGCGGGCGTCCGCCTCCCCCGCCGAGGAGACCTCGCGGATCAGGTCTCCGGTGGCCGGGTCGTGGACCGGGTAGGTCCGTGCGTCGGCGGCCGGGAGCCAGTGGCCGCCGAGGAACACATCGCCTTCCGCAAGCGGGGCCTTGGCCAGGAGGTCGATGCCGGCGAGGTTCATGAGCTGCTCTTTTCTCCGTTCCGGACGGGGCTCGTCCGATGCGCGGTGAATTTACGAGCGCGTCATGGGGCGGACAAGACAACTCCGGCGGATCGCAACCGTGGTTGCTGTGAGGGCAACTCACCGATCATGTGCGGCAGTACGGGGGCGCCGTCAGGTGAGTCGGTCGCTGTGACGGTGGTGCGCCCTCAGGTCAGCCGGGCCCGCAGCTGCGGTGTGCGCCGGGGCTCCCAGCCCAGCAGCGACGACACCCGCGCCGCCGCCCGGGCCGTCGTACGCCCCGCGTCGTCGAGACGTTCGCCGAGGCGGGTCTTGGGGGCGGAGATGTTGATGGCCGCGACGACCCGGCCACGGAAGTCGCGCACCGGGGCGGACACCCCGACCAGGCCCTCCTCGAACTCCTCGCTCACCCGGGCGTAGCCCTGCCGTCGGGCGTCCTGGATGAGGGTCCACAGGTCCTGTACGGGCATCTCACCGGTCGTGCCGAAGCGGACGTACAGCTCGTCGGGCGTGGCGTCGGCCAGCAGGACGCGCCCCGCGGACAGCCGCCAGGCGGGCACACCGCGTCCCTCCCAGCCGTGGACGCGGAAGGAGTGCCCGGAGACCGACAGCAGGGTGAGGACCTCGCGGTCGCTGAGGACGCACAGGTGGCTGGTCTCCTCCAGATCCGCGGACAGGGTGTGCATGACGGGTTCGGCCACGCGCACCAGCCGGCTCTCGGAGGTGCGGGCCACCAGGGAGAACAGCCGCCAGCCCAGGCGGTACTCCAGGGTGTCGGGGTCGCGCTCCACGATGCCCTCGGCGGCGAGGGCCTTCAGGGCCCGGGAGACCTGGGTCTTCTCGCGGCCGACCAGCTGTGCGAGGCGTACGACGCCGAGGCCGCCGGCGTTCTGCGCCTCGTCGGAGGCGAGCGCCTCCAGCAGGTCTATGTCACGGCGCAGGCCGTGTCCGCGGGAGGCCGAGGAGGAGTCGGTCACGGGGTCATCGTATGCGCGCTCGCCGGCAAAGGAACCCCCAGGTCAGACCGGAAGTTGTCAGGAGAGCAACCGGCATTTCGATTCCCGCGGGCGCCTTGCGACGGGGTGGCGGCGGACCTAGATTCGCCGCATCGGGCCGGATGAACTGCGAGGTATGCGAGCTTTGCTCCCGCCTCGCCGGATCCCCCGGTCCGCCGCCGCTTCCCGCTCCCGGAGATCCAGGAGATTCCATGCCTTCGCCCTTTGCCCCGACCGCGCTCATCGGCGAGTCCTTCGTCGGCGAGGGCCCCGACGCCGCGCACACGAACATCGTGATCGGACGCAAGGGCGGCCCCGTCGAGACCGCCTGGGCGACGGCGCTGGCCACCCCGAGCGCCGGGCACGTGCCGTTCATGACGGTCGTGCGGCCGTCCGTGCCGGTGAAGCCGCTGACCCTGTTCGTGGCCAAGGCCGCCGCGGAGGGCGAGCTGCACCAGCGGGCCACCTGGGGTGCCGCGCAGGCCGGCCTCGCGCAGGGGGTCGCCGACGCGGTCGACGACGGGCTGATCCCGGCCGAGGAGGCCGACGACCTGCTGATCATCGCCGCGGTGTGGGTCAACCCGGCGGTCGGCGACCTGGACGTCTCCTTCCGCAACCAGCGCGCCGCCGCGTACGGCGCGGTACGGGCCGCCGTGACCGGCACGCCCACCGTCTCCGACGTACAGGCCGCCGCCAAGGAGGGCCCGGCCAACCCGTTCTACACGCCGACCCCCGAGGTGCTCGCCCGATGAAGATCACCGACATCACCCTGGACCGGCTGCGCCTGGAGCTGGACCCGCCGTTCCGCGCCGCCTGGGACCCCGAGCCGCGCCGGACCTTCGACGCGACGATCGTCCGTGTCCACACCGACGAGGGCGTCACCGGCATCGGCTCCGGCGACCTCATGGACGGCTTCGAGACGTACAAGCACCTGTTCGTCGGCGAGGACCCGCTCGACATCACCCGGCACGTCCGGGCCATCGAGACCGCCAACTTCCACGGCGCGCACTACTGGCCCCTGGAGGCCGCGCTGTGGGATGTCATCGGCAAGGTCCACGGCCGCCCGGTGTCGGAACTGTTCGGCAACGCGGCGAAGAAGCTGCCCGCGTACGCCTCCTCCGGGGAGCTGAAGTCCCCCGAGGAGCGCGTCGCCACCGCTCTGAAGGTGCGCGAGGCGGGCTTCCGGGCCATGAAGATCCGGATCGACCGGAACCGGATCGACGAGGGCATCGCCGCGGTGCGTGCCGTGCGCGAGGAGCTCGGCGACGACTTCGAGATCATGGTCGATCTCAACCAGTCCTGGCGGATGGCCGGCGACACGGCGAACGCCTCCGACCTCGCCAGGACCCGCAAGACCATCGCCCGCCTCGCCGAGCTCGACGTGTTCTGGGTCGAGGAGCCGCTGCCGTACGCCGACCTGAACGGCTTCAAGCGGCTGCGCGCGGAGAACCCGGGTGTGCGGATCGCCGCCGGCGAGATGCACCACTCCCCCACCGAGCTGCTGCGCTACCTCGAGGAGGACGCCCTCGACATCTACCAGATGGACGTGGTGCTCGCGATCGGCATGCAGCGCGCCCGCACCCTGGCCGAGCTGGCCCACCTCAAGCACCGCCAGTTCACCCCGCACAGCTGGACCAACGGCATCGGTGTGCTCGCGAACCTGCACGTCGCGGCGGGCGTCGGCGGCGGCCCCTTCTTCGAGTTCCCCTACGACCCGCCCGGCTGGACCCCCGAGCGCCGCGACTTCATGCTCGCCGAGCCGGTCCGGGTGAACGCCGAGGGCGACCTGGAGATCCCGGACCGGCCCGGCCTCGGTGTCGAGCTGGACGAGGACGCGATCGACCGCTGGAGGATCAAGTGACGTACACCATCGCGGAGTTGCTGGCGCGCTCCCACGACGAGTGGCTGGCCGCCGCGGGCAAGCTCTCCTTCGAGACGCGCCTGTTCATCGACGGAGCCTTCACCGACGCCGCCTCCGGTGACAGCTTCACGAGCGTCTCGCCGCGCGACGGCGTCGCGCTGGCCGAGGTGCAGTCCGCGGGCGTCGAGGACGTCGACCGTGCCGTGCGGTCCGCGCGCGCCGCCTTCGAGGACGGACGCTGGCGCGACCTCGCGCCCAGGGAGCGCAAACGGATCCTGCTGCGCTGGGCGGAGCTGATCCGGGCGAACGCCGAGGAACTGGCGCTGCTCGACACGCTGGAGATGGGCAAGCCCATCACCGAGTCGGTCCGCATCGACGTGGACAAGGCCGCCGAGACCATCGCCTGGTACGCCGAGACCCTCGACAAGACCTACGACGAGGTGGCGCCGACGCCCGGCGACGCGCTGGCGCTGATCACCCGGGAGCCGCTGGGCGTCATCGGCGCGGTCGTGCCGTGGAACTACGCGCTGCTGATTGCCAGTTGGAAGCTGGGCCCGGCGCTCGCCACCGGCAACAGCGTCGTCCTCAAGCCCGCCGAGCAGACCTCGCTCGCGGCGCTCCGACTGGCCGCGCTGGCCACCGAGGCGGGGCTGCCCGACGGCGTGTTCAACGTGGCCCCCGGGCGGGGCGAGGTCGCGGGTCAGGCCCTCGGCCGGCACCCGGAGGTCGACAAGATCGCCTTCACCGGCTCGGCGGAGGTGGCCCGGCTCTTCCAGGTGTACGCGGGCGAGTCCAACGGCAAGCAGGTCGCCGTGGAGGCGGGCGGCAAATCGCCGCAGCTGGTGCTGGCCGACGCCGACATCGAGGCCGCCGCGTCCGCCGTGGCGTGGGGGATCTTCTACAACGCGGGGCAGACCTGCAACGCGGGCTCGCGCGTCGTCGTCCACGCGGCGGTGAAGGATGAACTCCTGGACGCCGTGCGGCGGATCACCGCCGAGACCTTCCGCGTCGGGGACCCGCTCGACCCGGCCACCGTGATGGGACCCATCGTCGACGAGGGCCAACTCGCCAAGATCCTGGGCTACATCGAGCGCGGCAAGGCGGACGGGGCGCGGGTCCTGCTGGGCGGCGGGCGCACGCTCACCGGGTCCGGCGGCACCTTCGTCGAGCCGACGGTGCTCGACGGCGTGGACAACACCTCGGTCGTCGGCCAGGAGGAGATCTTCGGCCCGGTGCTGGCCGTCGTGTCGTACGACGGTGGCGTCGACGAAGGCGTACGGCTGGCGAACCAGAGCGACTTCGGGCTCGTCGCCTCCGTCTGGACCCGGGACGTGAAGGTCGCCCACCGCACCGCACGGCGACTGCGGGCCGGCACGGTGTGGATCAACACCTTCGACGCCAGCGATGTCATCACCCCCTTCGGCGGCTTCAAGGCCACCGGCGCGGGCCGCGACAAGTCCCTGCACGCGCTCGACGCGTACACGGCACTCAAGACCACCTGGATCGACCTGGCCTGAACGGCCAACCCCCTCTCACCCGTTCATCCCCCATTTCACCGGTACATAGCGAGGACATCGATGAGGATCGGTTTCATCGGCCTGGGCAACATGGGAAGCCACATGGCCCGCCATTTGATTCACGCGGGCCACCTGGTCACCGTGCACGACTCCCGGCCGGAGGCCGCGGTCGAGCATCTGGCGCTCGGCGCCCGCTGGGCCGACACTCCCGCGGAGTGCGCGGCCGACGCCGAACTGCTGATCACGATGCTGCCGAACCCGCGCATCGTCGAGGAGGTGCTGCTGCGCGGCGGCGCCGCCGGTGCCCTGCCCGAGGGCGCCCTGTGGATCGACATGTCGACCTCCACTCCCGCCGCCGCGGACCGGGTCGCCGCCGAGGTGCTGGACCGGCGCGGAGTGCGCCGCCTCGACGCCCCGGTCAGCGGCATGGCGCACGGCGCCGAGGCCGGGCGGCTGCAGATATTCGTCGGCGGGGCCGCGGACGACTTCCGGATGTGCCTGCCCGTCCTGGAAACCCTGGGCGACCCCGACAAGGTGCTGCACGTGGGCCCGCTCGGCGCCGGCTACACGGTCAAGCTGATGATCAACCTGCTCTGGTTCACCCACCTCGTCGCCACGTCCGAGGTGCTCGCCATGGGCACGAAGGCGGGCGTCGACCTGGGTGTGCTGCGCGGTTCGCTGCTCGCCAGCCCGGCCGCCTCGCACTTCCTGGAGCACGACGTGCTGTCGGTGCTGGTCGAGGGCGACTACGACGACTCCTTCGCCATGGCCCTGGCCTGCAAGGACCTCTCACTCGCCGTCGACCTCGGCCGCGACGTGGGCGTGTCCACCGAGCTGTCCGCCCTCGTGGAGCAGATCTTCCGCCGCTCCCGGGCGCAACACGGCGACCTGGCCGGGGAGATGAGCCCGGTCCGGCTGTACGAGGCCCTGGCCGGACGCGAGTTCCGCCTCCCCCGTCCGGAGGAGGCCCTGCTCAGCACCGTCTGATCCACCGGACCGTCTCCCCTCCCCCTTCCCGCCGCGTTTCCAGGAGCCGCACGCCATGGGCGAGTCCCTCACCAGCCAGCCGGCCAGCACCAACGGGCTGACCATCGATCCCACCTGCCGTATCGAGTTCGGCCCCGGCCGCGTCGCACACCTCGCGGAGCTGATCTCCTCCCTGGGCATGGACCGCGCGTTCGTGGTCACCGACCGCGGACTGCGGGCCGCCGGCATCGTCGACCAGGTGCTCAAGGTCCTGGACGCGGCGGGCCTGGAGCACGGGGTGTACGACGGGGTGGGCGCCAACCCGTCCACGGGCAACGTCGACGAGGGGGCCGCCCGGGCGCGTGCCTTCGGTCCTGCGGTCGTCGTGGCCCTGGGCGGCGGCTCGGTCCTCGACGCCGCGAAGGGCATCTCGCTGCTGGTCGGCAACGGGGACGCGGCGGCGGCCGACGCGGACGCCTTGTGGGAGGCGCTCGACGGCCTGCCGCTGATCGCGATCCCCACCACCTCGGGCACGGGTGCCGAGACCAACGGCTTCGGCGTCATCGAGGACACCGTCGCCTGCCGCAAGGTCTACCTCGGCCACCCGTCGGTCAAGCCGCGGATCGCGCTCCTGGACCCGGAGCTCACCCTCGGCCTGCCGGCCCGGATCACGGCCGCCACCGGCATCGACGCCCTCGTGCACGGCATCGAGTCCCTGGCCTCGCGCGGCGCCAACCCCGTCTCGGTGGCGTACGCGACGCAGGCGGTCGACATGGTCGGGCGCTGGCTGCCGGTCGCCCACCGCGACGGCTCGGACCTGGAGGCGCGTGCGCAACTGATGTTCGGCGCCCACCTGGCGGGCCAGGCACTGACCATCTCCGGTCTCGGCCTCGTCCACGGCATCGGGCACGCCCTGACGGCGCACACCGGCACCCCGCACGGGGTCGCGCTCGCCGCCGTCCTGGAGGAGGTCCTGGAGTTCAGCGCCCCCGACGCGCGGGAGGCCTACGAGCGGACCGCCCGCGCGCTGCGCCTGGACCCGCCCGCCGACGGCGACTGGGCACGCGCGGCGATCGAAGCGGTCCGCGGGATCTCCGGCGAACTCGGCATCAAGCAGCCCCTGCGCGAACTCGGCGTCCGCCCGGACCTGTTGGCACCGATCGCCGCCGGCGCGCTCGCGGACGCCGTGACCCGCAACGCGCCGCGCCGGCCCACCGAGCAGGACATCCTCGGGATCCTCGAAGCGGCCTTCTAGGCCGCGAGGCCCGCGCCCGAGGGCGCGCGGGAACAACGGAAAAGGCCGTATCGGCAGTGCCGATACGGCCTTTGACTTGCTGCTTCACAAGTCGGGACGACAGGATTTGAACCTGCGACCCCTTGACCCCCAGTCAGGGGAACCGTGAGCGGCATGCGATGGGTCGTTCTTCGAGGTCGGTGTTCAGCGTACTCGGCCGAGTAAAGGAGTCTGAGCACTCAGGCCTCCGCCGGACCTCCTCGTCGCCCCAAGAGCCAGCAAGCCGGAACATGTGTCGGGAGTTGTGCCACAACGACCCTCCGCCGGCGACGAGTTCAGCGATCATGTCCGACGACAATCCAGTGATCCGCATTGCGCCACGATCAATTGACGTGCGCCCAGCCCCATCAGGCACTGTTCAACGAGCTGCCTGGACACTGCGCCACGGCCAACCGTGCACCAGGTCATGTGGGCAACCGGCAGGGCGAGGGTCGTAGGCCATGCCCATCTTCTACCAGTCCTTCTGCGCACCTCTGTTCACATGCGGTGGTCTTCTCCATTCATCGGGCGGGCATCCTCCGGGGCCCCGATCCAGCGGCTGATCTCGATGTCGGCGGACGTGTCCCGCAGCAGCGTGGGCGCGATCACCAGTTCCTCGACGACCGTCCGCTGCGGGAGCGAGGCGCACAGCAGCACGGCTCGCGCCACGTCCTCCGGCTGCACCATGGCCGCCCGCTTCTCCTCGCTCGGCGGGGCGGCGCGGCTGTCCAGGATCGGTGTGTTCACCTCACCGGGCAGGATGCAGGTGGCGCGGATGAGGTCGTTGCGGAAGGTGTTGTGCAGATACGTCATGAAGTTGCGCACGCCCGCCTTGGCCGCGCCGTACGGTGCGCCGCCCAGGAGGGTGGGCCGCACCGCCGCGAGTGAGGACACCGTGATAATCGAGCCGCCGCCGTGCTCCAGCATGTCCGGAAGCACGGCCTGGGTGAGCAGGTATACGGCGGTGAGGTTGACGCCCATGACGTTGTTCCACTCCTCCTCGCTGATCCAGCGGACGTCCACGACCTTGCTCGCGCCGCCCGCGTTGTTGACGAGGATGTCGACGGACCCAGCCACCTCTCGCGTCCAGGCGACGAGCTCGCGGACTTCGCCGCCGTTCTCGACGTGCGTGGAGTGGGTGAAGGCCCTGCCGCCGGCCTTCTCGATCACTGCGGCGACCTCGTCGAGGATGTGCTGCCTGCGTCCGACGAGAACCACCCTCGCCCCCTCCCCCGCCAGCAACAGCGCCGTTTCCCGGCCGATGCCGGTACCCGCGCCGGTGATCAGCGCGGTCTTTCCATCGAGGGTTCCCATCCGCTTTCCGTCGACGTGCGCCATCCGTCTCAGCCCTCCCAGCTGTGGGCGCGCCATACGCCCTCAGGGGTGAGGATGCCCTCGCGAGGTCGGCGAGAATGGCTTCCCGGCCGCAGATCTCCACGGCTTGCTGCCGCTCTTCACGGACCGGTCGAGGGCTGACCCGCGACGTGTTCGCCGGCTTGAAGGACTGGTCCGCCCACCTCGCCGGACGAGGGTCGGAATGGCAGGCGGTGGCGCTGGAGGACATCGCCGGGTTCGTGGCCTGGCTGCCGCCGCAGGCCCGGGACGGGAAGGTCGCGGTGCTGCCCACGATGGAACACCAACGAACCTCTCGGTCCCATCCAGGGCGAGCTGCTAAGGCCTGTTCTGAGTGAGATCAGCGAGGACCTGCTGCTCAGCCACCCCACCGTCGCCCAGTGCCACGGCCTTCGGCCGCCAGGACGAGGACGCGGCCGAACACGTCCACGCTGCCGTGGTATCGCCCCCGGCCACCGCCCTCACGAAGAGAACTCCAGGACTACGTCACGACCCGCAAAGGCCACCTCTACGCCCCGGCTGCCCTCCCTGCCCCTGACGGCGGCGGGCAAGCCGGACCGCCGCGCGCTGGGCGACCTCACTCAAGACCGGCTCGCTGCTCGCTGATCGGCGGGCAGCGGGACAGAGACTCCGCCGAGCTCGGCTCAGAGTCCAAGGACGGTGTCCGGCAGGCTGTTGGCGTCGATGGCGAACGCCACTCTCACCGCACTTCACAACAGCAACTCACGCTCCCTGGGGGCAACACCCAAAATGCCGTCCACAATCGCGCAAAGGTGCGGCTCTTCTACATGGAAGTGCTGAGCAGCCAGAACGCTGATCGGGGCGTGGACGCGACGGTGCTCGGCAAGTTGTCGCGCGGCTGACGTCGGGACCGGTCCCGGAGACACGGCCATAGCATCAGTGATGCGGGTTCGCTATTCGACGAGTTGACGGAGCGGGATGGAAGGTGTCGGGGTCCACGTCGAGCTGGTGAGGCCGGGCGGCCGGTGGAAGCGCCGACGGGCCGTGCGACGGCTCGCGAAGCTGCACACGCCGGCCTCGGTCCGGGCTCTTGCGCTCATTGCGGTGTCCCACTTGGTGTCCTACAGGGACCACATGGTCGCGGACATGGCGCGGACAGCATTCACCGCCTTGGCGAACAGCCCCTGGTGGATGCGGCCTGCGATGCGCTGTTGGAGACCGGCGATCCATGGCTCGCCCGTCTGGTCAAGGAGGCCGGCTACCGGCATTCGGATGGTCCACGTGACGCGGTGGTGTCGTTCCTGACCGGCGACGACATGCTCCGCTCCCGTCTGGCCGAACGCGCCCGCGACGAGACGTGCCTGGAGTGGGTACGGGCGGTCGTGGGTGGACGGCAGGCCAGTTTGCCGCGGTGAACGATGGGGATTGGTCCGCCATCGCCCGGATTCTCCGCGCGACGAAGCGATGGGAGTTCCTGTGGCGGCTGGCGTTCGCGGCACCGCCGACCTGGGGAGCGCCGATCGTCCGCATGCTGGACAGGGCGGGATGGACGCCTGCCGACCCCGTTGAGAGTCGCGCGCTCCGCGAGTTGAGCGCCCTCACCCGCGCGAGCCGGGCGGTACTGGACTGCGGATGGGTTCCGGCCGATGCGACCCGGTTGTCCGGAGTCGAGGGCAGCGTGCGGAGCCTGGTGGTGCCCCCGGACGGCTCCCGTGCGTGTGTCGGCACCGGCCGCGGAGTGCGCCTGTGGGCGCTGCGCCCCCTTGACCCCCAAGCCTGAATCGCCGCAATCAAGTCGGCGCCTGCGTCGATTAGTTCATACGGCGCGAGCAGGCCGAACTCGCCGACGGAACCACGCAAGTCCCGGCTCTACGGCATTAGCCGTCGAAGAGATCCGCTTGCTCCCAACGAGCTGGAGCCGGCTCGCCCGAGTCGAGCAAGTTCTCAAGTTGTGCCGCTTCCTCGGCGTCCAAGCCCAGGACCAGCCGAAGAGTTGTCCCCAGCAGTTCGGTATACGGAACGAGTGCCCTCGCTCCCGGCGGGCTGGCGGTCCTGCTGACAAAATTGCACCGCAGAGGAATGCGGGTAGGGGTGAGGGCCTGCGCTTCGACCACACCCTCCTCCTGTCCCAACGCGGCACTGATCCCGTCGAGTTGCGGATCATGGGTGACGTCCTCGCCCGGGGCGTCGTAACCGATGCTGCGGTTGGTCATCAGCATCCGGATTGACGTCAGGGGGATGGCGAACCTGGCGGCCCGCTCCCGGACCTCAGCCAACAGGGGCGCCTCGTACTCCTCTGGAGCATCGAGATCCTTACGGCTGGCGGCCAGGAAGGCCACGAATCCGGGGCCGCGTAGACCGAGATGCCCACCGTCGATGACCCAGCGCCACGCACCACCAGCCCTCACCGTCTCCGGTTCGACCACCATGCACACGTGTCCCTTCCACGCCTGCACTGCGCTGCGCATCAACCGTTGAAGGTTGGGGGTGTCCGTGATGTCGCTTCGCAGCAGCGTCTTGGCGTCCACGAGCGGTCGGATGCGACGCCAGAAGGCCTCATCCGTGATCTCCGGAGAGGAGAGGAGCAAGCTCAGCGAGGTCTCGTCGAGGGAGGTCTGGTGGGGCACATTGGCCGGGAACTCGGACAACGACCGGCCGCTGCCCTGCCACATGGCCGCCATCAGCGTGGACATGCGGCGCGACACATCAGGCACGGTGTGGCGTGAGACTTCTGAGAGAGCCAGGCGAGTGGGGTCGGCTTGGCCCTCGCGCGCCGCCTCCACGCCCGAGCCGACCATTTGCAGGAAGCGCTCCACCTGACGCTCCCCCATGATGCCGCGACCGCCTTCGACGATCGCGTCAGACGCCAGAGCGGTCGGCGTCCGCGTAGGGGTACGCGTGGGCAGTGCACCGAGTCCGGAGGGATCGAGGACAAGGGTGTGATGCTCCTCGGCGATGGTTTCCAACTGGTCTCGTGAAGGCCCGGATCCGAGGTGGGCAAGTGGCACTACCAGCGGCTGCTGGTCAGGTTCGAAGAGCTGAACATCCGATGCCAGGAGTTCCGGATCAGAGGACGCGCGAAGGTAGACGCGCCGTTCGGACTTCCGGGTGCCGGAGCTCCACGTCATCAGCAGGTCCGGAACGTAGGTGTGGTTGAAGAAGTCTGTCCGCACGATCCGCGCGGTTGGGTAAACGTCCAGAAGACGCCGCTGAACCACATCCTTGACACGCTCGACCGCTTGCCGCGGATCAGGGTGGTCGAGAGCGCTGTCGATCTCCGGCGCCACCGGCGTCACCATGACGACCTCCCCTGGCTGTTGTAGAAGTTGGCGACGACTCCACGCCAGTCGTCCAGCGGGACCAGCTTCTCCTGCTTCTCTGACATCACGACCAGCCAGAGCCGCTCGGACAAGTCCTCCACCAGCTCGTCCTTGATCGACTCGGCAGCCGCTTCCGGATCCTCGATGCCGAAGATCCGCAGCGACTCAGCAAGCACGGCCTCGCGGATCATCTGAGGGCTGGTGAGCAGATCCCAGTCTTTGGCTCGGAAGGGCGCCCAACTGATCCACATGTAGTGGTCTCCGAGCATGTACTCCTGGCTCAGTGCCACGTAGCACTTGGCCAGGAAACTCTTGTATGCGGGACCCTGGTCGCTCGCGTTCTTCCGCCACTTCACCTCGGCGCAGAACATCTGACCGTCCCATTCGCCGCCCCGCATCACCCCGCCGAGGTCGTACGAGAAGGGGTTTTCGTTCCCATTCGGCCACCGCAGGGTGAGCTTCCTTGCCCACGCACCATCGATGTTGGTGTATGACTGCGACACGCGCATGGTGCCTTCGAGCCACCGCTTGACCCGCTGCACCGCCTCGGCGCCCTTCACGTGCTCTTCTTCACCCGGCACGGCGCAAGAGTATCTTTACGCACTAGTCCCGATACAGAGTGCGAGGATTCTGGCAGCTATTCACAGGTGACCATTGGCAGCGTTTCGGCTGCGATCCTTTCAGCACCGCGAGGGCACGGCACTCATTCAAACGAGAGTCCCACGCACCATTTCCGCCTCAAACGTCATCGCCCAGCCCACCGCTCGGGCCGGTGCGGACTCCAGCCCTTCAGATACGGCTCGAGCTCATCCGGCGTCGGATCACGCGGAGTCGGCATGCCCAGAGGACGCCGTAGTGGCAGTACGCCTCCGGCTGGCCTTCCCGGCCAGGCATCCAGCCCGGCCCCGGCAGCAACTGCCGAATGGCCGCCCACTCCACGTCCGTCGTATCCGTCGGATAGCGCGGCTGCCCGGACTCGTTGTCGGCAGCGTTTTCGAACTGGTGAGCCAGACAGTCACACTCCCGGGCGATCGAGCTGGACTGCCCGGCCCTCGACGCGGAACACTGCGGCACCAGGGCCCTCCTGCTGCTCAGTGAGTTCGACACCAACGAGCTGTTTAGGAGGCCCTACTCGTTTGCTCCCAGCGCCTCGCGACCACCCAATCGGGACTACCGTTCGACGCACATCTCTCAAGATCTCAAAGACAACACCTACTTACTCAGCCGAATGAGGAGGTCTGTGCGCTACGCCCTCTGGCGCTTGCGCCGACGTGCCTCAGCCGAGAGTCGGGCGAGTCTGAGCATGTACGCGGTCCTCGCGCTCTGCGCCATCTGCTTGCGGACGTCTGGGGGCAACTTCCCTTCCGGGTCTACCTGGCGTTCGAACCGGCCCAGGAACGCCGTCGTACCGGGAGCCGTGCGTGCAGTGCGATCAGTGGTGTTTGCCCAGGACGCATGCGCGGCTGCCCTTGCCTGGTAGCTCCGTCGCCGCGCTGCCTGCCCCGAAGCAGGCCGCTTGGGACGAGGTTCAGACATTTTCGCCGATGCCCATCCTGAGATGGGTTTCCCGGGCACGCTCGGCGGCCGCACTGGCGCCGTAGTGACGTGGCATATCGTCCGACGCCCAGCCAAGTAACAGCATGAGATCGCCGCTGTCGCCGCCGGCTCGTTTCCACTCATGAGCGAAGGTGTGCCGCCAGCGGTGGGCATGGACGTCGGCGACGCCTGCTGCACGGCCGCGTCGCTTCAGCATCAGCTTGATGCCGTTCGGTGCGAGCCCTCGGACGCCTCTCTCCGCCAGCCAGAGCTCCTGAAGTGCGGCGCCCTTGTGTTTCGCGCGTGCCCGCAAGTATCGACTCAGCGCTCGGCCTGTACGGGGGCCGAACCTCACCCGTCGGTCCTTTCCGCCCTTACCGTGGTAGCGGACGGAGTCCGTGGCCATGTCGATGTCGTCGAGCGTCAGGTTGCCGACTTCTGAGAGACGAGCGCCGGTGTTGTAGTAGAGCCTGATGATCGCCTCGTCGCGAAGCTGGGCAAAGCTCTTTCCTTTGCAGACGCCCAGGATGCGTGCCGTGTCCTGCTCCGGGAGGACCGGCACCAGCTTCTTGGCTGTCCTGGGCTGCTTGACCCGGTCCATCGGCGATCGGGCGATCTCCTCCTCGTCATCGCGCAGCCACCTGAAGAACTGCTGCAACGCTTTGTGTTTGTTCAGCGCCGTGGAAGCAGAGCGGGTCTTCACCATCCATGCCTGGAAGGACTCGACATGAGCCCGCGCCACCTCGGTCGGATCCAGCGCCGCATCTCCTGCGTCGATCTCGTCAGGATCCTCTCCCAAGTAGTGCGCCAACTGGGAAGCGGCCAGGAGGTAGTTGTAACGGGTGGTCTCCGGATAGTTCCCCGCCCGCAACGAACGATCCCAGTCCAGCAGAAAGCCCGCCCAAGCTGTTGGCAAACCCGCAGTGAGTCGATCCAGGTAGCCGGCCATCACGCTGCGCTCCGCTGCCGTGCATCCCGATTGTCGTGGCCGAAGTCCAGCTCACCCGATGGGTTGCATTGCGAAATCGAGGTGGGAGCAGAACCAGGCAATGGTGTCGCGGCAGGGAGAGGGACCACTCGGGCTGCCTCCGCCAGGCCGTAGAAAACAAACACATCGTGGACGACGTCAGCGCCGCCCTGGAGAAGTACCTGGACCAGCACGACGCGGTCGAGCAGGACCATGCTGCCGCTCCGGTCGACATGGGCCAGAAGACCGAGCGGATCCATCAACCTGCCGCGCTTGCAGTCACGGTGCGTGATGAGGGTGATGGCGCCGGTCGGCTTCAGCAGACGACCGCACGGGACGTCCGGAGCCCAGTCCAAATGCTGCGGGTCGACGGGAATCATGACCGCGTCATAGTGATCCGCGCCGACTGCGATCGATCCGCTACGACGCCAAATCGCCCTGCAGTACGTCGGGGCTGCGGGGACCGACTCGGTTGAGAGTCGGTCCCCCGACTCTGGCCGGGGCCGCAAGGCATCCTCGGTACGGCAGATCCCAGTGCCAGGATCGACTACAGCGACGTCCGCGGTGCAGCCGGGTCGGCTTACTGCCCCTACCGCCTTGATGAGCGCGAGAAGTAGTCCACCCGCGGTCCGAGAGCGCGAATCGTCTTGATCACCCGTCAGTGCACGGTAGTCGGCGGGTGGGGCCATGAGCATCAGCCAGTGTCCAGGCCAGGTGCGCGTGACCACGACAAAGACAAAGGTGTCGCCAGGAGGGTTGAAGTGCTGGGCAAACGGCCAGACGGAGTTCGGGCGCTGGCCTCGTTGGAGTCGGCGTGTACGTGCTCGGCTGCATTCGAGAAGATGACGCGGCTGTTGCTCGGCAAGTGACATACAAGCGCGGTGCACAAACCGCCGGCGAAGTTGTATCTCCATGTCCGGCTCCTCTATAGCGGGGTCCCAGCAGTGCGTGGTCACCACACGAGGCCGTGGATCGAGGCCTTTTTGGACACCACGCCTCAAGGTCTCGAAATCTTCCTCGACGGTCCCCTCATGACAAATCCTAAAAGGCACGATTCTGTTCTCCAGCCTGCCGCCTAGAACCGGAGTGGTGCGTAGAAGCCAGCACGTATGGGAACATCGGGACGGCATGTGACACGCAGGTCAGAGGCCCTTAAGGGGCTACTACGTCCCTACTAAAGGACCACGCTCCCACTCCAATCGGAGCGCCTAGCACCCCCGCTCAACCTGAGTGTTCTTTAGGCGCGTCTTAGTGAAAAGGTAATTCCTACACGGAGATCCCCATTTCAGCCTGTTGTCCTTTTCTTGTCGGCCGAGTGCCTTCCTTGAAGCGTCATTTCTTCGCTTCGTGAAGGGGCTATGGACATGCCCGACAAGCAGCACGGCCGCTACGCCTGCTCGGCCAGCCAACCACTGCCGTTGGACACCGCACGGGAGTGCTTCGCGCTGCTGGTAACCGGCCCGCAGCCGCTCTCCGTGGACGGCCGGAAGTACGCGGGGCTACCCAATCGACGCATCCCACTGGATGAGTTGCGGGACAGGATGATGCGGCGCCGTTGCCCGCGTCGCACACGGGACGAGGTCTGGGCACACCTGGTGCGGCAGTCCCGCGAGCACGGCGCGCCGTGGACACTCGCGTGCGCTGGAATGGCGCTACCGGCGCTGGCCGGGGTGGCTCGTTGGTTGGCGGCCCGGTTCCCGGGTGATGCGTTTGACCTGCATTCCGAAGTGCTCTCGGGGTTCCTCGGCGCCCTCACGAAGATCGATGTGGACCGGCCGCGGATTCTGGTTCGGCTGCGATGGGCGGCCTATCGCGCGGGATTCGCGGCGCTGTCCGAGTCGCTGGACGCACCCATGCCCGTGGCCGGCGAGTTCCGATCGACTCCGCCGAAGCCGCCATGGGGCCACCCGGACTTGGTATTGGCGCGAGCGGTCCGGCAGTCGGTCCTGACCCGGACCGAGGCCAATCTCATCGGTGAGACCCGACTGGAGGAGGTCTCCATCCCGGTCTGGGCCGACCGCCACCAGATGACTACCGGGGCGACCTACAAGGCACGCCGACGCGCCGAGCGGCGCCTGGTGGCCTTCCTGCGCGAGCAGGCCGCCACGACCGACCCCGACGACCCCGTCGCCTCGAACGTCGCCGCCGGGCTGGCCCCTGCCCCGTCCACTCGCTCGACACGACCGTCACGCCGCGTCACCACCGAGAGGCATGACGATGCGGCGCGGCCCCGTGCGAAATCTGACGCGGCAATGTCCAAACGAGCAGCCGAATCGCGCCTTCTCGCATGCAGGGGATCCACACCCGCCCCTGCGTCCCGTTCGTCTTCGGAGGTGCCCCGATGCGCCTGACCCCGCTGGTCCGTCGCCGCGCCCGTACCCCTACGGATGCCAGCGGCCGTCACGAGCACGAACCTCGCTGCGGCTGGATATGCCGGGCGCTACTGCTCGCCGGTCTGACCGTTCTGGTGCTCGCTGTCATCCTCACCTCGGCTCAAGCCGCCGAGTCCACCCAAGTCCTGGCCCTCGCGGAGTCGGTCAACGCCGTACTGAACAACATCCGCAACTGGATCACGGGCATTCTGGCTGGCCTCGCCACGGTGTTCCTGTCCATTGGCGGTGTCCGCTACGTCATGGCCGGGGGCGACCCGGGCGAGGTGGAGAAGGCCAAAACGGCCTTCAAGAGCGCCGGTTGGGGATACGCACTGGCGGCATTGGCCCCGCTGGTGGTCGAGATCCTCAAAGGGATCGTGGGGGCCTGATGTCCACCGTCCAAGCCAGCGCCGCGTTTTCCCATCGTCCCTACACCACTGGAAAGCCGCGGGCATCGGACTCACCTCGTGCTGTCGCCCGCGGCCGGAGGCGCCGTTGGTGCCGTAGCCTCCTGCTCGGCATGGTCGTCCTCGCGGTGCTGGCTTCGGTGGTCTCCGCCTACGCCGATCCGAGTCCAAGCCCCGGCCCGGCGCCAACCGCAACCACCCCCAGCCGTCCCACCCCTACGGCGTCAGCGCCTCCGTCGTCGTGCTCGGGGCCCGACTGCGTTCCCCAGCCCGGTACCACTACCACGGCCTCGCCAGTCCCGACGGCGGGAACCATGCCTCCTGCCCAGGTCCCCGAGGGCGACGGCACGGGCGGCGTGGCTGGTTGGATCGCCAAGGGCATCAGCAGTGCGATCACCGGCTTCTTCAAGTCGGTGATCAAGTTCGCGCTCAATCCCCTTCTGAACCTGATCAGCGACACGTTGTTGACCACACCCAGCCCCACGTCCATGCCGCGTGTCAGCGCGCTGTGGACCAACTCTTGGCAGATCGCTCTCGCCTGCTATGCCTTGCTGGTATCGATCGCCGGTGTCGTGGTGATGGGCCACGAAACAGTGCAGACCCGCTACTCGATCAAAGAGATCGCGCCGCGGATTCCCCTCGGCTTCCTTGCCGCCGCACTGTCTCTGTTTGTCGCAGGCAAGGCCGTTGACCTGGCCAACGCGCTCTCTCACGCTGCCACCGGTGGCGGAGTCAACGCGGATACCGCCGGACCCGCCCTACGCGACTTCGTGCTGAGTGCCTTCCGCTCCGACAGCGGCAACCTCTTCGCAATTCTGATGTGGGTCGTCGTCATCGTGGTCCTGGTGGGCCTGCTGCTCACGTACGTCGTCCGCGTGGCCCTGACGGTGATTCTGATCGTCGCCGCTCCTCTGGCTCTGATCTGCCACGCCCTGCCGCAGACGGATGGCATCGCTCGCTGGTGGTGGAAAGCCTTCGCCGGAGTGCTGGCCATCCAGGTCGCGCAGTCCCTGGCTCTGATCACCGGTATACGGGTGTTCTTGACTCCCGGCGGGTTCGGCTCCACCGGGCTGTTCGGGCTGACCGACGAGGGGCTGGCCAACGTGCTCATCACGCTGGCTTTGATGTACATCGTCTTCAAGATTCCGTTCTGGATCCTGGGATCGATCCGCTTCAGCCACGGCCGCTCCTTCGTAGGGAGCGTGGTCCGCGCATACGTGATGTACAAGACGCTCGGACTTCTGCGCGGCGGGCGTACAGCACGCGCGGTTACCCGCAGCGGCGGGGGCCGAACACCACCGCCATCCACCGGCACGGGCGGAGCATCGCGCTCACCCCGACCGTCCGGCTCTGGGCCGTCCTCAGGCAATCCCCCCGTCGTGGCGGCTCCGGTCCCTCTTCGGCCCCGGCCGGCCGACCCGGTGGCGGACGGCTGCAACCACCCGGGCAGCCGCACTTCCTCCAACCCGTTCCCTCAACCGACGCGACACTCCAGCCGATCGCTCCAGCGGCGGGCCCGCCACCGATGCCGGAATTCCGATCTCCCGGAGACCCGCCTTCGGCCAACGCTGTGTCACCACCGACGACGTCGCGGCCACGGCCGACGCGCCCGCCCGGCCAGCCGATCTTCCAAGGGCCAGAAGGCACTTGGCCCGCCCCGACTCGCAGAGCGGCCGGTAGGGCATCTGGTCCAGTCCCGTCGCGTTTCCAGGAACCCTCGCTGCAGCCGCGGATTCCGCCCCGCCGCGCCGCCACTCCCCCAGCCCCTGCCACGTTCCGACCACCAGTGCCCAGGCCCAGCCCCACTCGCCTGCCACACACCACCGCCCCGCCGACACCGGGCAACTTCCGCTCATCACCGCCCCACACGTCCCCGACCAGGCGCCCCACAGGCGGCGCTCCTCCAGGAGGTGAGCCTTCATGACCCAGCCCGTGCGCATCCCCGCCGACGTCGACCGCGAGGACACCGTCCTGGCCAACTTGACCGCTCACCAACTGCTGATTCTCGCCGTCACGGGCATCGTGTTGTACGGATCCTGGACCCTCACCCGTACGTTCATCCCTGCGCCGATCTTTTTGATCCCCGCCCTCCCCCTCGCAGCGAGTGCGGTCCTCCTGGCCGTGGGCAAGCGCGACGGATTGCCGCTCGACCGGTTGGTTGTCGCCGCCCTACGCCAACGCATGATGCCCCGCGTCCAAGTGGCAGCACCGGAAGGCATTCACCCGGCGCCGCACTGGCTCACTCGCCAGCTGGACGAGTCGGAACTGCCGGTCGAGGGCGCTGCGTTGACTGCGGTGCAGTTGCCGGCCGAGGGCGTCAGCGAGACCGGCATGATCGATCTTGGCACTGACGGGGTCGCCATGGTGGCGGTGTGCAGCACCGTCAACTTCGCCCTGCGCACACCGGCCGAACAAGATTCGCTGGTGACCGCCTTTGGCCGGTACCTACACTCGCTCACGGCTCCTGTTCAGGTCCTCGTCCGTGCCGAACGACTCGACCTGTCCGCCCAGATCGACGAACTGCTGTGCTGTGCCCCGTCGTTGCCGCACGCCGCTCTGGAAACCGCTGCTCGCGAGCACGCCGACTACCTGACCCAACTCGGCCGTAGCACTGACCTCTTGTGCCGACAGGTCCTGCTCATCCTGCGTGAACCGCTCAGCAGTCGCCCCACAGCCGGCGCCCTCGGCAGCGGCACACCACTGGCCATCCTCACCCGCCCTGCGAAAGCCGCACCCGAGGACTCAGAGGAGGAGCCCGCCGCTCGGCGCGCTGCCGAAGCACGCCTGGTCCGTCGGCTCACCGAAGCAGTTGAACTGCTCGGACCAATCGGCGTCGTCGTCACGCCGCTGGACGCCGGTCAGGCGACAGCAGTGCTCGCCGCCGCCTGCAACCCCGACAGCCTCCTACCGCCCAGCTCCGCCATCGCCGGTGCCGAGGACGTCATCACCACCGCCGCGGTCGCGGAAGACGACTGGCCGAGTCCTCGGGAGACTCCCTCCGCTTGGAGCCCAGGGAGGGAATCACAGTGAGGCGCTCCCATGCACGCGTCGGCCGCCACGGACTTCGGTCTCCGAGCCGCGAGCATGCCGGAGCGTTCGTCCCGGATTCCCTGCGCGTGGCGCCCCGTCACCTGGAAGTCGGCGGCGAGCACGCGGCTTCGTTCGCAATCACCGGTTACCCGCGCGAAGTGCACCCGGGCTGGCTGCAGCCGCTGCTGACCTACCCAGGCCGGGTCGACGTCAGCATGCACATCGAGCCGATCGACCCGGTCACCGCAGCGAAGCGACTCAAGCGCCAGCTCGCCAAGCTCGAGTCCGGCCGGCGCCACACTCACGAGCACGGCCGTCTCATCGACCCTGAGGTCGAGGCGGCCACCGAGGACGCGTACGACCTCTCCGCCCGCGTCGCCCGGGGCGAGGGCAAGCTCTATCGACTCGGCCTGTATCTGACCGTCCACGCCACCAGCCGCGAGGAGTTGGCGGACGAGATCGCTGCCGTGCGGGCGCTGGCGGCCAGTCTGCTGTTGGACGCCAAGCCGACGACGTACCGCAGCCTCCAGGCCTGGGTCACCTGCCTGCCGATGGGCCTGGATCTGATCAAGATGCGCCGCACGTTCGACACCTCGGCGCTGTCCGCTGCGTTTCCGTTCACCAGTCCTGACCTGCCGCCGCCCGATCCCACCTCGGTCGCTGCCCCGTCCGGCGTGCTCTACGGCCACAACGTCGGCAGCCAAGGCCTCGTCCACTGGGACCGCTTCGCCCTGGACAACCACAACTCCGTCGTCCTGGGCCGCTCCGGAGCCGGCAAGTCCTACCTAGTCAAGCTGGAACTGCTGCGCTCGCTCTACCGCGGCATCGAGAACTACGTGATCGATCCCGAGGACGAGTACGCACGACTCGCAGGAGCGGTAGGCGGCACGTACGTCCATCTCGGCGCCGAAGACGTACGTCTCAACCCCTTCGACCTGCCCATCCACACCCGCCCGGACGGACGTCGCACCGCGTCCAAAGATGCGTTGGTCCGCCGCGCATTGTTCCTGCACACCGTCCTGGCCGTGCTGCTCGGCTCGGGGCTGACACCGACCGAGCGGGCGACGCTGGACCGGGCCATCACCTCGGCCTACCAGGGAGCGGGCATCACTGCCGACCCTCGGACCTGGACGCGGTCCGCGCCCTTGCTGGCCGACCTCGCCGCCACACTGCACCGCTCCAAGGACCGGACTGCAGCCGAGTTGGCAACCCGCCTACACCCGTTCACCCGTGGTGCCTTCTCGGGACTGTTCGACGGTCCTACAACGACCCGGCCGGAGGGCCATCTGGTCGTCTTCTCGCTGCGCGACCTGGCAGACGAACTCAAGGCGATCGGGACCCTGTTGACCCTGGATGCCGTCTGGCGTCAGGTGTCCAATCCGACCCTGCGCCGCCCCCGGCTGGTGACCGTGGACGAGGCGTGGCTGCTGATGAAGGAACCAGCCGGGGCGGATTTCCTGTTCCGGATGGCCAAGGCGTCCCGTAAGCACTGGGCCGGACTGACGGTAGCCACCCAGGACACGGCCGACGTCCTCGGATCCGACCTGAGCAAGGCGGTCGTGGCCAACGCCGCCACCCAGATCCTGCTGCGCCAGGCCCCGCAGGCCATCGACGAAATCGTGCGGACGTTCGATCTATCCGAGGGTGAGAGGCAGTTCCTGCTCACGGCCGACCGCGGTCAAGGGCTCCTCTCTGCCGGGACCCAGCGAGTCGCCTTCCAAGCGCTGGCTTCGCCGACCGAGCACTACCTGGTCACCACGAATCCGGCCGAGCTGGCTGCGTACGCGGACAGCGCCACAGCCACGAATTCAGAGGCGTCATTCCTCGACCTCGAGGTGACCGACGCCCAGATCGACGCGGAGGACGACACCCCCGGCTTCGAAGTCGATCTCGACGCCGACTGAACGGCTCATCGTCACCACTTGCCGACCGGCCCACATAACTGCCGTGCCGGTCCACCTGCCTTGACTCTCCCGAGAGGTCATCATGTCGCCTCACGCACAGGTGCCCACTCCTGCTCCCAAGCCGCCCGCGCGACTACTCACTCAGAATCGCGAGTTGCGCGCGATCGGCGTCTGGAACTGGACGCTGCCCGCATGGGCCGGCCGCTTTCCGGACGGCAAGACCTACAACACGTGTCCCTCAGCCGGGATTTGCCGCTACGTCTGCTACGCGCGACACGGCACCTACACCTGGCCCACCGTCCGAGCCAAGCACCACGCCAACCTCCGCTTCGTCCTCGACGACCTGCCCGGCTGGGAAAGCGCAATGGTCGCCGAACTCGGGCGCCGGAAGTTCCTCCGAACCTGGGTACGGATCCATGATTCGGGCGACTTCTTCTCCGACGCGTACCTGCTCGCATGGCTGCGGATCATGCGCGCACGGCCAGACACCAATTTCTACGCCTACACGAAGGAAGTGGCCCGGTTCAGGGCCCTGGTGGAGCCGGACCCACCGGACAACTTCGCGTGGGTCTACAGCTACGGCGGAACCCAGGACGCCGCGCTCGACATCGACCGCGACCGTGTGGCGGACGTCTTCCCCGACGAGGACGCCATTGCCACAGCCGGCTGGCACTCGCAGGAGGCCAGCGACCTGCTCGCGGTTCTCGGCCCACGCCTCGTCGGCATCCCCGCCAACCGCATCCCGCACTTCCTCAAACGGCTCGGCGGCCGCACGTTCCGTTCCTGGCAGGCCGAGGTCGACGCCGAACGCCGCATCAGGCGCGAGAAGCGTGGTCTGCGACTCGTCCATGGAATCGCCAGGGCCCAGTCTGCTCCGCCCGAGTCCGGCCAGGGCTCCAGCGCGGAGCGTCACAGACGAGCCGCCTGATCACTGCCCGCGCTCTCTCCCGGAGGCCCCTGTCATGAGAAACGGCCACATCCCGCTGCCCTCGCTCGCGGCAGTGGCCCCTAAGGACCCGGACTCTCTACTGGAGAAGTACCTGCGTGATCCCGGCGGCACCGTACGTGCAATCGTCGGCGACGCCGTCGGGTGGGTCAGCGTGTGGTGGCCCTTCGCGGGCGCTGCCCTGGTACTCGCCGCTGCCGGGATCGCCTGGGCACGCTGGTGGTGGCGACTCCGCTGCCGCCGGATCCTGAACGCCGACGCTCGGATCGTCGCCGTACTGCCACCGCCCAGCGCCGACCCGGCAGGCGCCGAAGCCCTGTGGGCGAACCTACTCGGACTACTGCGGCCCGCATGGCGCCGCCGCCTGCTCGGTCAGCCCCACTTGGCCTGGGAGTACGTCTTCGACCGCGAGTCAATCCGCATCCGCCTGTGGGTGCCGGGGGTCATCCCGCCGGGCTTGGTTGAGCGCGCGGTCGAGGCGGCGTGGCCCGGCGCCCGTACCCGTACCGCGCCCGCTCAGCCGCCGATCCGTGCGGCCTCACACGGCACGCAGATCGTCGGCGGCGAATTGCGCTTGGCTCGTCCGGAAGCCCTGCCCATCCGCACGGCCTTCCCCTCCGACCCCATCCGCGCCCTGCTCGGCGCACCGGTCGGCCTCGGCGCGAACGAGCAGGCGCTGGTCCAGGTCCTGGCTCGGCCCGTCACCGGACATCGGATCGCCAAGGCTCGCCGGGCTGCCCGGCGGGTGCGCGCCGGACATCCCGTTCGCCCCGTCAGTCGCTTGCTGGACCTGAGCACCCCGGGGTACCGCACTCCTCGCTCCCGTCGCACCGGCCCGGTGCAGGACCGCCAGACGGCCATCGAAACGTCGGCCGAGGACAAGGCGATTGTCGCCAAGCAACGCGGTGCCCCGTACGAAACCCGCATTCGCTATGCCGTTACCGCGACCGAACCAACCGGCACGGGTACAGCACGACAGGCTGCGGTGCGGGACCGTCTGCGTGGCCGGAGCCATGCCATCGCGAGCGCGTTCGCCACGTTCACGGAACACAACTACTACCGACGCGCCCGGCTGCGTCGTCCGCGGTCATATGTCAACGAACGGCGCCTGGACAAAGGTGACTTGCTCTGCATCCAGGAACTTGCCACGGTGGCCCATCTACCGTGGGACGAGGCCATTCCCGGTCTACAGCGCGCCGGCGCACGCGCCGTCCCGCCCGCACCCGGTATCGCCACCGGGGGTCCAGGCACCCGGCCCATCGGCGTCACCGACACCGGCCGCCCTCGCCAGGTGGGTCTTCGCGTGCCGGACGCCCGGCACCACGTGCACATCCTCGGTGCAACCGGCTCGGGCAAGTCCGAGCTGATGGCCCACATGATCCTGGCAGACGCCAACGCCGGCCGCGGCGTGGTGGTCATCGATCCCAAGGGCGACCTGATCACCGACCTCTTGATGCGGCTGCCGGAGGAGCTCGGGCACAAGGTGGTGCTCTTCGACGCCGACAGCAAGGCCCGCCCGCCCATCCTCAACCCTCTCGAAGGCGCCGACGTCGCGCGGACCGTCGACAATCTCGTGTCGATCTTCTCCCGCGTCTACGCCTCCTCCTGGGGCCCGCGCACCGACGACATCCTTCGCGCCGGTTTGCTCACCCTCCGCGCGCAGGGCGGCATGCCTGTGCTCACCGACTTGCCCAAACTACTGGCAGTTCCGGCTTTCCGACAGCGTGCCGTCAATCAGATCGACGACGACATCCTGCGGGACTTCTGGTCCTGGTACGACACCCTGTCCGGCCCGTTCCGTGCCCAGGTCACCGCACCCCTGATGAACAAGCTCCGCGGCGTCCTCCTGCGCCCATTCGTCCGTGCTGCCATCGCAGGTGGGGCGTCCACCGTCGACATGGACGCCGTACTGGACGGCGGAATCTGCCTGGTACGCATCGCCAAGGACGCCCTGGGCACAGAGACCGCTCACCTGATGGGCTCCATCGTGGTCGCCCGCACCTGGCAGGCCGCCACCCGACGCGCCCGCATCCCCCAAAGCCAGCGCCAGGACGCCGGACTATACGTGGACGAAGCGCACAACTTCCTCAACTTGCCCTACCCGCTTGAGGACATGCTCGCCGAAGCACGTGGTTATCGGCTGTCGATGACGCTGGCTCACCAGTACCTCCGGCAGCTTCCCAAGGAGTTGGAGGAGGGCATCAGCACCAACGCCCGCACCAAGATCTTCTTCAATGCCTCGCCGGAGGACGCTCGCCACCTCGCCCGGCACACCGAGCCGCGCCTGAACGCCCACGACCTATCCAACCTCGACGCCTTCCACGTGGTGGTGCGTCCGGTCCTGCGCGGCGCCGAAGCACCCGCCTTCACGGCGGTCACCGAACCGCTGCCGCCGCCGGTCCCAGGCCGTGCCCAACGGATCCGTGCCGCTGCCCGCAGAAGCGCCCGCCCGCGGCAGCCCTCCCCCACACGCAACGGCGCCGCCGGGCCGACCACGGACCCGCGCCGCCGCACATGAGAACCAAAGCCCCGGTTTCAAGCCCACCCTGCCCTGTCTGGAGGTGCACGGTCTTGATCACCAATCCCACACCGCAACGCTCTCTCCGCGGGCACCAGGCTCCACGCCCCAGCCAGCGCACCGCTTCCACCAGTGGCTACGTCGCCCGCCTCGCCGCACGACTCACCGAGCGGGACAGGTGGCTGGCCCGCATGCTCCACGAGCACCGGGTCCTGACGACACACCAGATCGCCGAAATGGCCTGGCCCTCGGTGCGCGCCGCCAACCTTCGGCTGCTGAGGCTGTACCAGTGGCGCGTGATCGACCGCTTCCAGCCTTTCGTGACATACGGAACCGCGCCCATGCACTATGTGCTGGACGTTGCCGGAGCTGCCCTGCTCGCCCGCGAGGACGGTCTCGAGCTTCGCGATCTGGAGTATCGCCACGACCGCGCCATCGGCATCGCCTACTCCCTGCACCTGGCCCACACGGTCGGCACCAACGGCTTCTTCAGCGCCCTCGTCGCACGATCCATCCATCCAGGCCCCTCCGGCCGACTCGTTGTGTGGTGGTCGGAGACACGCTGCGCCAAGCACTTCGGAGACATCGTCCGCCCGGACGCGTACGGCCTCTGGCACGCGAGCGGCTCCCCGCGCACCGCGCTCGAATGGTTCCTGGAGTTCGACTTCGGCACCGAGCGCCCGGACCGACTCGGCCGCAAACTCGCCGCGTACGCCAAGCTGGCCACGAGCACGGGCATCACCACTCCCGTCCTGGTCTGGGTCCCAACCACCCGTCGGGAAACCAGCGTTCGCCGCGCGCTCGCGAGCGCCCTCGCAAACCTTGACGACCCCTCGCTGGTTCCGGCGGCCACCTCCAGCGCGGACTTCACCGGCGGGCGGGACAACGACCCCACCGCAGCCCGCTGGCAGCCCCTGGACATCCGCCAGCCCTCCCTTCGCCGCCTTCGACTCGCCGAACTGTCCAACGTCTGGCCCTATTTGCCAGCGGTGGGCAGTTCACCAAGCGACCCTGCACTGGCCGGTGGGAGTGACCCCGCCCGTGGTCTTCATCCGCCCTCCCCTCTGCCTCCAAGGCCATCAGACCGCCGCCCATCACGGTGATCGACGATGCGAAAGATCACTGCTACGGCCCTCGGCCTGCTGGCACTGATTGCACTCCTCGGTGGAGCCGGCGCCAGCGGCCTCTTGTCCGCTTTTAGCAACACAACCCAGCCCAGCAAGGCAGCACTCACCGACGTCCCCGCCGGCTATCTCGCCCTGTACATGGACGCGGCAACAACATGCCCTGGCCTGGATTGGTCGGTCCTCGCAGCCATCGGCAAGACCGAATCGGATCATGGCCGCTCTGCTCTCCCCGGCGTCCACAGCGGCGCCAACTACGCCGGGGCCCGCGGCCCAATGCAGTTCATGTCGCCCACCTTCCAGAGCGTCGTCGCAAAGCATCCGCTGCCCGATGGTGGAGCAACTCCGCCTTCGCCGTACAACGCCCACGACGCGATCTACGCCGCCGCTGCGTACCTGTGCGACTCCGGCGCACAAGGCGGCAAGGACATTCCCCGCGCCATAAAGGCCTACAACCACGACGACTCGTACGTCTCCCACGTCCTCGCCCAGGCCGAGACCTACACCGGCGGCGCAGGCTTCGGCGCCGACACCGCTCCAACCGCCGCTGCGTTACAAGCGATCAACTACGCACAGGGGCAGCTCGGACTCCCATACGAGTGGGGCGGCAATGGCCCCGACAACGGCGAGGCGGGCTTCGACTGCTCCGGCCTCACCAAGGCCGCGTACGCCGCCGCCGGAATCACCCTGCCCCGTACGGCACAGGCACAGTTCGACACCGGCCCTCGTGTCGCTGCTGGCCAGCGACTCCACCCAGGAGATCTGGTCTTCTACGGCAGTCCTGGTGGCGGCATCCACCACGTCGGCCTCTACATCGGAGGCGGACAAATGATCGACGTGCCACGGCCGGGGACGGACATCAGGATCGAGCCGTACCGCTACCCAGGAGACGACTACGCAGGCGCTAGCAGGCCTCCTAGCGCCAATGCCCCCACAGCATGATGCGGTGCCCTGGCAGAGCAGGCCGCTCACGGTTCGGACGACTCGGCACCGTCCTGCATCAGGACGCGCAGCAAGGTCCAGCCCGGTGCCTTGTCCTCCGGCCGGACAGGGACAGTGAAGACTTCGGGATCGGCAAAGATCGGCCGGCCGTCGGGCCGACGGGTGTAGGGCACGAAGCCGTAGTCCACTCCGTCCTGGGAGTCGTAGCTCATCCACGCGATCACCTCGCGCTCGCCCTGACGCAATGGGTGATTGGACACCGCCCGGGCGTAGACGCCGTCTTCGGTGTCGACCCAGACCTGTGGGACGGCGAGGACAAAGCGAGCGGTGTGGTTTTCCCGAGCTGTCCCGGCCGCACGCAGTTCGAAGGCAACCGCGGTCGCTTCGTCGCGCAGATAGTCGTAGTCGGACAGGACGAGAGTGCGGTCGCCTTGCAGCGCCACCATTGCAGGGCAGTCGCGCGCGACGACGGCGCGCTCAAGCCGGCCGACGACGTCGAGCAGCAGCCTCTCGGTGTCTTGGTTCACCTCAGTGGTCGCTCCCCTGAGGAGGATCATCTCGCTGCTTGAAGTCGTGGTACTCGTCCATGATCTCCACGGACGCGCGGTTGGCGAGGTGGGACAGACGCAGCAAAGTGCGGCTGGTGTTGCTGTTCTGCCGACGCGCTTCCCTCGTCGGCTTCTCGATCACTTCCGTCCCGTCCAGCTCTTCGAGGGCCGCCGCCAGCTCCTGCACGGTGGCGCGTGCTTTGGCCAAGTCGATGTTCACGGTCCCTACCTCCAGGCTCCCCGGAAGTCTCTCGCATTCGGGAAGCTGGAGGTGCCTGGAGCTGGGGTGTCGGTGACCAGCCTTTCGCATCGGCCCAGTGGGCGGCCCTCTCCTGGAACGGAACCCGAGAGGGCCACACGGCTGTCAGTGCTGGTGTCCGGTTCAGAGGAGCGGCTGAACGAGCGTGGTGAGACGGCAGTCGGGATCGCCGGGGAACCTGTGGTGCAGGTCAGGCCACACGGCTTGGTAAACGGGCGGCGTGGCGCCGTACAGGGCGTTGATGATCCCGAATTCCTCGGGCCGACTGACGGATCGGAGGCGAAGCGCGTAGCCGTTGGAGAGAACGCCGTTGACCTCCATCCCGTCAACGGGCTTCAGACGGCGTTCGGCGAGCGCGGCGGCGAGGGAATGGAGCACGCTTGTCGACGTGTCTGCATCCAGTCCGGAGAGTGCGAGTTCGTAGTCATGGTCGGGACCGGTGTGCAGGCCGACCGTGTAGGCGAATGGCTGCCGCCTGGAGGCCACGTCACCACCGACGCACTGCACGGCATAGCCGTGTTCGGCGATGGTCGCCTGCACTCGGCGCAGGTAGGGATCGTTGCAAGTCATAGGCCTTCCTTGATCTTTTCGAGGGATCAGCGCTGGCGCAGGAGCATCAGGCGCCGGTGGGCCGTGGACTTCAGGTCGTCGTCGGTGCCTTCGAGCAGCCGCAGACCGCGGGCGGCAGGCTTGTTGCCCTTCAGCCCGGATGCAGCGCTGGGCCGGATCGGCGCGTAGTGGTCCAGGTAGTCGGTGACGGCCCGCTCGGCGGCGTATGCGGTCCGGCCTGTGCGTTCGGCCTCTTCGGCGAACAGACTGTGGAGCCGGTCGCGGCGGGCTTCGCGGGTGCGCGTCTTGCGGGTGGTGGCCGTGTCGTCCGGCTCCCACAGGGTGTCGATCAAACGGTTGTACTCGTCGATCGCGAGATCGGTACGAGCGAGCGCTGTTTCTTCGTCCGCCCACCGGTCGTAGTACTTGATCGAGAGGCCGAGAGTGCGGCGGGCTGCCTGGATACGGTCGGTCGCCCGGCGGGTGTGCCGAATGCTCCAGCGCGTGAATGCGTGCTCCACGGCAAGGCGCTCCGTGTTTCCGCACACCGGGCGCCAAGGGGTAACGACGACTTGGAACGACGAGCTGCCGTCGTGGCTGTTGATGGCCACGATGAACGGGACTACGCGGTCATTGATGCCCTCGGCGTCAACGACCACGTGCTGAGGCAGGCGCATGGCGACGAAGACCTTCTTGCCGCCGCGCAGGGCCCCCGCGGACTCCCAGACCGCCTCGTGGTCGTTGACCAGTTGCTGGAGGAACTCGAAGGCTCGGCGGTTCTGAATGATCTCGTAGCCCTTGCGGACCGCCCCCAGGGAGGCACCGGTGTCCGTACGCACGGTGTGGTGCAGCTCCTGGTCGACGCGTGTTTCTCCGTTCCACGGATACAGGGCCGGAACGCTCTCCACCCGGTAGGCGATGCCGCCCAGTTCCAGGACCTTGTCGATGTCGCTGGTTCCTCCGGGAATGATGTTTCCGAGCTCGTGCCACGCCGGGACGGCCGAGTAGAGCGCGGCTGTCCCGAGCGAGAGGTCGAGACCGTGCTGCGGAAGCCCTTGCGCACTGAGGATCTCTCCGGCGTCCCAACCCGTCAGGACTCGGTAACGTCCGTCCGACAGGCGTTCCACCGTCCCTGCTGCAAGCCGCCGCTGAAGCTCCTCCTCCCAGTTGCGAGCAGCGGTTGCCTGGTCGGCGCGTTGTGCCGCGAAGGACTCATTGACGTCGGTGTTCATCGGACCCCTTTCTCTGCTACAGACGAAGGAACTGGGCGAAATCCACTGGGGCGCGTTCGTATGAGATCGGTGTGCATGAGCACCGGCCGACGATCATGCAGGCGCCCTCCCGGCCGAACGGCCGGGAGGGCCCCGCCCCGGTAACCCGGGGAACCGACGGCGGGGAATGCAGAAGGACGCCGCCGGAATCTGTGGGATACGAAGCTTGCGGATTCCTGGGGAACTCAGAGTGGTTGCGGCGGGATTCGAACCCGCGACCTCGAGACTTATAAGATCTGCGCTCTACCGCTGAGCTACGCAACCAATTGGTGGGGCGCACCAGTTGAGGAAACCGGGTGCATTACGTCGCTTTCAGGGATCCGCGCGTGCCCGTACCCGCGATGCCCTCGGTGTGAGCAACCCAGGTGACCGCCTGCACCGTGCTGGGCCGCTCGCCCAGCCGCCGGGCTGCCTCGTGGTAACAGTCCGCCAGCAGTGCATAGCGTCCGGCGCTGGACAGCCCGCGGTCGCGTTGCCCGTACGTCACGCCCACGGCCACGTCGTGTGCGTGCCGGTCGATCACGACGGCGTCAGGATCGGCCGGATTGGCAATGAGGCGGAAAAAGTGGCCGGTCTTGCGCTCCATCGGGAGCACGTCGGCTGGGTCTGCGCCCTCGATGATCTGGGCCGCCTTCTTCAGTGCATCGCTGAAGTGTCCCGACGTCAGGCCGACTTCACATGCCTGCCGCGCTAAACGTACGTTCTCAGACCAGGACTTGTTCGCAGACAGCGCGGCCAGGACACCTGCACCTGCTCGTGGATTGCCGTCCG
This sequence comes from Streptomyces sp. Y7, assembly GCF_043195415.1. Lineage (NCBI taxonomy): Bacteria > Bacillati > Actinomycetota > Actinomycetes > Kitasatosporales > Streptomycetaceae > Streptomyces > Streptomyces sp. Y7. The sequence goes on from NZ_JBIDDQ010000007.1 coordinate 86,426, forward strand.
TCATCTTCGCGGCGAGTTCGTGCGCACCGCGGTACCAAGCTCGACCGCGACGCCTCTGTTCCGGAGTGGCGGAATGCCACGCCGTGATGATGTTGCGGACGAACTGCTCGCGCGTCAGTTGCGACACGTTGAGCGGGATCATGGCTTCCTCCCTCCGGGAGTTGGGCAGACATGACTCGCCCCGCCCGGCACGATCGGCATCGATCGCTGCGCACGGGCGGGGCGTTGAGCGCCGCAGTGAGCGGCTGACATAGGACGCTCCGGACGTCCCGGTTCAGCAGTCGCCCTCGTGATACGGGCACTCCGAGGTATGGGCCGGGTGCCGGTCGAATTCATCGGGATAGCTGCTGGGCAAGACGTGGTCCTCCCGCAGAGGCTCCGGACCGCTCGCCAGGAACGCGCCGAGATCGGCCAGCGTGCGGATTTCGGCGAGCGGCACGACGGCCCTGCAGAGCGGGCAGGAGCCCATGAAAAGGAAAGGCTCGTCGTCGTAGCGCGGATCGCAGTACTCAAACGTGTACTGCGTGCCGGGATCGTCAGGGTCACTCACGTACAGCGTGAGCGGCGCCACAGGCAGCGTGATGCGGTTCCAGCTGTCCCGTGGTCGCACCTGTTCCGCGTCGATACCCAGCAGAGCCGCCAGCCGCGCGGCCGCCCGGGCGATGTCGGCAGCGGTGTAGTGGGGCAACGGCAGGTTGGTCGTGCGTGTGTGCAGCAGCTTGCATGCGGCTGCCGCGCGCTCGGCGATCGTCACAGCGACACCTCTCGAGACGGCAGAAGAGTCTGGGATAGGCCGTGGGCGACAGAACTGAGCACGACTGTCCGCCCACGGTGGCGCGGGGCCCCTCCGAGGAGAGAGAAGGAGGGGCCCGCTTGCCGCGCTGCTCCGGTGGGAAGAGCCAGCGCGGCGGTCACTGGGCAGCAACCGATCGGTGATTCGGCAGAAGGTCACACGAGTCGCCGGATCGAGTTGGCCGGCCGAGGCGATCACACCTCGGGTCCTGCCCCGCACCCCCTCCGGGGTGGGGGGAGTTGAGGGGGTGCGGGTGTCTCAGACACGGCGCGAGACCGGCTCGTGCTGGACTACGCGCTGGGACGAAGGGTTCAGTGCACGCCGAAGAGCTCCGGCCTCATGTTGAGCAGGACCAGGCAGCTGACCGCGAGTCAGCCGACCACGTCCCCAGCGCGATCACGGACACCGTTCGCGATCAGGTCCCGTGCACGACGGGATCCGTTGCGATCTCGGCCCACGCGCTCTGCCCTTCCGGACGGTGGGGGTGGAAGGGAGCTTGTTTGTCCGGTCCAACCCGGAAGAATTCCCGGCACTCGTGGATCTCCATGTCGATGATCCACTGAATCATGGCCGCGTACAGGCCATCGGCGGTCACGAAATCATCAGCATCGAAGATGACAGCGGGCGCGAGGAGAATCCTCTCCGGGTACCCATTGAGCGCCTGGTCACGGTCTGAATTGACGGTTTCGACGAGCGCCTGGACGATCACGAATGACTCCCCTTCAACCATCACGTCCGCCCGGAACTCCCACCCAGGGCGGAAACTGATCTGATTGATCAAGTCGGCAACATACTGGGCCTCCATGCCCACTCCACAATCCCTAGACCACGCATCCGGACCGGTACGCAGACCGGAACGGACGTGCTCTCGTCTGTAAGAGCAACGGGGCGCATCCCATGGGGATGCGCCCGATGCCCCGGCAGATCAAGCACCAAGCCCCAGGGCCGATGTGATCGCTTCGGCCCAGTGGTAGTGCTCGAAGAATGCGAGCGGGACCAAGGCGAACAGCCCTGCCAGCAGGTAGTCGTCGACCTTTGTCCACGCGTGGCGCACTGCGTTGCAGGCGTTCTGTCGCCAAGTGGCATCAAGCGCGATCTCGCACCCGAAGACATCCGGGTGGTACTGCCGGTGGGCGCCGCCCAACTTCCCACCCAGGCCGGTAACGTGCACATGGTGATCGCCGTCCGGCCGCTCGACTATGTGGGCAAACCGCCATGCTCGCCCAGCTGTCGAGCCGGATTGCATGTGGAGCGTCGAGCCGGGCGCGATTTCCTTCCCACTGACGCGTGAGACGAGCTTCATGATCCCTCCTCAGATCGGGGTCTGACCTTCCCCGCGAGCAACGGACCCTCGATTGAGGCCCATTGATCACGGGCAGGGTCAGAGCCGGATTTCCTCGGAGGTGCTCAAGTCGTAGATCGCCACCTGCCTCCGCAGGCGACCGAGAGATTCCGCCCTGGATCGGTCTTCGATGATCTCGACCGGATCCAGGTACAACCGCCCGTCGTCCACCCATCCGCCCATCGCGTTGGCTGTGGGGTACTGGGTGTGCAGCCGCTCGACGGACGTCGCGAAATCCGCAAACGAAACGTCAACGGGAATGGACCACTGTTCGTCCGTCGCGGATACAGCGAATCCGGATACCGCCCGGGAAAGTTTGCCATCCGCATTGAATCGGACCGTAAATCCACCCCGTGTGAACACGGCGTCATACAGCTCAATTAAGTCGCTGGTGACCAGCGTGGCATCGCTCATGATCAGCTCCCCGAACGATCGAATTTGATGACTCATCAAACGATCAGAGAGCAGCGCAACCTTCGAGCACCCTCACTCAAATACGTTTCCGAAAGTCCTCCGATTACCGATCACGAAGGAAGCATTCGGAGACCTTTCCAGAAGTGAGAGCGAGCGAAGGGGCGACGTTTTCGATCGCCCATAACGCGCTCTCACCTATATACGGAGCGACACGCCACCCGAATACCGATCACGGGCAAGAATTTTGAGAATCCTCCGGGAGCCCGGGTCAAACCGTCGGGTCCCCCGAGTCGTTCGACTCGGGGGACCCGACGGTTTGACGCTTCAGGAATTAGGGCGAGGATCAGCACTGCTATAGACCATCTCGTCCCGCACAGCATCCAAAGATGCCTTGAGCGAATGCCATTCCCCCACTGCAGCGTCACGCGCGCGCTGCACCTTGGAGGACGAATGGCGCGGACCGCCGTACAGTTCCTACGCGGTCCGCCCGATCACGCTGGTGCGACCGAGATCGTCTGCCTCCCTGGCGATGTCCAGGATCTTCGTCAAGACCGGGAAGTCACTCCCGTCCCCCCAAGCAGACCGGAAGATCGTCTCACTTTGACCGGACAGATACGGCGTCACGGCCAGCGTTGCCAGTTTCTCCGCGTGCGGGAGGCCACGCGTGATCTGTGCGCCCGATGCACCGTCGGCCGGGTCCGGCTTCACATCCAGCCGATACCCGTTCCGCGCGGCGGCGTCCCGCACAGCCCAATAGCGGAGTGTCTTGCGGGTGACCACGATCGTTTCGCCATCCTTGCGGACGTACTGCCATGCACACGGCTCGCGATTTTCGACCCAGACGGCCGAAATCTCACAGGTTGCAATGATGTCCCGCAACCGCTTCGTGAAGAGCAAAACGGCATCCTGCGTGACGTCATCGCTCACGTCATCGGTTCCGTGGAGCGCATACCCGCCGCGCGCTACCGTTGCACTGCCGTCCATCCGCTTACGGGACCGCGTGGAGTCGACCGTGCGGCAATATCCACGCGCGATCTTCCGCAGTTCCGTAAAGTCTTCCGACGTCACCCGCTTCATGTCATCTGCTGTGACATCCCCAGCAGGCTTGCTTTCCCTCGCCCCTTTGGCGGGAAGATCGCTCACGATCCTCTCCGATCATTCGCGACGCGCACCCTCTGTGCCACGTCCCTACTTTTCCATTCTCGCAAATCGCTCCACCAATTCAAGGGGCACTGCCGCACTTTCCGCATTCTTTATGCAAGCAAAAAGAAGGGGCACTGTGGTGCCTCCATGCCTGACAAAAACGAAACCGCCATGAAGAATCGCAGCCGGCCCGCCAAAACTAAAACAGAAAGCAGAACGAACCGAAATCCAGCAATCCAATCAATCAACCCCCGCAATCAATAATTAATAGGTCTGCACACCCACCCCCGTCCTCCTCCCCCAGCCCGTCTCTTGATGTGCCTATTGGCCCCTCAGTTGCGGACAGCCCGAGAAGGGCTGACGGCGCTCCCGCCTGCGCCAAGACGCCGCCAGGGGGCTACCTGCCTAGCGGGCAGATGTATTGGTAGACGTATAGGCACGGAGATTGGAGTGGGTGTTGGCGCACGTTCGCCTGCTGGCATGCGTGGCAAGTCCTCGTAGCGCACCCCCTGGCAGCAGGTGACCGATTAGCGAATGTCGTGGTCGGGGTGAGCCTGGTCGTAGGCATGCCGTGCCTCGCCGATGACGGCGCGATGCGCGAGGGACCAGTCGGCGAGCGCCTTGACCAGGTGGGTCAGGCCGGCCCCGGTCTCGGTCAGGCGGTAGTCGACCTGGGCCGGGACGGTCGGGTACACGGTGCGTAGTACGAGGCCGTCACGTTCGAGCCTGCGCACGGTGAGGGTGAGCATGCGCTGGGAGATGCCGTCGATGGCGCGCTGGAGTTCACGGAAGCGACGTGGCCCGCCGGCGAGCTCGACGATCACGAGCACCGACCACTTGTCGCCGATGCGATCCAGGACATCGCGGATGCCGCAGTCGGGGTGGTCTGCGCGTCCGCACGGGTCGAGTTCAGCAGCGGTGGTGGTTACCCCGGTGTGCGTGAGTGACATCAAACTGCCTTCTTGTAGCCGGTCAGCGTGCAGTCGAGGATCAAGCGTAGTTACCGATGAGAACCGCTACGGAAGACTGCGATTGATCATGATTTTGGTGACCGGTGCGAATGGGAACCTCGGCTCGGCCACTCTCGCGGCGCTGCACGCCCGTGGTGCCGTTGCGGTGGGCGGCAGCCGCACGCCGGGCGAGGGGATGCGGCGTCTCGACTTCGACGACCACTTGAGCCTTGACCTCGCTGGTGTGTCGACTCTGGTGCTCGTCTCCGCCGGCTATGCAGAGGACGACCAGGTCGTCGCCCGGCACGCGGCGGTCCTGGACGCCGCCGTCCGTGACGGCATCGGCCACGTCATCTATACGAGCGTGACCACTGCTGGCAATCATCTCGGCTTCGCTCTGGCTCACCGTGCCAGCGAGCGGCTGGTGCGGGCGAGCGGGCTGCCGTGGACGATTCTGCGCAACGGCCTGTACGCCGAGCTCTTCGGCGGTCTGCTGATGTGGGCCGATAACGGTGTGGAGTCTGCGTTCGGGCATGGCGCCTTGGCCGCGGTCTCGCGAGAGGACTTGGCTGACGTCGCGGCGGTCGTGGCGTCGGATCCCGTACCTCATAGCGGGCGCGTCTATGACCTCGTCGGCACGCCGATCACGGCCGAGCAGGTGGCCAACGAACTCGGCGTCGCATATCGCGCCATCAGCCTGGGTGAGTACCGGCGCAGGCTCCTGGAGGAGACTCCGGGGCTGCTGCCGTTCCAGCCGCCGATGCTCGCCTCGATCGCCACGAGCATCCGGCACGGCTTCCTGGACGGTACGGCACCCGACCTCACAGACCTCCTTGACCGCGCAGCCCGCGATTCACTGTCTACGGCCATTGCGGCCGCGTCCGCGGCCAGACCGGAAGCAAGCGTTTAGCGGCGACAGCGACACGCACTCAGCGACGAAGCGACTCCTCGAGACCGCGGCGCCTCCGGATGATCAGTACGATGTGGTCCTCAAACTCTCCGGCCCAGACCCCGAGCGGAGCCAGGGCGACCAGGAGGGTGCGGCCGGCTGACGTGAGGTCGCAGCGTGCGGTCGAGGCGAACTGGCCTTGTCGGGGTTGATAGTTGACCAACCCGGCCTCGACAAGTCTGTGCAGGGTGTCCCAGAGCACCTTGTCCGACATGGTGCGGTGCCCTGTGATGTCACGGTTGCGTGCAACGCCGGCATTGACAGCCGCGACAATGCCCGTCGGGTGTTGCGCGCCATGGCGCAGTTGACTGAGCACCGAGAATCCCCACCGGAGTCGCACTATCACCAGCGCCATGCCGATGTCGCGCCAGTACTCCTGGTCCGGGCTCCGCGCAAGTGGTGGTCCTGAAGCCTTGGGGCCGGCGACTTGACTGCCCGGTGAGGCCAAACCTCGACGTTCCCGGAGGAACATCGCGAGCTGGTCACGTTGGCCGCCGGCCCATGTCGCGATGCGATGCAGAGCGGCGAGCAGCCCCCGGCTCATGGAGGTCAGCTCCCGAGGAGTGGCGCCATTCCCAGCCCCGGCGTGTTTCTGACGGATGATGAGTCCGTCTCCTTCCATCCGGCGCAGCGTCATATAGAGCGTCTTCTCGTGGAGGACGCGAATGCCCACCAGATCGGCGTTGCGCCTATTGCCTTCGTTGATGTGTTCCAGCAGTTGAGCGGGGCGGAGCGGGCGATCTTGAAGAGCTACGAGGACCGGGTAGGTCCATCGGTTGCGGAGCATCTCGAGGGCTAGGCCTGTTCCCCGTAGCTGGCTTAAGCCTTCCCGCATCGCCGAACCGCCTCCGGACCAGCCACCGAGGCCGTGGTCCGAGACAAGATCCTCGGCGCGCTCATGCATGGTTCAGACGAAGCGTCGCCCACACGACACGAACCTCTCCTCGCCCGGCCACTGCAACGCCCCAGCGTTGCGAAAGAGCCTTGACGAGCATCAACCCTCGTCCCCCTTCGGCGTGGGGGTGAGCTCGTCGAGGCGTCGGCGTGGTCTGACCGCTGCCATCGTCAGCGACTTGGATCAGCAACTGGTCATCGGTGGCCCCCACATTGCATGTGATGGCCTCGCTGCTCGTGTGGATCACCGAGTTGGTGAACAACTCACTCACCACGAGGACCGCCGTGTCGCAGCCGTCAGACGTGACGTCCCAGCTTCTGAGTTGTTCCAGCACCAGGTGACGGGCTTCCCCAACGGCGGTTCCGTCAGCCGGCAGGACAAAGGCTGTCCGACGTGCAGCGGTGTCGAGCGTGGGGGGTGGGTCGCCAGATATGGCGGCGTCGGTCAGGGCCACGGTTGATTCCTAACGGGGGGGCTGAGCCGGACGAGGCCGTGCGACGCGAGGACTGTGACGGGGTACCGGCCCTCTCGGGGTCAACGAGAGTCACCAGCACGCGAGTTGGGGCTTGCAGCGCAATCACCTGAGTTGGTACTGGCGGACAAAGTGACATGGCGCAGGCAGGACGCACAGCACACAGCATCCGGGGCGGGTCACCCTGCGGCTCGGCGTTCCAGCCACATGCCGGCGCCTGCCGTTCCACGCGGGTGAACTTGGTCACCCCGTCACTATGCTCGCCCCAGACGCCACTTGGCAACACATCACTTTGCACAGTGCATTCGGCCGGTGTGCAGTCTGTCCGGCTTGCGCAGCTCGTGGCACACTGCTGGGCGTCCGGGGGTTCGAGGAGGCATGCGAAGTGAGCGCACCGCGGTCTGCTCCGACCGTTCTTCAAATGGTGCTCGGCAGACGGCTGCAGGAGTTGCGGAAGGCCAAGGGCCTGTCGGCCCAAGAGGTCGGCCACAGGCTGCGCCAGGCTCACACAACGGTCATCAGGATGGAGCAGGCCAAGGTCACCCTGAAGTGGGCGACGGTCAAGGCGATGCTGGAGATCTACGGCGTCGACGAGACCGAGGCGATGCAGTTTCTGGCGCTCACGGACCAGGCCAACGAGCCCGGCTGGTGGCAGAGTTACCGTGATGCGCTGCCGAGTTGGTTTGCAGTGCACGTCAGCCTGGAGAACTCCGCCACCCACATCCGCGGCTACGAGCCCCATGTCGTACCGGGCCTTCTGCAGACCGATGACTACGCCCGAGATGTTCTCCGCCTGAATCGGCCTCGGCCTACCCAGGAAGAACTGGATCGGCGCGTGGCCCTGCGTATGGAGCGCCAGGCCCTGTTGACCCGAACGGATCCCGCACCACCGCAGCTGTGGATCATCATGGATGAGACCGTGTTGCGGCGTCCCGCCGGCGAGCCAGAGGTCATGAAGGCCCAGATCGATCGTCTGGTCGAGGCGATGGATCTTCCGAACGTAACCCTTCAAGTGCTGGCGTTCACGGCAGGGTTGCATCCCGGTGCGTTCGGCCCCTTCACGCTCTTCCGTTTTCCCATGCCGGACTTCCCGGACATCGTCTGCACAGACAATCTCAGCAGCGCCACGTACAGCGAGAACGATGAGGAAGTGGCACTGCATCGTGAGGTGCTGGACAGGATGAGCGCTCAAGCAATGTCGAAGCGACGCACCAGGGAATTTCTGCTGAACGTCCGCAAGGAGTTAGACGCATGAAACACACCGCAAATGCCGCCAAGGATCTGGGCAATGAGGGATGGCAGAAGCCGTGGAGCGGCAGCAATAATGGCAACTGCGTCGAGGCGAAGCAACTTGGCGATGGACGCGTCGCCCTCAGGCAGTCGACAGACCCTGAGGGGCCGGCCCTCATCTGCGCCCCCGCCACGATCGCCGAATTTGTCGCGGGAGTCAGGGACGGAGCGGCGGACTTCCTGATCGCTTGAGCCTGATTCGTACACCAACTGGCCACACAAACCTGGCACTCATGACCACGCCGATGCCGTGAGCAGAGGACAACTGACGTGACAGACACCGGATTCAGCGCGGACGAAATCGACACCAGCAAGCCCCACTCGGCTCGCATGTACGACTGGTTCCTCGACGGCAAGGACCACTACGCCGCTGACATCGCAGCTGCCAAGAAGGTGGTAGAGCTCTTCCCAGGGGTAAAGGAAACGGCTTGGGCGAACCGCGAGTTCATGCACCGAGCTGCCCGCTTTGTCGCGGACCGCGGAGTCCACCAGTTCCTCGACATCGGGACGGGAATCCCGACGGAGCCGAATCTCCACCAGATCGTGCAGGAGATCGACGCTAGCGCTCGCGTAGTGTACGCGGACAACGATCCCATCGTCCTGCGTCATGCTGAGGCGCTGCTGCAGGGAACATTGGAAGGCTGCACGGCCTACGTCCACGCAGACGTCAGAGAACCCGAAGGCATTCTCTCGTATGCCAGGGAATACCTTGACTTCGACAGCCCGATCGGGCTGTCGCTGGTTGCCCTGATGCAGTTCGTGCCCGACGAGCAGGACCCTTGGCAGATCGTCAGGACGCTGCTGGAACCCATGGTCTCGGGTAGCTACCTCATGCTCTCCCACGTCACATGGGAGTTCGATCCGGAGATCTGGGACCGAATCGACAGCATCTACCGCGCTGGGGGAACGCCGGTCAAGGCGAGGTCGCACAGTGAGGTCGCGCAGTTCTTCGAAACTCTCGAAGTCTGCGAGCCCGGCGTCGCGCTGGCCACTCGATGGCATCCAGATCCCGGAATGCGAATTCGTGAAGACCAGCCGTTGTATGTGGGGGTAGCCCGCAAGTTGTGATGCGTCCGCCGACATGCACTGACCTTGAAGTTACGTCGGCGTCCTGGTGTATGCCATAGGTAGCGCTGTAGTCCCTCGGGTCACCGCCCTGTTTCTGATCAGTCAGCAACTCGCCAGTCGCTCCTTCAACTGACCAGTGCCAGGCGCAGAGACCTCCCCCACCGAGGAGGAGATTCGTCGTGCCAACATCACACCTCGCGCAACGACCGTGCCCCCCATCCATCGTTCGCGACTGATCTCGAGGGATATTTCATGCCTGATGAGATGAGCCGTTGGCAACAAAGCGGTCGAAAGAGTGGTCCTGAGCGACCCGTAGGCGGCGCTCCCGACGAACGCCATCAGCCAGAACCATCAAACTCCTTCACGCCGGACGACCGTCGATTCGCGCGAGGCGTACACGACGTCCGGTATCTGATGAGCGGTGAGTGGACCTGGGACGTTCTCATAGCCCTGCATGGAGGCCCGTTGCACTACACGAGCCTTCTCAACGTCATTCGCGCGCAGGACAACGTTGCGGGCTGGCCGGGCAGGAAACATCGGCGCCTGCAAGACAGCCCGTTGAATCGGACCCTCCGACGACTGGAACAAGGCGAACTCGTCAAACACGACCGAGAGTCTGACTTCCCCTATCGCGCGACCTATGAACTGTCCCCGGCAGCAAAGGAACTACTATCGGTCGCTGTGCCACTGGCCATGTGGGCCGAGGCTCATTCGGACCTGCTGGAACGTGCTCGTCAGCGGCGACGCGCTGAAGACACTTCAAGCGGTTGAGTCGCTCTCTCGATGGTGTGGTGGATGTACGCGCTGTAGGGAGCCTTGCAAGGCGACTGTCTCCGGGCTCGGCTCCTCGTCGATCTCGGCCAGGGTTGTCTCGAGGAGCTTGAAGGTGCGCGCTACGGCATCGTGGTGCCCCAAGTGCGCCTGGAATCGGGCGATGTCGCGGTAGATGGCCTCGTTGAACGGGTCGAACGTTCGGACGCGCTCCAACAGGGACAGTGCCTGGCCTGGTTCCCTCTCGCGCAGGAGACGCACGAGCGCGCTGACGGCGTCCATGACATCACGTCGGATGGCCTCCCGAGGTGCCTCGATCCACTCTGCGCCGACATCATCAGCAAGGTCACCGGAATAGAGCTCGACAACGCGCTCCAGGGCACTGTGTTGGCTCTGCACGCCGACGCCCGGACGGGAGGCGTCCAGGGCGTCCCTCAAGTGCCACAGATCTACGGCGACTTGGGCGTCGTCGAGGGTGTAGCGCCCGTCTGCATGGGTTGTGACATCGCTGATCGCACCCTGGGTCGCCGTGCGCAGGGCACGCCGCAGTTGACTCAGCGTCGCGTGAAAGCTGTTGTACGGACGGTCCTGAGGCGCCCCCGGCCAGATGGCGGCGACAATGGCCTCGCGTCGTGCACCCTCGCGGTGGAGGGCCAGATACACCAGGAGCTCGCGCTGCTTGGGCGCGAGAGCCGAGGTGAGATCGATGTTTCGCCCTCGCGCTCCCTGACGGTGTATCAGACATGGACTGCCAAGGACGACGAGCTGCAACGGCTTGGTGGATACGGGAACTTGCCCGGTCGTACGTTGGAGGCGACTGGGCTGTCGTGAGTCATCCCCGGTGGTCGACGGTAGCGACTTGCCCGGTGCTCTGGACTGCGCGCCTCGCTCCTCGTCGTGCGCGGCACTCGTGGACTCGCTGGGGTGTGTCGCTGGGAGCGGCGCAGCAGGCTGCGCTTCGGCGAGAAGGTCGATCAGCGCCTGGGCGTCGTCAGCAGGCAAGGTGAACAGTCGTGCGTCACCGAAGGCATCCGGCGCAGAAGAGCTGGCCGTTGTCACGGTGCCGTTCGGAGCGATACCAACCGTCACGCCCGGACGCCACTGCGCAAGCAGGATGCCGGCCAGGCCGAAGGCCGAACCGTTGTCGAATATGGCCTGCAGACGGCTGTCGGCATGCGGCGCCGGGGTCGCCACGAGCACCAGGTCTGCTTGGGGCGACGCAGGCGATTCGGATCTGGTGGGCGTTTTCCTACGATTCCGAACGCGCGTCAAGAGCTCGGATTCCACCCAATCAAGGGCTCCATCGAGGTCGTCTGCAATGTGCAACTGGGGAGAGCCGCCGGTGCGCTCGCCGATCAGCAGGCGCCAGTCGGCGGCCGGGACTACGACCCTGACGGAGCGTGCAGACGGCTCGTGCTGTCGGGCGAGAAGGGCGACCAGCAATGCCCGAGCGGCATCGTGGGCGCCTGGTCCAACAAGGCCGAGACCGCGGGCCTGAGCGAGATCCCAGGCAAGTGCCTGGCCATCCTTCACGCCAATGACTCCGCCGTCCCACCGCAGATCCGGCGATATCGAGGCCGTCTCCCTCATGGGTCCGCCGGCTTCGGTACGCGCCGGACGAGGCTCTGCAGCCCAATCAGGACCATCCAGGAAGTCCGGCTCGTCCGGCGGTCGCGACGCCTCGTCGTACGCAAGTCGCAGTGCGCGTACGACTGGAGCGATGGCCAGGTTGTCGCGATCACCGCTCCCGGGGAGATACCGGGTTCGTCGCCGCCGCCGAACGATGAGCGCCGCGGCCGCGATCAGTGCGGCGAGGGCGATACCGACGAAGGCTCCGTTGGGCAGGCTGATTCCGGGCTCCGGGCGGGGTTCGTGAGTGTGGCGAGTCGGCGACGACGGTGGCGCTGTGTTTCCACCAGGTGGGGAGGCGCCGGGTGAGGGGTTCGGCGTTGCGGGCTCTCGGGGCTTGGGGGGATGAGCGCCGGCGGGTGGACGACTCGGAAGTCGCAGGATCCACCCGGGACGAATCAGATTCGGGTTGGTCAAGGCGCTCCCGTCGGGCTGTGGGCGCCCGCGGTTGGCGACGTAGATCTCGGGCCATCGACTGCCGTCGCCGAGCGTGCGATCGGCGATGCGCCAGAGGCTGTCGTAAACGCCATCGCGAGGCGGAGCAACCTCCACGGTGTCAGGGACACTTGTGGCGCTCAGACGATCAGGCGCAGTAACCCTGTTTGCTGCCGAGGGCGTTGAGGCTCCGGTGGCCGTCGCGACGGTGCCAGCCGAAGACGAGGGCACGGCAGCCCGCTGGGAGAGCAGAGCGACAAAGATCGTGCCGACAAGCACCGCGGCTACGGCCCCAAACGGGCCTGGGCGAGGGATGGCCGGGCGCGGGAGTGCCCGGGCCTCGTTGGCGAGTGCTCGGGCAACATCGAGGACGAAGGCTGCCCAGATCGGCCACAGGATGCAGGCCATCGTGCGGAGCAGCAGGCTGACCGACATTGGGGAAATCAGGGCGCCTTCGATCTCCGGCCAGCTCGGGAGGTGGTGCGGGAGGGGCCAGCCCACAAAGCGTGTCAAGGCCCACGGCGTTCCTCCGACCAGAGCAACCAGCGCGGTTGCGGCGAGCATGCCCCGCAGCAAGCTGGCGCTGCGCGATAGCAGGGTGTGATCCCCCTTGGTGTGCCTGAGCCAGTGTTCGCGATCGGGCATGGCCAACCTGGTCAGGATCCGGGCGCAGTGACGCCGTAGACGGGGTGGGCGGAGCCGGTGCCGGTCACGGTGAGGGTCCCAAGGCCGATCAGGTCGAGGAGCTGGGTTTTCTGCTGGGCTGTCACCGTGACGGTGACCGTGTCGTTGGTGACGCTGACCCTGCCGGTGTCGGGGGTGGATGCGAGGTAAGCCTCGGCCAGGGCGCGGGCTTGCTCGGGGATGAGGCGTACGCTCCCGTCCGCTCGGTAGGCGGCCAGGTCGAGGGCCTGTGCACCGTTGCGGGCGGCTTCCTGGGCCTCGCCCATGGCTCGGGCTCTCGCGGCCAGCGCGAGGCCGCCGTCGAGGACGAGTCCGGCGAACATCACCACGGCGACGGTGAGGGGGACGACGAACACCGTGATCTGTCCCTCGTCGCGCCGCGCCCGGCCGCGAAGTCCCGCCCGACGAACACGCAGATCTGTCATGGGCTCCCCGCTCCTCCAAAGGGCGTCGCGTTGGTGGTACCGCGGTACACGTCAACCGGGGCGGAGAAGGTGGCGTTGAGTGCCGCGCTTCCTGGCACTTGTAGGAGCGCGAGGTCATCGAGGTCGACGCGACAGGTGAGAGTGATCGTCGTGATTCCGCCCGGCTGCACGTCGCCCTTCAGAACGATCTCGAAGGACCGGCACGTGATTCCCTCATCCCGAAGTCCGGCGGCAGCCGTCGTTCGGGCTCTGACCTCCGCACCTGACGACGTTCGCGCGGAACTCGCAGCTCGCGCCGCCTGATGGGCCACGTCCTCGATACGTAGACGTGAGTCCGCCATGCGTCCGCAGAAGACCAGGAACCACAGCATCAACAGGAGCACAGGGATGCTGACCACTAGTTCGACGGTCCCCGACCCACCGTCGACCCGATACCTGCCGGGCAGCGCATGGCATCTCATATCCCAGTCCTTCAGCCGGATTCGAACGTCTCGATCGGTCCGACCGAACGAGCTCGTACGCGCAGTTGCAGGAACGGCAGAACGCTGCTGGCGGTCCCAGTGATGTGTACGTCGGCCCGTTCGGCGCCCCGTCGCACAGTGACCCGTGGGTTGCGCAACGGACCGCGGCCGAGCTGGTCCAGGGCCCGGTCCGCTGCGCTCTGCCCGGCGGCTTCGGTGCCGTCCTCGATCCGTGTGGCTGCCAGAGCCTGCGCCGCGGTGGCCTGGGCGATGTGGGTGGCATGCATGTAGAGGGCCGTTTGAGCCAGGAGCAGGACCACGGTGAAGACCAGCGGCATGATGATGACCATCTCCGTGGTGCTTCCGCCCGCATCGGTTTTTCCGGCCGACCGGCCTACTTGAAGGTCACGCGTTGAGCTGCAGCCAGTATCTGCGGCCCGAACAGACCGGTCACGGTAAGTGCGAGCGCCGACAAGAAGGCAATCCAGATCACCTGTTCCGTGGTCACGCCACGGTCGTCGCGGACCACCTTGCGGATGCCGGAGCTCAGATGGCGTCGTGCGGATCGGAGGGACTTGAACGCGGGCATGTGCCGTTTCCTCCCGGCATGGTGGCTGAGTCATAGCGAAGCGTCGATCTGGATGAGGGCCGGATAGAACACGAAGATCACGAAGCCGAAGGCCATGAGCACGCCGGGCAGAGCCATGCGCTCGGTGGCCGAATTGGCCTGTCCTTCGGCTTCGGCGCCATCACGGGCACGCATGGCCGCCGCCTTGGCGGCAAGAGAGGCACGTACCTTGGCTCCCTCCGTGCCAGCGAGGGCGAGTGCGGCGGCGAGCTCCGTCAGCTCGCTGACGTCGAGTTCGTCACCGAGTTCGCCCAGCGCCGTCCATGGGGACGTTCGAGTGAGCCGGGCGGTGGTGAGAGCGCGGCGCAGCCTGTGGAAGGACCAGCCGTGACCGACTTCGGCGGCATCGGCGAGAGCCCCCTCTACGCCGGCGCCTCCGGCGAGCAGGATGTGGATGAGGTTCAGATAGGCGCTGAGCGCGTGGCGGAAGGCGGCCCGGCGTCGCGCGGCCTCGGCCCGCACCACGGCGTCCGGTAGAAGGAAGGCGCCGATCGCCAGGGCCAGGGACCCGCCGAGAGGCATAGCCCACGGCAGTGGTCGGCCCCCCAGAGTAAGGACGAACGCGACAGTTGCCGGCAGGAGCAGACCGGTCAACGCGAGCGCCGCTTTCTCGGCCAGGTGGGTATCGATCGACCGCTCTACGACGGCGAGATCCCGGCGGACGTTGCGCACGGGCAGACCGAGGGCATGCAGCGGTCCAGTGAAGGGCCTGCCCATGCGCACCGCCCAACCGCCGCCCCAGTCCGAGGGCACTGGGGGTGCTGGGGTGGCGTTCAGGCGACGGATCAACGCAGCCAGCGGTGGTCGGGGCGGCAACAGCCACAGGGCAAGCGCCCACAACCCAAGCCCGGTGCCGATCGAGAGCAGCAGGATGGTGATCACTGTGATGCCTCCGGGGTTACGGTGTCGATCGCGTCTGGCGCCTTGCCGACGAGCCCCGGTTCCGTAAGGAAGCGCTCGGGCTGTTCGATCCGCGACATTCGACGGAGCCAGGCGAAGGCGACCGTGAACACACCACCGATCAGCAGCAGGACGAGTTGCCCGGTCACCGTGTCGTACGGGGCGAGGAAAGCGGGGTTGAGGAGAATCAGTCCCGCCGCGAAGGTGAGGGTGGTGATCACCACCACGCGCATTGTCGTACGGGTGCGAGCGCGACTGGCCTCAACTCGTTGACGCATCTCGACCTGGGCGCGGGCTGTGGCCGCCAACTCTCCAAGCAGCAGCGCCAGTTGGCGAGCCTGATGCTCGGAGGCGAGGATCAGCACAGCGATCACCAGGTCCGCTGTGGGATCGGACAGGTCATCGGCCAGACGTCGCAGCGAATCGGCAAGGCGTCGGCCGCTCGCGAGCCGGACGGCAAGGCCCTGGATCTGAGGTCGAACAGCAATAGGCGAGGTGTGGGCCGTGGCCATCACGGCTTGTTCGAGGCCGGCCGCGGCGGCCAGCGTGTCGCGCAGCATCTCGGTCCAGCCGGCAATGCCTTCGATACGTGCGAAGTGCTGCCGGTTGGCAGTACTGGAGCCCAAGAGCCTGGGCAGGGTCCACGTCGCCATCGCGGCCAGGAGTCCGCCTACCACCCATCCTGTGGTGGCACCGACGAGCAGTCCGGCGGCACCGGCAGCAGTCAGCCACCACCCAGGGCGCTCGTAGCGGAGAAGAAGTCGGCGCAGCCTCTTGTCCTTCGGCTCCGGGACCGCGGAGGTGCCGTGAAGCGCGTGGAGCACCATCGCCAGTCCAGCTCCGGCGCCGAGGCCGAGCATGCCCATCGGTACCGCATATCCAGTCATGGGTGTCGCCACCAGTTCTCGACCCCAAGGGAGTCGGGGTCGAGGCCGGCGGCTGCCAGTCCTTCCAACGTCTCGGCGCGCAATGGCACACCGGGGACTGCCCGCAGGTCCGGGCCCGGACGAAAGACCTCGTTGGAAACAATTTGCCTGTCGTCGGCGTCGACGATCTCGCGGATCGAAGAGACAACCCGCTTGCTGTGGTCATCACGTGGTTTGTCCAGATGGACCACGAAGTCCAATGCGGAGGCAACGAGGAGATTGGTGGCCTCCAGCGCCAGACGCTCCGGTCCCTGGACCGCGTAGGCCGCCAGCCTGGTGAACGCTCCCCAGCTGGTAGAGGAGTGCAGCGTGCCCATTGAGCCGTCGTTGCCTTGGCTCATGGCGTTGCACATCGGGATCACCTCGGGCCCACGGACCTCACCGACGATCACGCGGTCCGGGGACATGCGAAGCGCCCAACGCACCAACTCGGCCTGAGTGACTGCGCCTTGGCCCTCGATGTTCGCTTCACGCGCCTGCATCGCCACTACGTCCGGATGGGCGTCAGCGTCAGTCCCCAGGCCGAGCTCGAAGACGTCCTCGATGGTGATCAGCCGCTCCCATGGGGGGATCTCGGCGGCCAGTGCCCGCAGCATGGTGGTCTTGCCGATCGCCGTGCCCCCGGTGATCAGGACGTTCTTGCGGGCTCGGACCATCGCACCGAGGAATGTCTCAAGACCCGGATCGATCGAGCCCGCCCTCCGTAGCTGGGCCAGCGTGACGTGCTGGAAGCGGTGCCGACGGATCGACACCGAGGGACGGGCGGTGACCGCCATCACGGCGAAGACGCGTTCTCCATTGGGCAGTTGGAAGCTCACACCGGGGCTGCCGCGGTCGAAGCGTCGCTCCTCCACCCCGGTGCGCGCCGCCAAGTCGCGGATGAGCTGGACGAGTTCCGCGTCCGAACCCACCACTGGCGGAAGCTGCTCGCGCCGACCGTCGGCGTAGCGGACAAAGACGTGGTCACCGTTGATGTTGATGTTCTCGATGTCCCGGTTGCGCAGTAGGGGCTCCAATCCCGCCAACCCGAGGACCTCGGCCAGCACGGCGGCGATGACCTCCTGCTCGGTGTCCGGGGGCAGGACGCCTTGACCGCGTGTGAGCAACGTGCGCGCATGTTCCTCCGCGATGTCCGACAGGACCCGCTCCACCTGACTACGGCGTTCGGCGTCGGCCACCGGCGGGCGGCTCGCGGCGTCGTCAGCACGGGCCTGCTCGGCGAGGCGTTTGGGAAGCTCGCGCATCATTCGGAGTCGCAGTTGCGCCGCAGCGGAGCCGTTCTCGGTGCCGACGGCGTCGGCACCGAGCGACGGTCCCGCAGCAGCACTCGTTGGCTGCTGCCCCACCGGCCCCGCCGAGGGAAAGACACCACCGCTGGGAATCGAGGTACGGCTGCTCCCCCGCTCGCTCATCGCGACACCTCTTCCTCGGACTCTGGCAAGGCTCCTGAACTCAGGGCGGGCGGACTGGCGCCGACGCTCCGCACCGTCGGGACCTTCTCCTGCGCCCACTCCGGTGGCCCGAGTGCGCGAGAGGCGACCGTGGCGGCAATACGAGCCAAAGACCGACCCAGCGGCGAGTTCGCCGGAGCCGAGCGTCGTCCAGGGCGGCCGCACAGCACAGCCGCGCCGTTGCGGTCGTCCGGGATACGGCCGATGACCTCGATCCCCAGCGTGCGGACGACCTCGCTGGTCGGGTAGCCGCCGCCGACCAGCACGAAGCAGGAGCGGCGCGACCACCGCACGGCTCTGTCCAAGTTGGCGGCCACGTGCATGAGGGCGTCGTCGTGGGAGCGGGCCAGCAGGAGTGTCGTGTCGGCTGCTCGCAGAATGCCCAGGGCCGCGGAGCCCGGATCGATCCTTCCGCAGTCGGCGATCACGGCGGTGCCAGGACGGTCTGCCGCCTGCCGCAGCGGCGCGGCGCCTGCACCGGTGATCTGGGCGAGCGATGCACGCGCTTGCTCCGGGCCGGCCGGGCCGGCAACAACTGGCAAGCCTCCGGGCAATCGCTGAGCGTGCTGCCACACCAGCCCGGGCGCCGCTCCTCTCCGTACTGCTGCGGCGAGGCTCACCAAACCGGGGGATGTCTCCAGGGAGAAGCGGGCGAGCAGGTCACCACCAGCCGGATCGCACTCCACGAGCACCGGTTGCTCACCGGACGGCCATCGCGCCGCCAAGCCGAGCGCTGCCGTGGTCACCCCTGGTGAACCCTTCAAACTGCACAGCGCCACCAGCGTCACCGCCTGCCTCCATGCACCACGTAGACGTTGATCTGTCCGGTTGGCGCGGCGGCCAGTTCGCGGGCGTCACCTTGGACCATCTGCAGCGACACGGTCGTCAGCAGCTCGTCGCTGTTCGGATGGACCCCGGTCACCGTCGCTTCCCACGCCGACGAATGAGAGGACGCTGCACCGGAGGCTTCGCCGGTCGCCGCCGTCACGACGACCGTGACGTGGTTGCCAACTTGCAGGTCAGGCGGATACTGGCCAGCCTTCACACCCACTGCGACCACAGCCTGCCCAGCTGGAGGGACCCGTGCGTCGCCCAGTACGTCCTTCGTCAGCAGCGTCCCCGCCGGCATGGAGTAGCCCAGGGTGCGGCCCTCGACGGTTGAACGCGCGTGAGCGGGGATCACAGCCAGACCGGAGTCCTTCGACACGCTCACCTCGCGCACATCCCGAGCCGCCAGCTCCTGACCGACGGCGACAGGGCGGGCCAGCACCAGCACGGCCTCGCGGTGCCCGAGCTGCGTGGCCGCCACCACGCCACCGGTAGCGCAGCCGAGGACCAGGAGCACGCCAACAAGCAGGTACGGCCTGCTGCGGTGCCTGGATACTCCGAGCACGCGAGCCGGTGCTTGGCCGTCTGGGCGGCTACCCCAACGGCGAGCCATGATCGCCTCTTCCCCGGACTCCGTATCCGAGTGCGTTGGCGCACGGGTGTTCATCGAGTACCTCCTCGTGGCACAGGACTTCGCAGCACCGCGCCACCGGCGCGCTGCGGTCAAGATTGCGTTGGAATTTGTCGCGGCTCGTAGATCAGCGGGGAGGCGTCAGGGTCAGCGACCGGTGTTCAACGCCTGGCTCTCCGCGACCCGGAAGGCACCATCCGACGTTGTCGTCAGGCCTGGGAATTGGCCGCTCTGGCCCGCCCCTGCCCAGGTCACCGTCCAGTGCACCGTCGCCGACACGGGGTACGCGTTGTCCGGCCGTCCGGCCGACGACGTGCGGTAGGTATGGCCGCAGTCCGGCGAAGCACTGGATGGGCCGGCCTGCTTCTGCCGCACCGCGTTGTACGGCGTG
Organism: Streptomyces sp. Y7; assembly: GCF_043195415.1. Taxonomy (NCBI): domain Bacteria; kingdom Bacillati; phylum Actinomycetota; class Actinomycetes; order Kitasatosporales; family Streptomycetaceae; genus Streptomyces; species Streptomyces sp. Y7. The sequence continues at coordinate 105,902 of NZ_JBIDDQ010000007.1, forward strand.
CCCGGGCCTTTGCACGTCACCGAGCTGCCGTCGCCCATCGCCCAGTCGACGGACACAGGCTGAGCTGTGGCCGTCACCGAGACTCCAGGTACCGATGCCGTCGCCGACACCGATCCCCAGCCTTCGCGGTCGAGCCACAACCAGGTCGGCACGCTGACGAGTTGCTCATTCGCCGGGCTCGACTCGATCTCAGGCGACGGCAATCTCAACTGATCGCGCGCCATTTGCCCCAACTGGGCCGGAGTCGGCTGCGGAGCCCCGCCCTCTTGCTGTGGTCCGTCCGGGACCCACACCGGCGGGCGGTACAGCGCGTCCCGTACGCCTCCGGCAGCGCACTTGTAGACGTACCATGCTCCGGATTCCCCCGGCTGTGGGTCCGCTGCGAGCAGTTTCGTGGTTGGCGACAGCGTGGTGAACGCCGGGACCTGCGCCGAGCCCCCTCCGCTGCTCGGCCCGACGTACGAAGCCTGCGTTGCCTCAGGCGGCGGCTGATAGTCGCTGCGTTGATAGGAGCAACTCGCCCGATTCAGATCCGGGTTTTGGCTCTTCGGCGTTCGGGAGCCGCTGTTTCCTTCGCTCTCGCTCCCGCTCCCACCGCGGGGAGGAGGGTCACCGCCGTCGTGACGAGGCGTGCCGTTCTCGCCGCCCCTCCCGGCGCTCAATTCGCATCCGGGCAAGGGGTTCTGGGTGCAGTCCGCTGCTCCCCACTCGTCGCCGGCCGACGCAGCTCCAGCACCCGCGACCGTCGCCACCAGGGAGAGACAGATCACCGCGACGGGCCGTGTCAACATGACCCCAGCCCCTCGACCGCGAAGCGTGTCACCTTCCACGTGCCGTCGGCCTGCTGCTTCACCTCAGCGGCGATCGCACGTCGGCCGCCGGGCGTGGGGTCGGCGAGCTTGCCGGTGTCCTTCCGGTACTGCAGCCAATGCGTCGAGTCGCCGCAGTCCTGGATCATCACCGTGGTCGGCCGGGCGAGCGGGGTCGCTGAAGTCACCTTGGGGTAGTTCTTCGGCGCACCCTTACTGACCAGCCCGTTGAGATGGTCCGCGTACAGGACACGGGACATCGCCGACAAGGCGTCCCCCGTGGCGTGTGCCGCCAGCCGAGGGGACCGCCAGTCCGACGTCGTCCCCGCCTGAGCCATGTCCTGCCACATCGCCACGTACGCCGCCTTGGCCTTGCCCCGGGCGCTGGAGGCCCGGGATTCGGACGACGGCTCGGCAGATGCTGACTGGTCCGCGGTGACAACGCCCGTCGCGCTGGACGTGCTCGTCGGCGGCTCCGTCGTACCTTCCGCACTGCAGCTTGCGACGAGCAGCGCGACTGTCGCAGCGCAAGCCGCTGTGACAGGCCGCCACCTGCCATTTGTGCACGCATGCGTTCTTTCGGCCACCACGGTCACATCACCCCGCGAAGCATGTAGATCGAACCGCCCGGGTTTTGGGCGGGCTCCAGATCTATCGCCGCGGTTCGTTCCTACTGCAAGGTGCGAAGGCGATCCAACTTCAGAATAGGATCGCCTACTTGACCTATCCTTTACCTTTACAGCCGAACGGAACGCTCAAATCGGTCCGTGGTTCACTCGCTTCTGTAGTTCAGGCATCTGTCCTAGGGCTGTTGGCCATCGCAACGCACAAGTTTTACCAGCAGCTCGGTATCACGCAGGTCCGACAGGACGACGTCGGCACCGGCGTCTCGCAGTACGGTTTCGTCGCTCCGCCCTGATGCCACGGCGATCACCCGCACGCCATTCGCGTGTGCTCCTTCCACGTCGGCCGGCGTATCACCAACCAGCACCGCCTCCGCAGCCGCTGCACCCGCACGACGGAGCGAGAGCTTCACGAGCTCGGCCCGGACGTCGTTGTCCTCGCCATACGCCCCGAGCTCCCAGCGGATGTGACGGTCGAGCCCGAACACCTGGAGCTTGATCTCGGAGACCGGGCGGATGTTGCCCGACACCACTGTCTGCTGGACACCGAGCGCGTCGAGCGCGTCGACGGCTGCCGCGGCACCGGGCAGAGCGTGACCGCGCTCTCGTAGTTCCGCGGTTTGTTTCAGGTGCTCCTCCGTCAGAGCACGGGCGAACCGCTCGAAGTCGTTGCGGTCCGTGATCAGGCCATGGAGCTTCGCTGTCTCGCGGAAGATCACCGGCTCCGTGATGCCGTCGATCTTCGCCTGTTCGCGCATGACCTGTCCTGTGGTTTGCAGGAACGCAGCCGCCGACAGCTCGCGGCCCACGCCCCGCGTGTCGATCAGCGTGTGGTCGATGTCCCACAGGACCAGCCGCGCCATGCCGCCTCCCCAACTACCCACTCGTCACTGGGTCATTACCTGACGCGCCAACGTGTGCGGACCGTGCACACGCTGGCGCGCTCCGTCCTAGGCTGACGGTACGAGACACAAGCGGAGAAGGGGGCGGAACGGTGATCTCACCGAGACTGCCCGTGGGCCAAAAGGTCAAGTACTACCGGCGGAAGAACGGCAACCGCACCCAGGCGGCCATCGCCGGACTGTGCGGCATCACTGAACGCTACCTTCAGCAGATCGAAGCTGGACAAAAGGTGCCGTCTGCCGACGTTCTCTCCCGACTCGCAGCCGAACTGGGCGTACCGATTGCCGCCCTCCTCGCGGAAGACGGCGTCGAGGAGTCAGCCATTCCTCTCACCGCCGCGCCTGCCGTGGCCCGTGCTCTGATGGGCTGTGACCGTCCGCGCAGCTCAGTTGCTGCAAGCCCCGCGGAACTGCGGGAACGGGTGGAGCAGGCATGGCGTACCTGGCAGTCGTCGAAGGACCGGTTCACCGCCGCAGCCCTCGTCCTCCCCGACCTCATCGGGGACGTCGAACACGCCGTGCGAGTGACTCGCGCGGGGAACGATCCCGAGGCGCGGCGCGAAGTCCTGCGGGTGGCAGCGGATCTGTACGGGCTGTTGCGCTCGTACTGCCGCCGCGCCGGCCGCCTCGACCTGTCGCTCATGGTCGCCGACCGGGCGATCCGGGCGGCCGAGGACGCCGACGACCCTGTGCGTATTGCGGCGGCCCAGTGGAACCTTGGCCATGTACTGCTCTCCCACAGCGAGCCGGGCGCACTCGAGGAGGCAAAGGAGGTCGCACTCCGGGCCGTCGAGCAACTGCACGAGGCTCCAGTTACAGCCGAGAGCAAGGCCGTTGAAGGAGCGCTCGAACTGGTCGCGGTCGTCTCCGACGCCCGCCGTCGCCAGTGGTGGGAGGCTCGTCGTCGACTCGAGCAGCGAGCGGCTGCACTCGCCGAGCAGGTCGGAGAGGGCAACGTCCAATGGACCGTGTTCGGGCCGACCAATGTGGCCATGCATGCGATGAGCATCGAGATGCTCGCCGGCGAGGCCTCTGAAGGACTGCGCGTCGCCGACCAGATCGACACACACGGTCTGCCGAGCCGCGAGCGACAGTTCACCTTCGGGCTCGAACTGGCCAGGTGCCACGACCTGCGACGAGAGGATGCAGCCGTCCTGGTTCACCTGCTGGATCTGGAAGAGATCGCTCCCGAGGACCTGGCGCGCAACCCAGTCGCTCGCAGCATGATCCTGGATCTCCAGAAACGGGTCCGTCCCACCTTCCGCCGCCAGGTCAACGAACTCGTCCAGCGGCTCCAGCTTGTCTGATCCCGAACTGGAGGTTCACCCGAACTCTCAGTTCGGGTAGCTCTGTTGGTCGAGCCGTACCTTCGCCGCACAGTGCAACGAAGGACGGACGACACATGATCAGCGATGCGGCAGACATGTTGACCGCGGCCGGACTGCGGCTCGCGCCCGCCGGTGTCGAATGGGACGCCGTGAAGGTGCAGCGACACCTTGGCGTCCGCGCGATCGAACTGATCGCGCAGCCGGGCGCCGTGGCCGTGGATCCGGCTCGCCGCGAACCCATGCTGTACTTCTTCGTCCCTGCGGGCAGCACCGCCCTGTGGGACGTTCCGCAGACCACGGCGCTCGGTGCCGACGCGCATGTGGTGCTGCCGCCCGATCACAAAGAGGGACCGCCCGGCCCGTACTGGCTCATCCCTCATCAACACGGACTCACACCGGCGGATGTACTGCGCCAGGCGCTGGAGGCGACCCAGTGAGCGCCACGCACGCCAGGATCGAAACGATGCCACTCGATGTGGTGACGATGCACGACACGGCCTGTCGTCTGCTGGAGCCCGATGCCGCACCGGACGTTCTGCCGTTCTCGGCCGACGAGCTGGGAACCCTCATTCTCCAGCTCCGAGGGCACTTGCAGCTGCTTGCCCCCGAAGTCGAGCAGCTGGCGCTGCAGCTCCCGCAGGACAGCGTGCCCCGTTACTGCGCACTCGCCTGCGTCCGTGAGGTTCGCGGGAAGCTCCAGGCCAGTCCGCTTCCTGGACTGAGCGGAGCAGCGGCATACGGCCGGCGCCTGGCTCGTGCCGTCAATGCGCTGTGCGAGTACTACCCAAAGCTACGTGGCGTGCGACTCTGCCCAGCCTGCGAAGAGCCCATCGCGGACGGCGAGCCCTCCCTGCCGCGCGACCATCCCAGCCCCTCCGGCTCCGCGGCGAGATCGAGCGACATCCACGCCAATTGCAGAAACGTGGTGCGCCTCCGCTGACCAACGCCAGTCCGCCCACGACGGGGCTCTCCAACCTCACCCGTACACCATCGACGGCCGCACACCGAAGGGCTCAGACCGCCCGGCTGCCACCCTTCGATGCTTCGAAAGCGAGATTACTCATGCCTGAGCCTTCACCCACTGCACCAGCGCGGTCGGTCAACGCCGTTGTGGACGATGGACTGCTGGGGCCCGCCGGGTACGGCCAACTCCACCGGTGGACCGCACCCGCAACAGCCCGCGCTCGTGCTGCCGAGCTCGTAGCAGCCCACCGCGGCGCGCTGCGCGAGGTGGTGCGCAACCCTCACGCCGAGGAGGACTGGGCCCAGGCCCTGGTTCGAGTCCCCCGACTGGTGAACGAAGTACAAAGACTGATCGGCGCGAGCATCGCGGTCGAGAACACCTTCCTGGTCGTCAAGTGGCCCGGCCGCGACTTCGAGGTGCCCTGGCATCAGGACGGGATCAACGATCGGCTGGAGCTGGATCCGTTGCGCGCGGTGACCGCATGGGTGGCACTGACCGACGCCGACCTCACGACGGGCTGCCTGCATGTCGTGCCCGGCTCTCAGCAAGGCGGCTACCTCCCCTACGAGCGGGAGTTCGCGACCGGAGCGGCCCGCGGCCGTGCTCTGGGCACGCGCGTGTCTCCCCCCACGCGCGGCGTGCCCGTGCCGGTGGCAGCCGGGAGCGGAGTCCTCATGGATACCCGACTGGTGCATCGCTCCCACTCGAACCAGGGCGACGGCGCCCGCATCGGTTTGAACATCCGCTACGTGGCGCCCGGCGGCATCCGCAGGCGCGACGGCTCAAACCCCAGCCTGCACCCGATCTCGGGCTCGGGCTGGTAGTTCCCAACGAGTGAGAGGAGAACACGACCGTGACCATCCTCAAGGAGTTCCTGGATCGGGACGCTCCCACGCGAGTCCGCGTCCTCACCGGCGAAGACGCCGACTCCCGCCGTCGCGGCGACAAGCAGGTGATCGCCCGCAGCGACTGCACCTACTACTGTCCCGACGAGGCCACGGCCCGCAGGTGCATCGAGTCCTTGAAGGACTCGGACGAACGGCTGCGCTCCCGCCCCGAGGAGCTGATGCTCTGGGACTGGGAGTGCACCTACTTCGAGGCCGAGAAGGACAACCCCAACGGTGGCGGCACGGTGATCCTCGGCGTGGCCTGGTACGACCAGGAATTCTTCGACGAGCGCCGCGACGTCTGGTTCGGCCGGATGCACCAGGAGATCTACAAGCATCTCGGTATCCCGCTGGAGAACATCAGCGTCGACCACTGGATCCGCCTGGCTGCGTGATCCGGCACCACCAGTCCACGCCCGGCCGGGCACCCTCCACCACCGAGCGGCGCCCGGCCATCCCTCCGTCCGTGACGAGGAGAACCAAGCTCCATGAGGGAGTTTCAGGAGCAGACCGGGCTGTGGGACGCCGCCACCGATAACGAAGCCGGCCTCGGACCTGTCGTACTGGTCGTTCCCACCCTGACTGAACGCGCTGGCCGAGGCCCCGCCGTAGCGTGCCTTCAGTCGCGCGAGAGCTGGGGAGCCGCCTCCGTGACCGGAACGACTCCCCCGTCCCGCATCCACCACCACGCCGCTCCGGCCCCCACGGCCGCCACGGCGACCGTGGCCATGCCCCCCACCCAGAAACCCGTGACCGGAGAACCCGCTGCTACGACGGGGACGATCAGCATCGATGCGGTGCCCGCGGTCCTGATGACGGTCAGGTCCACGGACATCAACCGCCGACGCGCGGTCGCCGGGAACGCAGACAAATGGGTCTGCAAGGTGATCCCCAGGAACGGTGACACAGCACCGGAAACCGCGGAGAGCGCGAGCAGGACGAGCATGTTCCCTGCAGAGCCGGTAACCGCCAGCAGGAGCCCGGAGACCGCCCACAACAGGCAGTACGCAACCGGCTTCCGGCCCGGCAACCGTACGTTGCCGGCCACGAAGTTCCCCGCCAAGGCCCCCGCACCGGTAGCGGCCAGCACCAGACCGTACGCACCAGCTCCTGCATCGAGACGGCTCGCCAGGAGCGCGGGCATCGCCAGTGCCACGGCCTGCGCGAAGATCGCCGCGCCATGCACGGCGATCGCTGCGCCCGTGGCCGGATGGGCCCGTAGCAACGACCGGGCCTGCACCCGCACCGCTTCCACCGGCGGCGTCGGACCGGCCGTAGCGGGCCGCATGGACCGCCCCAGGGGTGCAAGCGCCACGGCGGATACGGCGAAGGTCGCCGCATCCAGCCAGAACAGCGCGGCCTGGGGAACGAACGCGAGCAGGGCTCCTGCCGCACCCGGACCGGCCACCCTCGCGATCCGACCGGTCAGGTCCATCAGCCCGTTGACGGCCTGCACCTCGTCGGGCCGGACCAAGTCCGGGACCAGCGCCCCCAGGTTCGGATCGAACACCGCGCCAGCCAGGCCTAAGGCCGCGGCCAGCACAAGCATGCCCGGCGTTCCGAACGCGCCCCAGGCCCACGGCAGAAGCGCCACCAGGGCCACCCGCACCGCGTCGACGACAGCCAGCGCCCGCAAAGACGCGAACCGGTCCATGATCCGGCGTCCCAGCGTTCCCATCACGATGTACGGCACGGACTCGGCGACAGCCACCCATCCCATGGCGCCCGCGCCCGACCGCTCCCAGGCGATCCACATGATCGCCATGGCGTACAGCCGGTCCCCGAAGACCGACAGGGCCTGGGCCCCCCACAAGGCGAGTACGCGACGGCGGCGCAGCAGCCGGACGTAACCCAAGATCACTCCCTGCCCGGAAAGCACGAAGTCCCAGCGCCTGTGCCCGCCGGGACGGCAGACACCTTATGGCACTGAGGAAGCTGGATGTTCCATGACGACGGAAACGCCGTGTCCCGCCGAGGCACGTGCCGCGGCCGCGGCCCTGTGTGGGCCTGATCCGCACTTGAAGCTGATCAGCAACCGACGGGCAAGCGCCGTATGGCAGGCGCACGGCCCACGGAAGACGGTTGCCATCAAGGTGGGAGCGGGCCCGGACGCAGCCACGATCACAGCACGCGAGACGGTCGCCGTCACCCGGATGGGTCCCCCCGGAGCCGTCCTGGCGCGCGGTCGGGGCGACGCTCTGGCCTGGATGCTCACGCCCTGGTACGACGGCCCCTCCACCTGGGAAGTTCTGCACGACGTACGCGCAGGGACTCTCCGATCCTCAACCCTTCGGCGCCACATGGTCGACCTGTGTGATGCCGTGGCCGCCCTCCACGGCCAAGGCTGGGTGCACGGTGACCTTCAGCCCTGCCACGCCATCCACACGCCCGACGGGATCCGCTTCATCGACTGCTCATGGTCCTGGCACCCGCACCAGCTCAAGGCCTCCCACCTCTTCAGAGGCGGGCCTCCGCACCTGCTCGCACCCGAACTCGCGCGGTCCATCCACGACGGCATTCGACCCGTTGCACCCTCGATGCCGGACGAGGTCTACGCACTGGCCGCGAGCCTCTGGCGGTCCGTCACAGGCGACTGGCCACGGGACTACGGCCGCATCGGCATCGACCCAGGCAAAGTGACCGCGCCCGTCCTGAGACAGATCATCTGCACCCGCCACATCCCGCTGCGCAGTTCGGATACTTGGCCCAGTGTCCAGCAGGTGCTCGCTCAAGCACTGACAGCGCCGGCCGAGGATCGCCCCACTGCCGCCGAAATGGCGGACCAGCTTCGTTCTCCCTGAAGCGTGACACTGATCAGCCCGGCAAAACCCCCAAGGACGCGATCCCACTTTGAAGTCAGGTCCCGTTCGCACCTTGCAATAGGAACAGAAGTCAGCGGTAAACGTAGAGCCACCCCAAGCCCACAGACGTCACGCAACAATGGAAACCAGCTACCCGAGGAGTACGGATGCACCCCGGCCTGCATCGAAGCAGCTTGGCCTCCGTCCTATCGATCTACCGGGAGACGCTCGGCTGGACAGTCGGGTATGTGATCGCACACGGCATACCAGGATTGACCCCGGACGAACAGACGATCACTCCACTGATCGATGCCACGCTCTTTGAATTCGAGGGCCGCCAAGGACCCGTCATCGCTGCCAACTGCGCCTGCTTCGACGCCGTGAGCATGCCTTCCCACGTCGGTCAGGCCCTGCTGACAGCCGGAGAAGACGGTCCACACGTCCCTGCTCTCGTCGATCGCGAGGCAAGCCGGGTTGTCCTGCTGGTTGAACCAGGAAGCGGTTCAGCGCTGGCCTCGAACGACGGGCGCATCGGTCTGCATACAGGGCCTCACTCGTGGATCACCATTCCGCCGTCCCCTGGCATGCGTTGGGACACTCCCCCATGGAACCAGGAGAGCCGCCAGCCCGCCCCTTTGCCGTACGGCCAGGACCTCGTGGCAACGCTGTACAGGGTGCAGCGCGTGCTGAGGCGCTCCAGCACCTGATCACCGCGAATTCGCATGCTGCATCCGGCAGCGTCGGCACACCAAGTCGCGAATTAGCGCCGATTCAGATCTCCCATTCCACGCTTCACAAAGCCGAGCCCCCACCATGACTGCTTATAGCGACAGTTGGGCCGCCTTCGCACTCTCGAACGGCCGCAGCACCTCTGGTACCCGTGTCACCCAAACCTGCCGCCCTGACGAAACTAGTACGGGGGACAGAAATCGCTGATGGGTGCCTTTCAGATCCGATTTCACCCCGCCGGCTTCGACGACGAGTTACGCATCGTACTTGAGGACGTCCGGGCAGGCCGGTGGCGGTCGATGCGCGCACTCTTGGCAGCTTCCGACACGTGGACCGCGCGGACAACGCGCAGCCAGGTATTGGCCGTGGCCGCAGCCACGGGCGACTCGGTCGAGGCATGGGGCCACGAGACTCGCGATCACCACTGGCTGCTGATGCGCGCCCGAGTCCTCGTCCAGCGGGCGCTCAACGCCCACCGAACCAGACAGCCCGGCGCTGCTGCCGTCGCGGCACAAGCGCGGGTCGCATGCAGTGAAGCAGCCCGCAGTTGGCTGGCGGACCCCGTGCCCTGGGTGGGACTGCTGGCGCTGGCCCAGGTGGATGCCGAGCCGCTGCGGCGGCGGCGCCACGAGCACCGGGCGCCGCCTTGGGAGCCGCTGCTGCCGAATGGGCCATGGGGGCTGTTGTACGAGGTCTACGTGCGCGACCCGTACAACAGGGAGGGCTGGCACCGCATGCTGCAGGCGCTGACCGCGTACGGGGAGAACGTCAATGACTTCGGACGATGGGTGGCCTCCTGGGCACCACAGGGCTCCCCGCTCGCGCTCCTGCCGCTCTACGTCTATGCCGAGGGCTACCGACAACGGCGGGAACAAGATGTCCTCACCCCCCTGTACTGGACCACCGACCCGGTATCCCACTACACGCGCCGCGCCCAGAGCTGGTGGTTCGAGCACGCGGACCCCAACACCTGGTCCCCCCTAGATCTCAACCACCTCGCCCAGGCACTGCACTCCGGTGGCTTCACCGACACCATCGGCCAGGTGTTCCAAGCGATCGGCCCGCACGCCACCCCGATCCCGTGGAAGTACGTCGCCAGCCACCCACCGCAGTGGCAAGAAGAGTTCGCGCGGGCCCGCCGTCGCCATCTACCCGATCCAGCACCCGAGCCGCTGCAATCGGGACAACGCCGGTGAGCACACGACGCCCCACGGGCCGGGCTCCACCCCACGCCACCGTGCCCGCTATGCCGCGCAACCCCCGCCCTGGCTGTCCATTCCCGGAGGTCTCCGATGTCCACCGCCCCATCCATACATCCGCCAAACGACGAAGCGCGCCTGCGACAGCTGGGCTACCGCCCCGAACTCGCCCGCCGCATGGGCCCGTTCGGCAACTTCGCGCTGTCGTTCTCCATCATCTCGGTCCTGTCCGGCTGCATGACGCTCTTCGGGTTCGGCCTGACCACCGGCGGCCCCGCCGTCATGCTCTGGGGCTGGCTGATCGTGGGCGTGATGGTGCTCGCCGTCGGCGCCGCGCTCGCCGAAGTCACCTCCGCCTACCCGGTCTCCGGCGCCCTGTACTTCATGGCCAGCAAACTCGGCGGTCCCCGCTGGGGCTACGTCACCGGCTGGTTCAACCTGCTCGGCCTGCTCGGCGGCATGGCCGGCGGCTGCTACGGCACCGCCCTCTTCACCGGAGCCTGGCTCAACCTGCAATTCGGCGTCACCCCCACCCCGGGCCGGACCCTGGCCATCTTTGCGGTCATCCTGCTGCTCCTAGCCATCCTCAACCTGTTCGGTGTCCGCCTGGTCGCCGTCCTCAACGCGATCTCGGTGTGGTGGCATCTCGCCGGCGTCGCGCTCATCGTGGGCACGCTCGCCCTCGTGCCCACCCAGCACCAGTCGCCCACCTTCGTGTTCGGCGAATTCACCAACGCCACCGGCTGGGACAGCCCCCTCTACGTGGGACTGCTGGGACTGCTGCTGGCCCAGTACACCTTCAGCGGCTACGACGCCTCCGCCCACCTCTCGGAAGAGACCCTGCACGCCCAAGTGGCCGCCGCCCAGGGCATCGTGCGCTCCATCTTCTACTCCTGGCTGGTCGGCTTCATCCTCCTGGCCGGCATGCTCTTCGCGATCCAGGACTACTCCCGCACCGTAAACAGCACCACCGGCGTCCCACCCGCCCAGATCTTCCTCGACGCCCTCGGCCCCACCGCCGCGAAAGCCCTCCTCCTCATCGTCATCGTCGCCCAGCTGTTCTGCGCGAACGCCGGCCTGGCCTCCACCTCCCGCATGGTCTTCGCCTTCTCCCGCGACGGCGCCCTGCCCTTCTCCCCCACCTGGCGACGACTCAGCCCCCGTACCAAGACACCCGTTCCCGCCGTGTGGCTCGCCGTGACGGTCCCCTTCATCCTGGCCCTGCCGTCGCTGTACTCCACCACCGCCTACACCGCCATCACCTCGATCAACGTCATCGGGATCACGCCCGCATACGCCATCCCGATCTACCTACGGCTGCGCGCGGGCCGCCGGTTCGTCCGAGGCCCGTGGCATCTGGGCAGCTGGAGCAGCACCGTCGGCTGGATCGCAGTCGGGTGGGTCGCCGTCGTCACCGTGCTGTTCTGCCTGCCGCCGGTCAGCCCAGTCACGGTCGACACCTTCAATTACGCCCCGCTCGCGCTCGGCGCGGTGCTGGCGTTGGCCGCCGTACTGTGGGCGACCAAGGGCCGGCGCTCCTACGGCATTCCGGAGTACGGCACCGCCGACGAGCGGGCCCGGATGGAGCAGGACATCGTATGATCCACGATTCCCGGGGCACGCCCAGCGCGCCTCCCACGGCCACGGACGGAGCCGAAGCGCCCCGCCGCTTCGACCAACTGAGCCGGCTGGTCGAGGACGGTGCCGTCACCACCGTCCTCCTGGCCGTGCCCGCTGAACGGCTACGAGCTGGCCTCCGTCGACACCGGCTACGGGGACTTCAGCCTGCGCCTCGACCTGACAGCCATCCACCAACTCGCCTGGATGCGGCGCACCGCCCTGGTCTTCGCGGACACCATCGGCAGGAACTGATCGACACCCTCGGAGGCGAGCCACGCCGCCGCGCGATGCATGAACGCACGGTTCTGCCGCGCGGCGTCATGCGCCTCGGGCGGCAGCTTCTCGCCCACGGCCTCGTCGACTGGGTAGTTGTCCTTGCCGCCCAGCAGCCAGTCGTAGACCCTGGCGGGGTGCGCCCTGCTCGTGTCGATGTGCCGAACGTGCGGGTTGTCGGTCGTCATGACGCACTCCATTGGGCGTATTGATCAAGCAGCTCCTGGATCAAACGCAGTCTGGCACGTCAAGTGGCCGCCACAGGACCGCAGTTGGTCAGCCCGACAGTTCCATGAGCCGGCGCATCAGGCGCTGCTCCTCCTCGGCGGCCTCATGCACCAACTTCGAGGCGCTGTGGAGGGATTCCCGCGACGACGCAACTCCCGCCTCCTGCAGAAGCCCGGCCACTCCGGTCCACTTCGTCGACACCTCGCGGTACGCGTCCGAGATATCCCGGAACTCGCCGATACCGGTGAGATCGGCGGTCTCCGCCAGGAACTCCGCCCACATCATGCGGAACAGGCCCCCGCCGGTTCCTGCGTCTTCCATGATCGTGGCGATCTCGGGAAGGCTGTTCGCCGGCGACTCGAGGTCGTCGAGCCACTGCGGCATGAGGTCGGCGACTTTGTGCATGCCTTTGAACCCGAAGTTGGAGATCGGCGGATTCAGGAAGTTCTCCGCCGCCCTTCTGACGCCTTTGCGGGCGGCCTCCCCCAGATCGGGAAGGCCACCCTTCAGCCGATCGAGAGTGAAGGCACGGTTACGCGAACTCATCGGCCCCCGCGCGTTTCGCGCGGTCGCCAGGGATTCACCGGTGGCCCATTGCAGGCCGAGCGGCTGAGTCTCCACCAGGGCGAAACGGTCCTCGTCGTACCCGACGCAGGCGACATAGTGGGCCGCAAACCGGAAGTCGTCGGTGGAGTAGTCGAGGAACCAGCGGTCGAGCTTGAGGCCCACAGCCGTTCCGGAATCCAGCTCTTCCAGCAACTGCTGCCTCGCCCGATTCACCGACGAGGTCTCGTGCACGGACAGCCGCAGATTCAGCGCATGCGCGAGATTGGCGGACAGCATGTCGGGCTTGATGCGGCCACCGACGAACGGCGTCGGCATCTGCTTCGTCCGCCAGTAGATGAACGAAAGGCCACCGGCGAGCCCGAAGACAAGCGACTCCGACAAGTGAATCTCTCGCTGCCGCAACAGATTCACAAGGGTGGTCGACTCACAGTGCCTACCGACGAACGGATCTGCCTCTAAAAGCGACACTTGTTCACGTCTCCCACCTTCGACCCTGGAAAGCAGCTTGTGCGGGCCGAGCTCAGCTCGACCCGGACAGGTTGGATGTCGTCAGTGTCCGAGGCCCGAGATATCCTTTGGACACACGCGCTCAAGCAGCAGACGTGGCTGGAGGTGGGCTAGTTGGCCGCCCACAGCCCGGAACCTTCCACCACTCCCCCAGCCACCACCTTCGAGCAACAGTTCACCCTCCGCGCAGTGACCGTGACCATAACGGCAGTCGTCGGTCTCGCCTTCCTCTTCGGGTTCGGAAACGTCTGGGCTCTGGCACTCCACCTCGGCATCACCCCATGGGTCGCGCCGCTCGTGGCACCCGCCGTAGATCTCTCCGTAATCGGTCTCCTGCTGGGAACGAGACACCTCGCCCTCCACGGTGCCCGCCCCGAACAACTCCGCCCAGCCCGCCGACTACTGGTCTTCTCCAGCTTCATGACTCTGGCCCTGAACGTCGCCGAGCCCGTGCTCAGCGGGCAATACGGCAAGGCGGCGTTCGACGCCGTCGGGCCCTTGCTGCTCATCGGGTGGGCCGAAGTCGGTCCGGGACTCCTTCAGGCCATCAGCACAGCCTCCGATGAGGCTCGGGACGCGCGAGGACGACCAACGCACCAAGGCGCTGCGCCAGTTGATTCCCCTCAGGCTGACGGTCGGGCCCAACCTGAAGATGCAGTGTCCTCAATCCGAGGCGCTGCTTACAGCGACGGTTTGGACCCTGGGTCGCAGACCGTGGACGACCTTCTGGATCGTGCACGCCGGGAGGATGCACAGCACTGGGCAGAACACCGGCGGCCGATCTCCTCCGACACGCTGCGAAAGCGACTCGGCGTGGGCTCAGCCAGGGCCAGAATGCTCGTATCCATCCTCCGCAGCGACGTCGGCAGAAACCAGGCCATAGGCGGCGGCTGATCCGCACAGCTGCGATGCCCCGCTCTCTGGCGGTTGTTGTATCAACCTCAGGAAGGCGCAAGCAGGTTCAACGGTCCAGCGGCGGTGCGGCGTTCGACTTCGGCATGTGGATCTCCATAGTGATCAAAGACCCAGGTGTCAGCGATGATCGTCAGTTTTGGACCGACACCCAACGGAGTGGGCCGCGATGAAAGCTGTCGCAGCCAAGCTGGGGATCGCCGCGGCTGAGACGGTGCGGACCTGGGTCCGCAAGGCCGAAGTCGACGGCAGCCAGCGGCCCGGGGTCACGACCGAGGAGGCCGCGAAGGTCAATGGGCTGCGGGCCGAGGAAGCCGAGCTGCGGCGGGCCAACGAGATTCTCAAGGCGGCGTCGGCTTTCTTCGGGTCATCGACTGCTGCACGAGGGAAGTCATCGGTTACGCCATGGACGACCACTACCAAACCCCGCTGATATCCAGGGCGATCCGCAACGTGGCACGCAACAGGAACCTCTCTACCGGCGCGATATTTCATTCCGACCGCGGAAGCAATTACATGTCGGCCGAGTTCGGGAAGACGCTCGACCGGCTCAGGCTTCGCCGTGTGTTCAAGGTCGAAGCGGCGCAAGAACATCTGCCACAACCCGGTCTACACGCGAGGATGACGCGCCCACGCGTGAAGACCACAACCACAACGGTTCCGGGTCACTGTCGCTCGGCAAGCGGTCCACGACGAGGCGAATCAAAGTGCCTTCCAACACCGGCAGATCACCGTCGTAGTCCAGCCACGATGTCACGCCGTAGATACAGGACCGGGCGCCCGCCGGCACCTGCCCGAGTGCCTCTGACCGGGATGTACGGCGCGGTGATCTCCCACTCGGTATCCGAGGTGTCCGACGGATGGCGGCGCGGACGATTCACCGCGACGCACCCACCCACAAGACATCGATGATCAACATCACCATCTTCGACGGACGCCGGTGACTTCACAGGCTCTAACGGTGGTCTCAGGTTCGCTCATTAGGAATTGGGCGTCAGATGAGCGATGCAACCCGTATGTAGGAGGCTAGTGATGGCAGTCAACGCAGCGCCGTCCGGGGAAGCGCCGGCCGGTCGGTTGGCAGGCCGGTGGGTGCCGTGGTTGGTGATTGGCTTATGGTTGGCGCTGGCGGTGTTCATGGTGCCGCTGAGCGGAAAGTTGAGTTCGGTCACCACCGACGGCGCCGCAGACACCCTGCCGGCCAGCGCGGAGTCCACCAAGGTCGCGGTACTGGAGGACAGTCTCCCCGACGGTGACGACAACACTTTCGTCTTCGTGTACCACCGCGCCGGCGGCATGACCGACGCCGACCGCGCGACGGTCGAGCGCCACTACAACACCCTTGCCAAGCGGTACCCGCCGAAGGTGGCGGCCCCGGCCGGCGACGACGACGAGGGCCCACCGACCAGCCCCTCCACCGACGGCAAGGCGATGATGTTCACCCTCGAGGTGAGCACGACCTACGGCGCACCGGAGGACATCGTCGGCCCGTTACGTGACGCCGCGAAGGACCGCCCCGACGGCCTGGAACTCGACGTTACCGGCCCGGCCGCGATCGACGGCGACATGGACGCCGTCTTCGACGGCATCGACGTGCAGGTCCTCCTCACCACCATCATGGTCGTCACGCTCCTGCTCATCCTCACCTACCGCAGCCCGGTGTTGTGGCTCATCCCGCTGGTGGCCGTGGGCGCGGCCGCACTGACCGCGATGGCGACCGTCTACCTGCTCGTCAAGGGCTTCGGCATCGTGGTCAACGACCAGAACTCGGCGCTGCTGACGATCCTGGTGTTCGGCGTCGGCACGGACTACGCGCTGTTGCTCATCGCTCGATATCGGGAGGCACTGCACCACCACGAGAACGTCCGGGTCGCGATGGTCCACGCCCTGCGCTCCGCGGCGCCGGCCATCGTCGCGTCCGCGGCCACCGTGGTCGCCGGCCTGCTCTGCCTGCTCGTCGCCGACCTGAACAGCACCAGAGGGTTGGGCCCTGTCGGTGCGGCCGGCATCGTGTGCGCGCTGGTGGCCATGCTGACGCTGTTCCCGGCGGTGCTCGTGGTGCTCGGCAGGCGGATCTTCTGGCCGGCCATCCCGCGGCTCAGCACGGCCGTGGAGGAGAAGCCCGGGCTGTGGGGACGGCTCGGCACCGCCATCAGCCGCCGCCGGTGGGTGGCGACGCTCGGCTCGCTCGGAGTCCTCGGCGTGCTCGCCATCGGGCTGGCGGGCAACACCGGCGCCCTGCGGGAGCAGGACCAGTTCCTGTCCGCGCCGGAGTCGGTCACCGGCTTCACCGTTCTGCGCCAGCACTTCCCGGAGCTCGGCGGCCAGCCGATGACGATCTTCACGCGGCCGGCGCACCAGGAGCGGGTGCTCGACATCGTCAAGGACACTCGCGGTGTGGCCCTCGCCGTCCCGGAGCAGACCAGCGGTGGCTGGGCCAGCATCTCCGTGTTCCCGAAGGACGCGCCGGACACCGTCGCGGAGTACGACACGATCAAGCGGGTGCGCACCGCCGTGCACGCGGTGAGCGGGGCGGAGGCGATCGTCGGCGGGCCGAGTGCGGAGAACCTCGACACCGAGGTGACCACCAGCCGCGACGAGAAGCTGGTGATCCCGCTGGTGCTCGCCGTCGTCCTGATCGTCCTCGGGCTGCTGCTGCGCGCGATCCTGGCCCCGCTGGTCCTGATGGCCACCGTGATCGTCTCATTCGCCGCGGCCTTCGGCGGCAGCGTGTTCGTCTTCGACACGATCCTCGGGTTCAAGGGCGTCGACTATTCGGTGCCGCTGCTGGCCTTCCTGTTCCTGGTGGCGCTCGGCGTCGACTACAACATCTTCCTGGCCAGCCGGGCCCGGGAGGAGACCGTACGCCTCGGCACCAGAGAGGGCATGCTCAAAGCCCTCTCCGCCACCGGTGGCGTCATCACCTCGGCAGGCCTGGTCCTGGCGGCCACGTTCGCGGTCCTCGCCACACTTCCGCTGGTGATGCTGATCGAGGTCGGGTTCCTGGTCGCCTTCGGCGTGCTGCTCGACGCCCTGCTGGTGCGGTCGGTCCTGGTGCCCGCCCTCACCCTGCTGATCGGCCGGCGAATCTGGTGGCCGAGCCGGCTCTCCCGGCCGGCCGCGGAGCTGCCGGACGGTCAACAGCCGCTCGCCGACGGCGAGGAGCGCGCGCTGCAACGGTGAGCGCGGCGGCACGGACGAGATCCGGGACGGGGCCCCAGGCCCGTCCCGGATCTTTTCATGGGCCCGACGGCCGCCGCCCTTTGGTCCTGCGCCGCGCGCCGGGGCTGGGGTCGGCGCATCGCGGTGTCCTGCCTCGACGGTGAGCCGCGCGGGGCCATGCCCGAGGGCCGCCGTCCCTTGTCCTGCGACGCGCCGCCGGGGCGGGTCAGCGCACCGCGGTGTCCTCCCCGGCGGTGAGCCGCGCGATCGGGGCGGGCGGGGCCGCGGCCGGAAGGTCGACCCGAAGCAGCGCGCCACCGCGTGCGGAGCGGGCGACGGTGGCCCGGCCGCTGTGGGCGTCGACGACCCGCTGCACGATCGACAGCCCCAGGCCGGATCCCGGCAACGCCCGGGCGCTGTCGGCACGGTAGAACCGGTCGAACACCCGCGGTACGTCGGCGGCGTCGATGCCCGGCCCGGCGTCGTCGACCTCGAGCACCGCCGACGCGCCCTCGGCACGGAGCCGGACCTGGACCCGCTGGTCCGCGGGGGACCACTTGCCGGCGTTGTCGATGAGGTTGAGCACCGCCCGCTGGAGCGCGGCGGGACGCCCGCTCACCCACACGGAGGTCACGTCGAGCGCGACCTCGATGTCGGGCACGCGGGAACGCGCCCGGGTCGCGGCGGCCACCACCACGTCGGCGAGGTCGAGCAGCTCGGTGTTCTCGTCGCTGACGTCACCGCGCGCCAGATCGGTCAGCCCGGCGGCAAGGGTGCTCAACTCGGCCACCTGGGCGCCGAGATCGTTGAGCAGCCGGGTCCGGCTCTCCGCCGGCAGTGCGCTGTCCAGGGTGCCGCGCCGATCGAGCCGGATCAGCAGCTCGACGTTGAGACGCAGGCTGGTGAGCGGAGTCTTGAGCTCGTGGGCGGCGTCCTCGGCGAGGAGCCGCTGGGCCCGCCGGGAGTCCCGGAGCGCGGCGAGCATGTCGTTGATCGACTGGATCAGCCGCCGGATCTCCCCACCACCCTCATCCGGGACGTCGGCGTCGAGATCCCGGGTGTGCGCGACACGTACCGCGGCGGCGGTCAGCCGGTCAATCGGTGCCAGCCCGGTCCGCGCCACGGTCCGCCCGACAAGGGCGCCGCCGACCACGCAGAACAGCCCGATCAGCAGCATGCCAAACCCGAACCGGTTGAGCGGGCTGTCGTCGGCGACGCGGGCCACCTGGACCGCGCCGTCGCCCGCCCGCAGCGTGTAGATGAGGTAGCCGTCGTCGTCGCTGTCGTTCGACTCCATCATGTCGGCCGACGCGCCCTGCGCCACGCGCCCGGCGGGCTCGCTGACGGGGGGCAGCGCGGGTTGGCCGGCCGGCGTCCGGGTCGAGCCGTCGGGCAGGATGACCCGCACCAGCCGACCGGATCCGGGGTACGGCGGTAGCTGGACCTGCGCCAGGCCGGCGCGCTTCGCGTTCGTCGCCAGGACGCGGGAGTCGGCGCGTAGCTGATTCTCGGCGGTGTCACGCAGCTCCCAGTCCAGTAGCTCGCTGGCCACCTGGAAGGCCACGAACACGCTGACCGCGATGGCCGTCGCCGCGATCACCGTCAGTCTGGTCCGCAGGGACCGCCGGCGCCACCATCGGGTCAGCCGGCGCGGTTCCCGGCCGGCGGGCCTGCTCACGGAGGAGTCTCCCGCAACGTGTATCCCAGGCCGCGCAGCGTGTAGATCAATCGCGGCTCACCCTCGGCCTCCATCTTGCGGCGCAGGTAGCTCACGTATACCTGGAGGTTGTTGGCGGTGGCGCTCATGTCGAAGCCCCAGATCGCCTCGAACAGCGCGTCGCGGGTCAAGACCCGGGTCGCGTTGCGCACGAAGACCTGCAGGAGGGAGAACTCGGTCCGGGTCAGGCGCAGCGGCCGCTCGCCACGCCACGCCTCGAACCTGTCGGGATCGATCCGGACGTCGGCGAACGACAGGATCTGCGACTCCCCGTCGGTCGGCGTGCGCCGGCGCAGCAGGGCCCGCACCCGGGCCAGCAACTCCTCGGTGGCGAACGGCTTGGGCAGGTAGTCGTCGGCGCCCGCGTCCAGCCCCGCGACCCGGTCGGAGACCTGGTCACGGGCGGTCAGCATCAGCACCGGCAGATCCTGACCCGCGGCCCGCAACCGCCGGCAGGTCTCCAACCCGCCGAGGCGGGGCATCATCACGTCGAGGATCAGCAGATCCAGCGTGTCACCGCCGGCCCCACCGACCCCGTCGAGCACGGCGAAACCGTTGGCGACGGTGCTGGTGTCGTAACCCTCGACCTGGAGCACCCGCTCCAGCGACTCACGGATGGCCACTTCATCATCCGCGATCATGATCCGCACGACGGCCCGCCCCCTTCCAGCCGATACTTTTCCCGCTCATCGTCCCCGATCAACCTGAGACCAGGATTAGCGCGTCGCTGGGGACCGCGCTCTTAGCTTAAAGATCAGAAGCTGTTCCCGCTTCCCTGTTTCGGCCGGGTCCGTGGGCATCGGACTCACCATGGAGGGCATGGAGTCGGGTGCGGTGGAGAGTGTCCATCTGCCGTTCTCAAGCGTGGTGGTGTCGAGTCCGCTGGTGGTGTCGGCGTACCGAGAAGAGTGCTCAGGCGTGTACAGACGCACGTGCTCAGTCGTGGGACCGGGAGGACAACCCTGCGGCCGTGGGGCCACGGCGGTTGCCGTGGCCCTTACCACCAGCGCCGTTCCGGTCTTTGCCGCCGACCCCGGCCCGGGCGCCAGCAAGCCCACCTCCGTCTGGGGCAAGAGCGACGAGAAGGCGAAGATGCCGCCCGTGAAGGTCGGCAAGACCAAGGCCCCGGGCACGCAGCAGGAGAAGATCTCAGAGCAGGCCGCTCGGTGGCGGGCTGCTCAGCAGGCGCGAGCTGAGGCGACCGGCGGTACCCAGCGCAGGGCACTCCAAGCGGAGGCCCTCGCGGCGTACGTGCCCAGAGGGCAGGGAGCCGTGTCGTGGCATCAGATCTCCGACGTCCGGGTTACCGACTCCCTGGTCGTCCGCGTCAACTACTCCACCGGCAACCTGATGCTCGCGGACACCGCACTCCAACTCGCCGGCGTCGGCAAGCAGATCCAGCTGACCCACACCTACAACTAGCTGGACGCGCCGTGGGGCAAGGTGTCGCAGCGCTGGTGGACGAGCTACGAGCGATACCTGCAGATCCTCGACGACGAGGGCAAGTGGTGCTCTACGACGCCACCGGCGCCTCGGTCACCTTCACTGAGAAGACCGACGGCACCTACGCAGCCCCGAAGGGCTACCGGCTCGATCTGGAGAGGACCTCCAGCGGCGAGTACACGGTCACGGACCGCGGCTCCGGCGTGAAAGACACCTACAGCCAGTACGGCACGCTGGTGAAGATGACTGACCGCAACGGCGGCCACATCCTGGTCGACCAGCATGACGAAGGCACCGAGCACAAGGGGTTCAGGCTCACGGACCCCCGCTCCGGCCGGTTCATCGACCTGGTCAAGACCGACGCATCGCAGTGGCAGGCGAAGGACAGCGCGGGCCGCACCGTCGTCTACGACCTGAACTCTTCCGGGGACTTGGTCAAGATCACGGATACCGAGGGCAAGACCACCGAGTTCGGCTAGGACTCCGACCGCCGCCTGACGAAGATCATTACCCCGGAGGGGCGGGTCACGGTCTTCACCTACGACGCGAGCAACCGCGTGACGTCGACGAAACGGGCCACGACCTTCGACGGCTCAGGCGAGACCGGCCCCACCTACACCTACGCGTACACGACCGGTGAGGGTGAGGCCGGGACCACTACGGTCACCGACCCCGCCGGGCACGCCACTAAGTACGAGCACAAGGCGGACGGCGAGATCACGAAGGTCACCGATGCCCTGGGCAAGACGCGGGAACGCACCTACGACGCCAACCTGAACCTCGAGACCGCCACCGACGCCATGGGCGTGGGCGGCGAACCCGGCAACGTAACCGCCTACGGCTGGGACGCCCGCTCCAACCTCTCCTCCCTCAAGCTCCCCACCGGCGCCACCGCCTCGCTGACCGGCTACAAGACCATCGCCGGCGCGGACGTCCCGGGCAAGATCACCAGCGCGGACGGCGTCGAGGTCACCTACAGCTACGACGACGCGGGCAACACCACCAAGCAGACGGTCGCCGGGACCGACGGCGGCAGCCGCACCTTCACCTGCAACCCCGCCGACACCACCTGCGGCGGCTTCGAAGGCCAGCGGTGCACGGTCAAGGACGCAGTCGGCAAGGTCACCAAGTTCAGTTACGACGCCATAGGCAACCTGACGAAGGTCACCCCGCCCAGCGGGCGCCACCACATACACGTACGACGACGCTCCGGGTGAAGACCGCAACTGACGGGCGCGGCACCGCCGTCACCTTCACCTATGACCACCGCGACCGCATCACCAAGGTCAACGGCCCCACGGGGTGGGCCGAATACGCGTGGGACGGCGACGGCAACCTCAAGCAGCGCTCCGACGCCACCCAACCCTGCAGCAGTCCCAACCTGGCCGCTCCCCAGGATGAGACACATCGGTGAGGCGCGAGGTGCGACCAGGACGTTCCCCCTCTGCCGACGCCTGCGATGCACAGATCTCCTGGCTGTGGATAGCCGTCACGAGTGGATTCCTCCCACCGAGGGCGGCGGGCAGCGGCACGAGGACTCGTCGTGGACCTACGACGACGAAGCCCGAGGTCGGCAAGAACGTCCAGGACCGCGACATCGGTAACTCAGCAGTCGACGATGACACCGGGCCCGGCGATCCGGGACACGCAGGCACACATCTGACGGCCCTCTACCCTCTGCCGGGAGGACAGGAACACGTCACGGTGGTCGACGGGCCCGTCGGTCGCCAGGATCCGCACGCGGCACAGCCCGCATTCGCCGCGCAGGCAGTCGTACACGATCTCCACGCCCCCCGCCTGAAGGGCGTCCAGCATGCTGGTGCCGACCGGGACCTGGACGGTCACACCGCGGCGCGGCACGGTGACCAGGTACGGGCGGGCGGCATGGACACTGACCGCGACCTGGCAGTTCGCCCGTTTGCCGACGGCTCCACCGTACTGGCGGGCCACCCCGACCGACGCCTCACCGCACTGGGAAACGACACGTCGTCGATCACCCACACCTCGGGCGTGACAACTCCGGACAGCCGCTGGGCGCCGCACTGCCTGACCCACAGAGGATCCCACAGCGACTGGTTCACGAACTGCTGCAGGGCCTGCATATTCCCGTCCGGCAGACCCTCAGCCATCGTCCTGGATCGACTTGCGCCGACCGTCCACCATCAGACCCCGAAGATAACACTCACCCCACCGCCGCTGATCCCGCCGCGGCAACGACCCGAACACATCGGCAACGAACTCCGCCAACTCGCCCCGGAGCCGTTCCACTTCCCCCAACCTCACTCCGGGAAGCTGCCACGAACAGTCGCTAAAGGATGACAGACCCTTTTCATGAAGGACAGGATGCAAGACGCTGCTCGGCCCAGATGATCATACCTTTGCGGGTGTGACGGGTGCCCCAGCGTTCAGTGATCTTCTTCGAGTTGGCCGCCGATCGGGTGATGGATCGTGAAGCGCAACGAGCGAGGCCCTCGAGCTGTTGATCGAGATGTCTGACGTCTCAATCACGTTGCTCGGGGCCTCGTTGGTCATCCATCCTGCCGCACTCGATCTGCCGCATGCATTCGAACAGCTCCGGCTCCGCGGCCGGAGCACCACTGCGTTCCGGTCGCGGATTAGCCGGAGACCACAGGGAGAACACCCCGGCCGCTCCGACGGCCTGATTCCGTGGAAGCGTCCGGCTCACCGACGAAGGCGAACTGCCCGACCCCGCTGTCAGCCGCACTGCGATGCGGCACTTCTCCCCTGTCCGCCAGCGTCGTGACGGGCCCCTCGATCTCACCGGGACCCGTCGGTCCATACCGGCGAGGTTCCCGCGGCAGACCGGTTCCGCAGGGTGGGACGCCTGCATTGCCGCCGGTCACGCAGGCGGCGAACCTGACACGGCCCGAAGTTCCTCGTCAGGAATGAGACGTAGCGATGTGGTTGTCGCCTCAATCGTGGGCACCGGTCAGGTCGAGCATCCGACGCCGACACAGTGGGCCCCGAGGTTCCGTCATGTCATTGTCCCACCCCTGTCCGGGAGGGCCGTTGAGCGTCGTGCGCGGGCGAAGAAACGGCCACAGGCCACGCCGCGGCCAGGTCGGTGTGCAGGGCGAAGAACGTGGCGCCGACGATGTCTCGGAAGACCCACTCGCCTGAGACAGTGCCGCCCACCCGCGGGAGCGCCGGTCCGCGGCACGTGCCCGGCCCTTTGGCGGTCATCAATGGCAATGTCACGCAAGCCGAAGTCGGCTCTTGGACATGGAGCCGCTCAGCTCACTCGGCGTGGTGATGGTGGCACCCGTGACGCTCCCGTCGCCCAACGCCAGGCGGTTGGTCCCTGACATGCCGCAGGGCCGCTGTTCCACATCAGAGTTCCGTCATCCGAGAAGGGGACCACCATGGCTTCCGTACTCAGCTTGGGCTACGTCATCGTATCCACGACCGACGTGCCTGCCTGGAAAAGCTTTGCCGTAGACCTGCTTGGCCTCCAAGCTGCGGAGGAAAGCGCCGACCGCCTCCTGCTGCGGATGGATGAGAAGGCATATCGGGTCGACGTCCGCCGTGACACCCGCGAAAGCGTTCAGACGCTGGGATGGGAGGTCGCCGGCCCCGAGGAGCTCAAGGAGCTCGCGGGCGAAGTCGAAGCGGCAGGTTATCCGGTCAAGGTGTGCGATGAATCCGAAGTCCGCGCACGCATGGTCAGCGGCCTGGTTCAGTTCCAAGACCCGGACGGCACTACGATCGAGCTCTTCTACGGCCTCAAGACGGACAAAGAGCGATTCGTCTCGCCCACCGGTGCCACCTTCCTGACCGGCCACGAAGGATTCGGGCACGCCCTCCAGATGGTGGGCGACACGGAGGCGTACCGGCACTTGTATGTCGATGTCTTCGGATTCCGGCTCAGCGACTACATTGAGATCGCGCCCGGCCTGACGGCGACCTTCCTGCACTGCAACTCACGGCACCACTCCTTCGCCTTCGCCTCCTTCCCGAACGTTCCGCGCACGGTCAACCATCTGATGTTCGAGGTCAATGACCTCGACCTCGTCGGTCGGGCCTACGACAAGGTCCTGGCCGGCGCGGCCCCGGTGGCCGCCACATTCGGCAGGCACACCAACGACGGGATGTTGTCCTTCTACGCGAGGACACCGTCCGGCTTCGACGTCGAATACGGATACGGCGGGCTGCACATCGACGAGGCGACCTTCACGCCCTCCCGCTATGACGTCACCAGTTACTGGGGGCACAAGCCGTCGAACCCGGATGAACTGAACGTGTAACCGCGGCTGCCCGGATGCTGCCGGGTCGGCAGATGACGCGATCGCATGGGCGGCCAGCTCTCCGATGGAGAGTCCCATGCCATCAGGAAGCGGGCGCCCACTGTCTTTCGCTCTGTCCGAAAAGACATCAGGACTGCATCACAGAGCGCATCCGGCACTACGCACGGTCCGGCGCACGGACCGTGCGTGCCCTGATTCCACCGACCATGCTTCGGTGCAATCCGAATACCTTCGGAACCCAGTACATGCCGAATACAAGTTCTGAAGCACGGGACGAACTCATTTCGAGCGGCTCACCATGACGGCGACCATGCCGATGATGGCGATCAGCGGAGGAGAAGCGATGACCGGATTGTTGGACGTCGATCGACTGCATTCGGTCGGCGTGGTGGTGCGCGACCTGGAGGCCGCGACATTGCGGTACGCCGAGATATTCGGCATCGACGAGTGGGACGTACATGACTACGGCCCGGATCGGTTGACCGACGTCAATTCCCACGGGCGACCGACCACGCCCACTTTCCGGACTGCGACCGGAACCACGGTACCGCCGTCCGGGCAAGCCATCGCCATGCGCGACGGAGTGGCTGTCCCCGTGACATTCGAACTCGTCCAACCCCTCAAGGGCGAGAGCCCGTTTCAGGAATTTCGGTTCGCCCGGGGACAGGGAATCAGTCATCTGACGCTCGCGGTGCACGACGCCGCCGAGTTCGGTGTACTCCGCGATCGATTGGAGAAGAAGGGCATCCCGATCGCGGCGTCGATGACCGTCGACGGTCTGCTCGAGCGGCACTTCCTGGACACGAGAGCCGCCCTGGGTGGCTATCTGATCGAAGTCCGCGTCCCACGGCAACGGGACGCAGGAGACGAGCGCGTGGTCACCGAGCACTGGAATCATTCCGGCCGCTACACGCGTCCTGCCGGGGTGGGCCCCGTGAAGGTGGAGGGGGTGAATCACTTCGGCGTGGTCGTCAACGACGTCATGAAGAGCATCGAGCAGTACAACGACCTGCTCGGCATGGGTCGCTGGGACATTCGCACCTGGCGCCCGGAGCTGGGGCTCCTCGAAGGTGCGTATTACCGGGATGAGCCGGTGAACCACGAGTACTTCACGGGGTTGGCACCTATGCAGGACTTCGGATTCGAGATCATCCAGCCCACGCTCGGCCCCAGCCACTACAATCGCGAGTTTCGTGATCTGTTGGGTGAAGGCGTGCACCACATGCTCCTCAACGTCACGACGGACGTGGGTGAATGGAACAGTGTGCGTGACTGGCTCAAGTCAATCGACGTTCCAGTCGCCATGGGGGCGGACCTGCTGAAGGGTGCAGCCCACTTCTGCTACTACGACACATCCGAAGCGCTTGGCGGATACATCCTGGAAGCGGTGCTGATGAAGGATCATCCGGACGAATCTGTGGCAAGCCCGGACTTCGTCATCGACTTCGCCACGCTCGCCTCGGGCGGGTGAGGATGATCCGCGACTGGAGGGTCACAGTCGCGGACGCGATCGCTTACGACGCTTTATCTGATGGCTGACAACCAAGAGAAGTGGGACATGCCGACGACATTGACGTTCGAGAACACCAAGAAGCTGATCGATACGGAGGACTACCGTATTCAGATCAATGAGGCCGGTGCCGGCCACCCGATTTTCATGATCCACGGTGCGGGCCCCGGTGCGACCGGCTGGAGCAATTTCGAGCCGAACGTCGTGGGGCTCTCGAAGAAGTATCGTTGCATCGCGGTGACGATGCCGGGCTGGGGTGAGTCGAGCCCGCAGACGCTCGAAGCCGGGCTCGATCAGGCGGAAGCGATGCGTCAGCTGATGGACGCGCTGGGGATCGAGCGCGCCGCGTTCGTCGGAAACTCCATGGGAGGCGTGATCTCCCTGCGGGTGACGGCCGCGAACCCCGAACGCGTATCGCATCTGGTGACGATGGGCTCGGGGGCCCCGGGAGTGAACGTGGTCGGCCCGGCGGGTCTGACCGAGGGCCTCCGTGTTCTGGTCGAAACGTACCAGGACCCCAGCCCGGAAAAATTCAAGCGCCTGGTCCAAGTGATGTGCTACGACTCGTCGTTCGCAACCGACGAGCTGGCACAGACCAGGGCCAAGGCGGCCCATGAGTTTCCCGGGCACAACAAGAACTGGTTGGACTTCTGGAAGTCCGGACGACTGGTCGAGGGTTTCGCCGAGCTCGTTCCGGCGTTGCAGCAGAGCACCGTGCCCGCCCTCATCGTGCACGGCCGGGATGACCGCACGATGCACTTCGAGACCAGCCTGCGCCTTCTGTCGATGATCCCTGACTCTCGCATGGTGCTCTTCAATCACTGCGGGCACTGGGCGCAGCTGGAGCACGCGGCGGAGTTCAACCGTCTGGTGGACGACTTCATCGAAAACAACTGAGGCCCGCGTAAAGGTGCCCTCCCTGCTCGAAGCCGGCCGACCGGCAATCGTGTTGGCGTCGGTGGAGAGCCAGTGCGCGTCGTCGTAGTCGCGGGCAACGGTCGGTCAGTGGGTTCTGTAGAACGGAACAACACCGTAGGTGGAGGGGGGACGGGGTCATAGCCTGACAGAACCAATGTAGAGCCTGAAAAAGGGCTCTGTTGGGAGGGATACTCATGTGCTATCGGAGCCGATGCCCGCTTGGAGGTCAGCGTGAAACGCATAGATGAACTGGTCGATCTCGACGAGTCTCGTGTCAACGTTGAGGTTTACACCAGTGAGGAGATCTTTCGGCAAGAGCTCCGGGACATCTGGTACAAGACATGGGTCTATGTCGGCCATGAATCCGAACTGAAGCATCCTGGCGACTACAAGACGAGCTACATCGGCCTTATCCCGGTCATTCTCAGCAGGGACGAGGACGGCGAGATCCACGGCCTGATCAACCGGTGCATCCACCGGGGCACCACGGTGTGCCAGAGCGAGCTCGGGAACAGCCAGTTCTTCCGGTGTGAGTACCACGGTTGGGTGTACGGGAACCGTGGAGAACTCCTCGGGACGACGATGCGCAACGGCTATGACCCGCGTGAGCTGGCCCGTATCGAAAAGGGCCTGCAGCGGGTTCCCCGACTCGCCAGCTATCGCGGGATGATCTTCGGATCAATGGCGGAGGACGGGGAGGATCTGATCGACCACCTCGGAAACGCCGCCTACTTCATCGACCGCTGGGCCGATCAGTCGCCAGAGGGCGAGCTCGAGCTGACCAAGGGCGTGTGGACCCACAGGTTCCAAGCGAACTGGAAGCTCCAGTACGAGGGCTCGGACGAGGGTTACCACCCGGCTCACCTGCACCGTGTCGCCATGCAGTCGTTCGCGAAGATGGCGGAGAAGACGGGCTGGAGGCATCCGGGAACCCAGCCCGAGCGTGCGAACGCCACGAACCTCGCCGCCGATCTGCTGCACGGTCACAGCATCCTCGGGGCGGGCGGGGGCCTGCTCGCCCGCGATCCTGAAGACGTCCAGCCACCGCAGTTGTCACCGCTGTATCCCGAGAGTTACCTCGAGTCGATTTCCAACCGGCTCGACGGTGACGCCGTCAAGCTCGCGGACACGTTCAACGATTGGCGGATGGCCATCTTCCCGAACGTCGCGATCAACCGGAACAACCTCCGGATCATCCGGCCGATCGGGCCTGCCCTGACGGAAGTCAAGCAGTGGTACGTGCACGCGGCCGGCGCCCCGGACGAGGTCAACACCGCCAAGGTCCGAGAGGAGGAGTTCTTCTACGGTCCGGCCGGCTTCGGGTCGCCCGACGACTTCGAGTGCTTCGAGCGGATGCAGGAGGGCTACAAGGCCGGCTCCTGGGAGGGCGCCTACCCGTGGTCATGGTTCAACCGCCAGTCGATGCGCTCGTGGAGCGGTCCCCGGGGGGAACGGTGCGCCGAATACTCCGCCGAAGTCGAAGTGTTCGCGATGTACCACGAGTGGAAGAAGCTGATGTCCGCCGCCCTCGAATCCGGGAGTTGAGCATGGCCACACTGACTCGTGCAGAGGCCGAGGACTTCCTCTTCTATGAGGCCCGTCTCCTGGACGAGGAGCGCCTCAAGGACTGGCTGAGCCTGATGACCTCCGACGTCGTCTACTGGGTCCCGAACAACGCCGACGAGGTCGATCCGAGCTCGCACATCTCCATCATCTATGACAACTACCTTCGGCTGGAAAATCGTGTGTGGCGCATCACCGAGAGCGGTTTGAACCACACACAGGATCCTCCCTCGAAGTTCATCCGGTTCATCTCGAACATCTCGACCGAGCCCGCCGAACGGGACGACGAGGCGACCGTCCGCTGCAATGTGCTGCTTACTGAGTATCGTCCCGGAGTGGCTCGGGACGCTGCACGCGATCCGTCCTGGCGCGCGGCGCGCTGTGATTACCGTCTGCGCAGCGTGGACGGCACGTGGAAGATCGCACAGCGAAAGGTCATGTTGCTGGACAACGACGGACCACTCCCTGCGATGACCTATGTTTTCTGACAAAGGCGACGGGGTCGTGGTACTGAGTAACGAATTCGCGACGGCACGTCTGAGTATTGACCGCGACGCGAACGGTGTCCGGCTGTCGGTGGAGGATCCCCGTAGCGGCGCCAAGCTGTATCTCGACCCTTTCGAGCTCCAGTGCCTGGCGTACCTGACCGCGAGTGACCTCGCGGAGTTCATGAAGCCGAGTTTCCAGGAAGAGTACAGCGAGCGGTACGCCCCGGATTCGTCTGACGGGCCGTCTGTGCAGTGAGGAAGGTGACGATGGCCGGCGTCGAGCCGCAGAAAATCGTCGTGGTCGGCAGCTCGATCGCCGGAGTCCGGGCTGCGGAGGAGTTCCGTCGCCGAGGTTATGACGGTGAACTGGTGATGATCGGCAAGGAACAGCACTTCCCGCCGTACGACCGTCCACCCCTGTCGAAGGAGGTGCTGAGCGGCAAGTGGGATCCGGAGCAGGCCAGGCTGTTCCTGTACGAAGAGGTTCGTGCGGAGTTGATACTCGGCACGGCCGCGTCCGGGCTGGACGTCGCTCGCCAGGAGGTCAGGCTCGGTAACGGGTCGACGGTTCCGTACGACCGCCTGGTCATCGCGACAGGTGCCGCCGCCCGGCCGCTTCGGGTGCCGGGCGCGGAACTCGACGGTGTGCACTACCTGCGAACAGCTGAGGACTGCGTTCGCGTTCTGCAGGGCATCTCCTCAGGACCACGGGTGACCATCATCGGCGCCGGATTCATCGGCGCCGAGGTGGCGTCCGTGTGCCGGGAGCAGAACCTCCAGGTCACCCTGGTCGACGTCTCGACGCGGCCCTTGTCCGAGGCCGTGGGGGACCGCATGTCCGAGTACTTCGTGAAGCAGCACCTGGAGCACGGCACGACGATGCGGCTCGGCGTCGGGATCTCGAAGGTCATCGGAGCCGATCGTGTCGAACGGGTTGAGCTGACCGACGGCTCGTACATCGACACCGACCTCCTGATCGTCGGTATCGGAGTGGTGCCCGAGACGGCATGGCTGGACACATCGGAGCTGGTGCTGGACAACGGCGTGGTCTGCGACGAGTTCTGTGCTCCGCTCGGTACCCGGAACATGGCGGCGGCCGGCGACGTGGCGCGCTGGTTCAACCCGCGCTACGGCGTGCACACGAGAGTCGAGCACTGGTCGAACGCCGTTGAACAAGCCGAATACGTGGCGGGCCTTCTGCTCGAGGGGCGGGAGAACCGTCCGCCGTTCGCGGGGCTTCCGTACTTCTGGTCGGACCAGTACGGATCGCGGGTGCAGTTCGTCGGCGTCAGTGGCCCTCAGGCGGAGGTTTCCGAGGGGTCACTGGAAGAGGGTAAGTGTGTGATCACCTATACCCGGATGGGGCGGCCGGTGGGCGCATTGTGCATCAATTGGCCTGCCCGACTGCAAAAATATCGAAAGCTGCTGGAACGGAGTTCTGATGAAGGTCAGCGTTGATCAGCGACTGTGCGAGGGATACGTCAACTGCGTGGACGCCGCCCCGGCAGTGTTCGAGATGAACGACCATGACAAGGCATCCGTCCTGGTCGAACATCCCGGCGCGGACGTCGCCGATGCAGTGAAGCGGGCACAGCGGATGTGTCCGGTCCGTGCGGTGATTGTCGAGGAAGGCCAGTAATACTGGTCAGTCAACATGGAGCGAGCATGAGTCTGAACCTGAATGAACACCTCGACACAGGACTCGAGCTCATGGGGGCCGTGCTCGGTCAGGAGTACGCCGACGGCCTACGACAACGGCTGACGGCACTTCGAGAGTCGGGTGCCACCGAAGAGGCCATTGATCACACGCAGTTCGGAATCGCCGCCGCCTGGGGCTACATGTTCCATCGCCGGGGTGTGTCGCTGCGCGACCGCAGCATAGCGATGCTGGCCGCCGACGTCACGCTGCACGGAAAGGGGGCTCTCGGCGACCACGTTCGCCTTGCGCTCCACGCCGGGGTGACGCCCGACGAAGTGCGGGAAATCATGTTCACGTTGATTCTTTACGTGGGTTTTCCTCAGGTCCGAGAGGCCACCGAGGTGATCACACCCATCCTCGAGGAATTCGAGCGTACCGGAAAATACACACAGGAATCATCGGCCCCGGCGACGGACAAGAGCTGACCGACCGTCGCCTTCTTCTCTCTGCCCATTCCTCGCAGGGCGTTGCCCCCGGTTGAGCATGCCGAACGCCCAGGAGCTCGTGGATGAACTCTTCGAGCTCCGCGAGGAGTGGGCCGTTTCGGTTCTGTGCACGATCGGCGCGGAGGTCCCGCACATGATCGATGGCTCGCCGTCAGTCGCCCTCGCCCACCGCGCGCTCGCGGAGCACGTTCTTCTGGATCTTGCCCGTCGAGGTCTTGGGCAGTTTGGTGAACACGATCGTCCGCGGCACCTTGAACCGTGCGAGCGAGGAGGAGCGCAGAAAGCCGACGAGCTCCTGCTCGGTGGCCGTCGAGCCCTCGCGCAGGGTCACGAACGCGACCGGCACCTCGCCCCAGTGGCTGTCGGGCCGGCCGACCACGGCCGACTCGACGACGTCGGGGTGGGTGTCGAGGGCGCGCTCGATCTCGACCGATGCGATGTTCTCGCCGCCGGAGATGATGATGTCCTTGCGGCGATCGCGCAGTTCGACGTAGCCGTCGGGGTGCATGACCCCGAGGTCACCGGTGAGGAAGCAGCCGCTCCGGGTGACGCTCGCGGTGGACTCCGGGTCCCGGTAGTAGCCGAGCATCACGTTGTTGCCCCAGACCGCGATCTCTCCGATCGTCTCACCGTCCGCCGGCACGTCTTTCCCGTCCCCGTCAAGCACCCGCAGCGGGCGCGAGGCCAGGTTGGCGATGCCCTGCCGGGCCCGCAGCCGGTTGCGGTCCTCGACCGGGAGGGCGTCCCACTCGGGCTGCCACTCGTTGACCGCGATCGGCCCGAACGTCTCGGTCAGCCCGTAGAGGTGGGTCACGTCGAGCCCCAGGGCCGCGAGCCGCCCGAGCAGGGTGGGCGAGGGCGGTGCACCGCCGGTGTCGATGTGGACACGACGGGCCAGAGGGCCGGCCGCTGGGTCCTCGGCGATCATCGTGAGGACCGTGGGCGCCGCGCTGAAGTGCGTCACGCCCTCCTCGCGCAGCAGGCTCCAGATCCGCGCGGTGTCGACCGAGCGCAGGCAGACGTGGGTCCCTCCGGCCGCGCCCACCGCCCAGGTGAAGCACCAACCGTTGCAGTGGAACATCGGGAGAGTCCACAAGTAGACCGAGCCCGGCGCCAGCCGGGCGTGGTGAGCCATCGCCAGCGCCTGCAGGTACGCGCCGCGGTGGTGGTACATCACGCCCTTGGGCCGGCCCGTCGTGCCCGAGGTGTAGTTGACCGCGAGGAGGGCTGCCTCCCTGACCGCCGTGTCGACGGGTTCCGGGAGGGCCTCGGCCAGCCAATGCTCGTACTCGTCGTCCGGGCCGCCCGCGATGACGAGGCGCGCACCGGTGCGGCCCGCGATCCGGCGCGCGACGTCGGCGAGTTCGTGGGTGGCGACCACGACCCGGGCCTCGGAGTGCTCGACGACGTAGGTCATCTCGTCGACCGAGAGCCGGATGTTGATCGGCACCAGCACCAGCCGCGCGAGCGGCACGGCGTGGTGGAGCTCCAGCATCACATGGCTGTTCGTACACAGGGCGGCCACCCGCTCGCCGGGTCGACAGCCCCAGGCCCGGGTGGCGCCGACCAGGCGCTCGACGCGGTCGGCGAACTCGCGGTAGGTGATCCGAAGGTCGCCGTCGACGACGGCCACACGCTCGGCGAACGCGGTGCGCGCGCGGTCCAGGAACGTCGTCGGGGACAACGGAGCGAAGGTGAACGGGGGGTGCTCGACGTCGTGGGAGATGTCGAGTCGCGCGCCGGAACTGCTGCCCATGTCTCCGCCTTCCCTGCGGTGGCACACCGCGGGATGGCACTGTCGCCCGCCCCGCGATCTCTTGACGGCTTACGTGACGGACCCTAGCTTGTATCTTACGTTTAACGGAATATTTTTGAGAGTCGGCAGTTCGAGGAACTCGGCCGGACCTCACCTCCGCAGGGCTCGGGTCCGATAGGAGACGCCATGCTCGTGAGTGACATCGTCCGTCGGAACGCGGACTTCTTCGCGGACTCGGACGCGTTGATCGAGGACGGTGCCAGTCGTTCGTGGGGAGAGGTGGAGACGCGCACGAACAAGCTGGCGCGGGCTTTCCTCTCCCTGGGCCTCGCGAAGGGCGACCGGATCTCGATCCTGGCGCCGAACTGCGCCGAGTTCGTGGAGTTCTTCTTCGCCTGCGCGAAGAGCGGGGTCGTCGGCGCGGCCGTCAACATTCGGCTCTCGGCGAGGGAGTTGGCCGCCTACCTGCGCTACATCGAGCCCAGCGGGATCATCGTCCACTCCTCGTTGGCCGAGTCGGCCGCCGAGTGGCTCCCTGAGGTGCCCTCCATCCGGCATGTCCTGGGCTTCGGCGGCACCCATGGGTTCAAGCTCGACCTCACGGAGGCGATGAGCGCCGAACCGGGTTCCGACCCGGGCGTCGACATCCGTGACGACGACGTCTACCAGATCGCGGCGACCAGTGGCACGACCGGCGTACCCAAGGGGGCGGTGCTGAACCACCGCAACGCAATGGGCGGCATCCTCGGGGTGCTGGCCGAGGTTCCGGTGCCGCAGCAGGGGACGAACCTGCAGAACGTGCCGTACTTCTTCAATCCCGGCGGCTCGGCCGGTCTCAACCCGGTGTTCATGAAGGGCGGCCGCTCGGTCATCGCGCCGGGCTTCGAGCCGCTGACCTTTTTCCGAGCCGTCGAGCGGTACCGGGTGACGAACACGATCCTGGTGCCGACGATGCTGAGAATGCTGCTGGCCCGTCCCGAGCGTCACGACTTCGACCTGTCCTCGCTTCGCGGCGTCATCACCGGCGGTTCCCCCCTCTCCAGAGAGCTGCTGATGAAGGGCCGAGAGCTGCTCGGTGACGTGTTCTACCCCATGTACGCACTGACCGAGACCTACGCGAGCGCGCTGATACTGCGACAGGAGGACCAGTTCACGACCGGCACGGCGGACCAGGTCGCACGGCTGAGTTCATTGGGCCGCCCCAACGTCCTCACCCATGCCAGGGTCGTCAAGGACGACGGAACAGATGTCGTCCGCGGCAGCGACGAGGTCGGCGAGATCTGGCTGCGCGGCGAGTCGGTGTCGTCGGGCTATTTCCGCATGCCCGAGGAGACGGCGCTCAGCCGCGACGGTGATTGGTTCAAGACCGGTGATCTGGCGAAGGCGGACGAGGAGGGGTTCATCACGATCGTCGACCGCAAGAAGGACATGATCATCACCGGCGGCATCAACGTCTTCAGCATCGAGGTGGAGACCGCGCTCATGCAGCATCCGGACGTCGACTCGGTGGCCGTCATCGGCGTTCCGCACGAGATCTGGGGCGAGGCCATTCACGCGGTCATCGTGCCGGTGCCCGGCGCGACCGCGTCCGTGCAGGAGATCCTCGACGACGCGGCCGGCCGTCTCGCGGGGTACAAGAAACCGCGCAGTGGCGAGTTCCGCTCCCAGCTGCCCGTCAGCGCGACCGGGAAGCTACTCAAGCGCGAGTTGCGCGAGAGCATCCTGGGCAATTGCTAAATATCACGTAAAAGGACATATTCCACAATGGATCTCACCCTTTCTGACGAGCAGCAGGATTTCCGGCGGACGCTGCGCAGTTTCCTGGCGGCCGAGGCGCCGACCGACGTGATCCGTGAACTGGACCGCACCGAGACCTTCCCGGCCGATCTCTACGCCAAGATGGCCGGCCTCGGGCTCACCTCGATGGGGCTGCCCGAGGAATACGGCGGAACGCCCTGCAGCGAAATAGACCTGTGCATCGCCCTGGAGGAGGTCGCCAGGGTCGGCGCCTGTCTGAGCTACGCGTTGGTGCCCACGCTGACGTTCTGCGGTCGCGGTATCGCCGGGTATGGCACACCGGAGCAGAAGCAACGGTATCTGCCGGGCATCTGCTCCGGTGAGATCCGGATGGCGATGGCGCTCTCCGAGCCGGAGGTGGGCTCGGACCTGACCCACCTGTCGACGCGTGCGGTGCGGGACGGCGACATCTACGTCATCAACGGGCAGAAAGTCTTCACCACCGGTGCCGACACGGCCGACTACCTGCTGGCCATCGTCCGGACCGACCCGGACGCCCCCGCGTCGAAAGGCCTGTCGGTCCTGATCGTCCCGCGCACGGCCGAGGGAGTGACCGTGCGGCCGCTGCCCAAGCTCGCCGGACAGGCCACGCACACGTGCGAGGTCTACTTCTCCGACGTCCGCGTGCCGGTCGAGAACCAGCTCGGTGAGCTCAACGCCGGCGCGAAGATCGTCTTCGGCCTGCTCGACGGGGAGCGCGTCTTCGTCGGCGCCCAGTGCACGGGCATCGCCCAGGGCGCGCTGGACCTGGCCACCGGCTACGCCAAGGAGCGGCACCAGTTCGGCAAGCCGATC
This sequence comes from Streptomyces sp. Y7, assembly GCF_043195415.1. NCBI lineage: Bacteria > Bacillati > Actinomycetota > Actinomycetes > Kitasatosporales > Streptomycetaceae > Streptomyces > Streptomyces sp. Y7. The sequence goes on from NZ_JBIDDQ010000007.1 coordinate 141,810, forward strand.
ATCGAGCACCAGGCGGTCGGCCACCTCCTCGCCGACATGGCCATGGACGTCCGGGTCGCCCGGCTGGTCACCTGGGAGGCCGCCCTCCTGCTGGAACAGGGCCGGCCGTGCTCGACGGAGGCCTCGGTCGCCAAGGTGACGGCCTCCGAGGCGGCGAGCCGGTGCGTGTCCAACGGGATGTCGGTCCTCGGCGGCTACTCCTACATGACCGAGTTCGCGATGGAACGGTACTGGCGTGAGGTGAAGCTCTACGAGATCGCCGGCGGGACCAACCAGATCCAGCGCAACATCATCGCCCGGTCGCTGTGAGCCCGGCGATGGCCGACGCACCTCGTCCCGTGGCCCTCGGCCGGTCCATCGAGGAGGAGCTCGCGAGGGCGGGCGCGAAGCTGGACCACGTCGCGGTGGCCGCGCCCCGTATCCGTGAGCTGCTGCCGTTGTACCGGGACGTGCTGGGTGGCCGGTTCGTCCTGGGCGGCGACAACCCTCGCGTCGGCTACCGCGGCCTGCAGCTCTGCTATGCCAACGGATCGAAGATCGAGCTGCTGGAGCCGCTGCGGGGGTCCGCCTTCCTCGACTCCTTCTTCCGGCGCGGGGGCGGCGTGCACCACCTGGCGTTCGAGGTCGCCGACCTCGACGCGATCTACGGCACCCTCGAGGCGTCCGGCCACCGGCTGACCGGCCTCCACCGCGACGACCCGTGGCGGCAGGAGGTCTTCATCCACCCCAAGAGCGCGCAGGGGGTGCTCGTCCAGCTGGTGCAGGTCGCCGCCGAGAACGAGCCGGATCTGCCGAAGACCCTCGACCTCGTCCTCGCCGGCCGCGGCATGGACGGGAGCGGGATCCCCAGCCCCTGAGCACCGCGCGGCGCGGCGCGAGCCACCACCGACCGACGACGGGATCCGGCCGAACCGGGTCCACAACTCCTGCACCGAGTGAGGAATTACGCATGGGAAACATCGAACGCGTCGACTACGAGACGCTCTACGTCGAAAAGCACCTCGACGAGCGCTACGCGGTGGTCACGCTCCACCGTCCCGACAGCCTGAACGCCGGCAGCCCGACCATGTTCCACGAGATCGGCGAGGTCATGAAGGGCTTCGAGGACGACGACCAGGTGCGCGCGGTCGTGCTCACCGGCCACGGCGAGAAGTCCTTCTCGGCCGGGGCGGACCTGGGCGGCATGACGTTCGACAAGATGAGCAACTGCTACTGGTTCATCCGGAGGTGCAACGAGGCGTTCGAGGCCATCGAGCGGCTGCCCAAGGTGGTGATCGCCGCGGTCAACGGGTACGCGTTCGGTTTCGGCCTGGAGATCGCGCTGGTCTGTGACATCGTCCTGGCCTCCGACAACGCCCGCTTCGGGCTGCGCGAGATGAACCACGGCCTGCTGCCAGCGGTGACGGTGACCCGGGGGCTCGACATCCTGGGCCGACGCCGTGTCGCCTACATGGCGTTCACCTCCGACGACGTCTCCCCGGCGGAACTGCGCGACTGGGGCATGATCAACACCGTCGTGCCTCGGGAGCAGCTGGTCGAGGAGTACTCAGCCCTCGCCGCGCGCATCGCCAATCGGGCACCGCTGGCGATCGCGGCCACCAAGCGCCTGATCAACAAGGGGGCGGGCGCGCACTACCGCGAGGCGGAGAACACCATGCCGGGCCTCTTCGCCTCCGAGGACGTCGTCGAGGGGCGCCGGGCGTTCGAGGAGCGGCGCGAGCCGGTCTTCGGTGAGCGGTGAGGTGCGTACCGGCCAGGGGCGGATCCCGCATGTGGAGGAAGGTGGTGGACCGATGACCGAGACCGGACCCACGGTGTCCTACGTCGTTGAGGAGGGCGTCGCCACGGTCACGTTGAACCGCCCGGACCGGCTCAACGCCCTCGACCCGGCCACGATGGCGCTGTTGCACGAGTCGATCCGGCGCGCCGACCGGGACCCCGACGCCCGCTGCGTCGTGCTCATCGGCGCGGGCGAGGCCTTCTGCGTCGGGGCGGACGTTTCGATGGTGGAGTCCTCCAGTCTGGAGCCGGGCAAGGAGACGTTCGGCGACCCCGCCGCCGGCGCGCGCAACGTGATGGAGTGCCGCAAGCCCACCATCGCCGCGGTGAACGGCTGGGCCGCCGGTGTGGGCATGGCGATCGCCTGTCTGTGCGACATCCGGATCGTGTCGGCGAACGCCCGCTTCACCACGAGCTTCGTGCGCCGCGGGCTCATCGGGGAGTACGGCATCGCCTGGACCCTGCCGCGGATCGTCGGCTACGGGATCGCGTCCGATCTGCTCATGAGCGGGCGCAGGATCGGCAGCACGGAGGCGGCGGGCTACGGCCTCGCCAGCATGGTCGTGCCCGCCGACGAGTTCGCGGCCCGGGTGCGGGAGTACGCCGTCGAGCTGGCCGCGTACTGCTCCCCGACGTCCGCGGCCGTGCTCAAGGAACAGCTGCGGCTGTACGCGCGGACGACGTTCGAGGAGGCGGTCGCCGACACGACCCGGCTGATGGCCGAGTCGCTGGCCCGGGCCGACGTGAGCGAGGGTGTCAGCAGCTACGTCGAGCGGCGGCCCCCGGCGTTCGAGCCGCTGATCGAGTCGGCTCTGCGCAGTGCGCACGACAAGGTGGGCTGAGCGGATGAGTCACAGTCTCGCCGGCGCGCGCATCCTCATGTCCGGAGGCAGTCGCGGGATCGGGCGCGCCATCGCCCTGCGCTGCGCCCGCGACGGCGCCCGGGTGGCGCTGCTGGCCAAGACCGACCGGCCGCACCCGGTGCTGCCCGGCACCGTGCACACGGTCGTCGAGGAGATCGAGGCGGCCGGCGGGCAGGGACTCGCGATCGTGGGGGACGTGCGCCAGGACGAGGCGGTCGCCCGGGCGGTCGCGGCCACCGTCGACGCCTTCGGCGGCATCGACATCGTGGTCAACAACGCCTCGGCCATCGACCTCTCCCGCTCCCCCGACCTGACCATGAAGAAGCTGGACCTGTTGCTCGACGTCGAGATCCGGGGAACCTTCGGGCTCACGAAGGCGGCGCTCCCCCACCTGATCGAGGGGAACAACCCGCAGGTCCTGACGCTCTCCCCGCCGATCTCCGACGACGTGGCATGGTACGGAAGGCATCTCGGCTACACCATCGCGAAGTTCGGGATGTCGATGTGCACCATCGGCTTCGCCGAGGAGCTGCGCGAACACGGGGTGGCCGCCAACTCCCTGTGGCCGCGCACGCTCATCGCCACCGCGGCCGTGGAGAACGTCGTCGGGGGTGGCGACTCGCTGCGCCGGGCCCGGACCCCCGAGATCATGGCCGACGCCGCCCACGTGATCCTGACCCAGGAATCGTGCGAGTGCACCGGGCGGTTCTTCGTGGACGACGAGGTGCTGTGGGACGCCGGTGTGCGCGACCTGAGTGGCTACCGGGCCTTCCCCGGCTCCGGTGAGGAGCTGGAGGTCGACCTGTTCCTGCCGCGGGAGCCCGTCGTGGACGTACGCGACTGAGCGGGCGGGTCAGCGCGCGGCCTTCCGCTCCTTCAGCGTCTTCTCCTGGGAGGACAGCCACGTGAGGATCGACGGGCTGGCCGTCTCACGCGGACCGTCCTCGGTGACCTGGGTGACCAGCCGGTGCAGCCGTCTCAGCACCCGTACCCGGTGCTCGAGTTCGTCGAGCTTGCCGCGCAGCAGGTCGCGGGTCTGCTCCGAGGGCGACTCGCCGGTGAGGGCGGACTTGCCGATCTCGGCGATCTCTTCGAGGGAGAAGCCCAGCTCCTTGAAGATCCGTGCCCCTTCCAAATAGAACACGTACTCCTCGGGGTACCGGCGGGTGCCGCCCTCACTGCGGGGCGGGGCGGGCAGGATCCCCTGCTCCTCGTAGAACCGGATCGTCCGCGGTGACACGTGGGCGCGACGCGCCAACTCGCCGATGCTCAGCGTCGCGGACCCCGCGTTTCCGGAGCGCGTAGCCTGGTTCCTCTGCTCGTGCACATCGCACCCTTCTGATCCTGGAAAGACCCTACGTCACACGTTACATCTCGATGCCCCTTGCCGAGATCGAGCACGGCTCCTAATCTTACGTTTAACGAGAGATTGGAAATCTATGACGGCCAAGACCTCCCCACACAAGGCCATCCCCATCGAGGGACTGTCCGCATGGGTCGACGACGGCGACAGCATCGCCCTGGGCGGCGGCTGGTTCGCCAACCACCCCATGGCCGCCGTCCGCGAGCTGATCCGGGCCGGACGCCAGGGACTTCACGCCATCACGGTGGTGGGCTCCGTCGACATCGACCTGCTGGTGGCGGCCGGTGTCCTGGGCAAGGTGAGCTTCTCCATGGTCACCCTGGAGGCCTTCGGCCTGGCCCCGAACTTCCGCCGCGCGATCGAGGCGGGCACGCTCGACTTCGTCGAGTACACCGGGCTCGGCCTCAACATCGGCTTCGAGGCGCAGGGCCGGGGCGTGCCGTTCCTGCCCTACCGGGGTCCGTTCGGCTCCGACATCCCCGCCCGCTACCCGGAGATCTACCAGACCGTCGAGTGCCCCTTCACCGGCGAGAGCCTCACCGCGGTGCGGGCCGTCCAGCCGGACGTCGCGATCGTGCACGCCCTGCGCGCGGACGCGGAGGGCAACGCCCAGTGGGACGGCACGTCCGGGCCCGACGTGGAGATGGTCAAGGCGGCCAAGAAGGTCGTCGTCACCTGCGAGGAGGTCGTCGACCGCGCGGTGATCGAGGCCAACCCGCACATGACGAAGGTGCCCGGCTACTACGTCGACGCCGTCATCGAGGCACCGTTCGGCGCGCACCCGACATCCCACGTCCCGTCGTACGGCGTCGACGCCTGGAAGCTGCTCGACTACGCCACCGCCGCGGCGGGCGGCTCGTTCGACTCCTACGTCGACCGGATCAGGTCCGAGGACGAGGCCTCCTACCGCGCGCGTGAGATCGGCGAGCGTGGCGAGGTGCTGCGGGCCCTGATCGACGTGGCGAAGGTTCTGAACCCCGAGGAGGTGTCGGCATGACCGCGCCGACGGACTACGAGATCCACGAGCTCATGGTGACCCGGCTCGCCGCCGAGGTCGACGACACCGGGGTCACGGTGATGGGTTCCTTCACCCCTCTGGCCTACGCCGGCTACATGCTGGCGAAGCTCACCCACGCTCGGCGGGCCTTCCTCGCCGGCTTCGACGCCATCGGGATGAAGGCGGTCCAGCTCTCGTTCACCGGCGCCGAACCCGCGGCGTACAAGGGCTCCGTGGCGCGCTGGGGGATGCTCACCGAGATCAACGCGATCCACCTGTCGAACCACGGCGGCGTGGAGGCGGTGTCGTCGGCGCAGTTCGACGGCGACGCGGCCATCAACCTCTCCACCATCGGCCCGTTCGACAAGCCGAAGGTGCGGCTGCCCGGCGGGGCGGGCGCGGCCGAGGTCATCAAGATGTACCGGAAGATGGTGGCCTACTTCGGCAACCACAACCCCCGGACCCTGGTGGACAAGGTCGAGTTCGTCACCGGCACGCGATGGAAGGTCGGCGACAAGGCCCGGCAGGAGGCGAACCTGCTGCCGGGGCCGGTGGTCGTCATCACCAACCTCGCAGTCCTGGTCAAGGACGAGGACGGCGCACCGTTCCGCATAGAGAGCCTGCACCCGGGGGTGGACGCCGAGACCGTCGTGGCCAACACCGGTTTCGAGCTGGTGGTGCCCGAGACCATCCCGACGACGGCCACCCCGACCGCCGAGCAACTGCGGCTGCTGCGCGAGCACATCGACCCGCAGGGCACGGTCAAGTTCGACCTCCTGGGGGGCCGCGAGCGGCTGCCCTACCTCAAACAGATCATCGACGCCGAATGGGCCGAGGCGGCTGCCCTCGTCGAGGCCCGTCGGAAAGGGTGAGCGTCGTGTACAGGAGCGTCGCCGATGAGCCGGCCGCCGTCACCGGCGAGTACAGCGCCGTGTTCGAACGGCCGGAGCTGGAACCGCTGCTGGCCGAGGCGGACATCCCCGTCCTGCTGATGGTGCTCGTCCACCTGACCGGTGACCGCGGCTGGCTCGAGCCGCCGTTCCTGCCGGAGCGGACCGGCCGTATCTTCGCGGAGGAGTCGGGTGGGCTCCCGGCGGAGGTGCAGGCGCGCGTGCGGGCCGCGGCCGCGGACGCGCTGCTTGCCGGAGGACCGCCGGCGCTCCCCGATCCGGACGACGAGACGCTGCACCGGATGATGGGGGTCTGCGTCGGGGAGGAGATCCCCGCGGAGTACGTCCCCGTGGCGCGTGTCGAGATGGGGCTCGAGCCTGAGGTGCTCCCCGACGTGGACACCGGGCGGCGGGTCCCGCGCGTGCTGATCATCGGGGCGGGCGTCTCGGGCATCTGCGCGGCGGTCCGCTTCGAGCGAATGGGGCTCCCCTACGAGATCGTCGAGAAGAACGAGTCCGTCGGCGGGACGTGGTTCGAGAACACCTACCCGGAGGCGGGCGTCGACACCCCGAACCACTTCTACTCGTACACCTTCGCGCGCGACCACACCTGGGGGCACTACTTCGCCAAGCAGCCGGAGATCCTGAACTACCTGCGGACGGTCGCCGAACGCTACGGCATCGTCGACAAGATCCGCTTCGGCACCCGGGTCACCGAGTCGCGCTGGGACGAGGCGGAAGCGAAGTGGATATCGACCGTCGTCGATCCGGAAGGTGCCGAGAAGCGCCTGGAGAGCGACGTCCTCATCACGGCTGTCGGTCAGCTGAACCAGCCGCGGCTTCCCGACATCCCGGGTCTCGACACCTTCGGCGGTGAGCTGTTCCACATGGCGAACTGGCCGACCGGCGCGCGGCTGGAGGGCAAGCGGGTCGCCCTGGTGGGCACGGGGGCCAGCGCCGTCCAGGCCGCGCGGTCGATCGCCGAGAAGGCGGCGCACCTGACCGTCTTACAGCGCTCGCCGCAGTGGCTGATGCCCAACCCGGACTACCACCGCGCCGTCTCGCCCGCCAAGCAGCGGCTCATCAGCGACGTCCCGTTCTACGCGTCCTGGTACCGCTTCACGCTGTTCTGGCGCTACGGGGACGGGCTGCACCCGACACTCCAGGTGGACCTCGGCTGGGCCCACCCCGAGCGCTCGGTCAACGAGGTGAACGACGCCCACCGCGGGTTCCTGACGCGCTATATGGAAAAGAAGCTCGACGGCCGGCCCGACCTGCTGGAGAAGTGCCTGCCGGACTACCCGCCCTACGGCAAGCGGATGGTCGTCGACAACACCTGGTTCGAGACGCTGCGCCGGGACGACGTCGACCTGGTGGCGTCGGGCGTCGCGGAGGTGACCGCGGACGGGATCCGAGCCGACGACGGCACGTTCGAAGAGGTCGACGCGATCGTCTTCGCGACCGGGTTCAACCCCACCCGGATGCTCTGGCCGCTCGAGGTCGTCGGGCGCGACGGGGTCTCGATCCACGAGCGGTGGCACGAGGACGACCCGTCCGCCTACCTGGGAATGACCGTCCCCGGGTACCCGAACCTGTTCATGCTGCTCGGGCCCAACACCGCGCTCGCGCACGGCGGAAGCGTCATCTTCCACGTGGAGGCGCAGGTGAACTACATCTCGCGGCTCGTCGCGGCCATGATGGCCGAGGGACACCGCGCGATCGAACCCACCGAGGCGGCCTGCGAGGAGTACACCCGCGAGGTCCAGGCGGCACACGAGCGCATGGTGTTCTCGCACCCTGGCATGCGGAACTGGTACAAGAACCGCGCCGGGCGCGTCGTGACCGTCTCGCCCTGGCGGCTGGTGGACTACTGGTCGCGCACCCGCGAGCCCGACCTCGACGCCTTCGTGACATCGTGACCACACCGTCTTCGGCCGGCGGCGCGAACGTCGCAGAGGCATTCCACAGCGTCGACGTCTCTGGCCGGCCGACTGCGTCGAGCCGCTCGACGTCGGACGTGCACGGGTGTTCCTCATCCTGAACCAGGCCCGGTACTCCACCGGCCTGGCGCCGCCCGTTACCGGTCTGGCACCGCCCGTTGGTGCCGGTGCCGGAATCAAGTGACCACGGATACCAAGGAGAACCATGGCTGGATGTGTTGACGGCGAAGAATGCGCCGGCGTCATCGCCGTCGACGTGAGGAGGGCTCGGGCATGAGCAAGGTGGCCATCGTGACCGGCGCGGCAGGCGGCATCGGGAGCGCGATCGTTCAGCGTCTCGTGCGCGACAAGCTGACTGTCCTGGCGACCGATCTCCCGCAGGCTCTGGAGGCCGACGACGGGCTGAGCACGGACGGCGTCGTCCGCCGGTCTCTGGACGTCCGCGATCCTGGCGAGGTGGAGGCGGCGGTCAAGGCAGCGACTCAACAGGGCCGCCTGGCGGCAGTGGTGAACGTCGCCGGCCTGCTGAGAGCGGGACCCGTCGGCGACATGACCGAGGAAGACCTGGAGCTGTCATTCGGCGTCAACCTGATCGGCGCGATGCGCGTCATCCGCGCGGCGGCCCCCCATCTCGAGGAGGGCGCGTCGATCGTGAACATCAGCTCCATCGCCGGACGCAGAGGCGGCGCGCCGGGCATCAGTGCCTACGCCGCGACCAAGGGTGGCCTCGATGCCCTGACTCGTGCTCTCGCGTGTGAGTTCGGGCCCGTCGGCGTCCGGGTCAACGCCGTCGCCCCCGGGTACATCGATGCGCCGATGGCGGGCAGGGTCCGCTCGCGCGGCGACGATAGGCTCACCCGCCAGGTGCCGCTACGGCGTCTGGGCAAGCCGGACGAGATCGCTGAGGTCGTAGCGTTCCTCGCAGGCGGTGGAGCCAGCTACGTCACGGGGCAGGTTCTGTGCGTGGACGGAGGCGTGACGGCAGGCTGACGCGGGGCGTACCTCTGCTCGCGACGCGCCCGTCCGATCACGCTCCTCGACCAGGCCGCGTCAGCCGAGGATCACGCTTCGGAGCCGGACGGGCGGGTCGCGGGGTCGCGGGCCAGCGGCGGTACAGCATCAGCCGGCCCCCCCGGGGGGGTGCGTTCCACGGTCCGGCGTGGTCGAGCAGGAAGGCGCCGGCCGTCGGATCCCGTACTCCGTCCGACGGCGGTGTGACCAGCACGGCGAGCAGGAGACCGATGCGTCGGCCACGATGGTCCGCTTCCGGCCTCCGCTCGCGCCTGGCGCGACCGTCTCCGGCCACGGCTTCTGCCCCGAATGTGGCGAGTTTCCCGGGGGCGAACGCATCGGGGGTGGGGTACGCGTGCTCGACCGTGAAGCCGGAGCCCGGATCGGCGAGGATCGCCCCGGGGACGCCGCCGAACTGTCCGATCCAGTCGGCCCGTCGACCGCGCCGACGGGCGACGGGCCGACCTTGACGGATAGTTCGGCGGTAACGGCCGAAGGATCTCAACCGCTTGGGCCTGACGGCGGCGAGCGGTAAAGAAAAGATCAGTGATACTTTACGGACTGACCGCCATCGATGGGCAGGACCGTGCCGTTGACGTAGCTGGCGTCCTCGGAGAGCAGGAAGGCCACGACGGACGCTATCTCGTGAGGCTGACCGTAGCGCTGGCTCGGGTTGAAGCTGATGAATTGTTCTGCGGCCTTCTCGGGGTCCTCGGGATTCACCGTGCGCATGATGTTGTCCACCATGGGCGTCCGGATCCGGCCCGGGGCGATCGCGTTCACGCGGATCCCGAACGACGCGTACTCGACGGCCGCGGTCCGCGTCAGGCCGACGACACCGTGCTTGGACGCGCCATAGGCGGAAGCGCGCTCGGTTCCCCTGAGACCTCCGACGCTCGCGGTGTTCACCACCGCACCACTGCCCTGACGACGCGTCACGGCGAGCACCCTCGCCAGGCCCAGGAACACGCCGCGGAGGTTGATCGCCACGACACGGTCGAACTCCTCGACCCCATAGCCTTCGGTCAGGCTCGGCAGCCCATCGGTCAGGTTCGGACGCCCCTCGATGCCGGCGTTGTTGAAGAACCCGTCGATGCGGGAGAAGCGCTCGAGCGTGGTGTCCACATAGCGCTCGGCATCCTCGACGCGGGACACATCGGCCACGACCGAGACGAGGTCCGCCTGTGGGCTCACCTCGCGGACGGCGGCCTCCGTTTCGGACAGACCGTCCTTGGCGATGTCGACGAGGGCCAGTGACGCACCCTCCGAGCCAAGCCGGACGGCCGCGGCCCGGCCGAGCCCTGATCCGGCTCCGGTGATGATGACGGTTTTGTCGGCGAAGCGCTTCATAGGGGGACCTTTCAGGAGCTGACCAAGAGCCATGGGCAGAACAAGTGCCATGGTGGTTGACGCACTGACCACGAGGGTGCGATGTGTTCCATCGCTCGGAACCCGCGTGCGGGAATGGTCTTCCGGCCGTCCCCCGCACGACTCCGGCACCGACACCCACCAGTTCGACCAGGTCGCCGCGGCCCACCCCACCATTCTCGAGTCTGCGGACGAAACCCGCACGAGTCGCTCCCCGGTCCGGCCGGGTTCCGCGGACCGGAACCACATCATTGGGCTGCCAGGTCAGCCCGCTGACGATGGGCGGCATGGCTCAGACAGCGACAACCGCAGACGCGGACATGATCGAGAAGGCCGTGGCCCGGCTGGTCGCAGCCGCCGCCTCGGGCGAGGCCTGTCCCCCCGTCCGTGACCTGATCGGACGCGACGACCTCGCCGCGGCATACGCCGTACAGCAACGGATCACCGAGGTCCGGCTCGCCGGGGGCGCCACCGTGGTCGGCCGCAAGATCGGTCTCACCGCCGCGGCCGTCCAGCAGCAACTCGGCGTCGACCGGCCCGACTTCGGCATGCTCTTCGACGACATGGCCCACACCGACGGTGCTGTCGTGGCCTTCGACGCCGTGCTCCAGCCGCGGGTCGAGGCGGAGGTCGCTTTCGTACTGAAGGACGACCTCGCCGAGGGGCCGCTGGACGCCGGGCAGGTCCGCGCCGCGATCGACTACGCGGTCGCGGCGCTGGAGATCTGCGGCAGCCGGGTGGCCGGCTGGGACATCAGTTTCGGCGACACCGTCGCGGACAACGCCTCCTCCCGTGCCTACGTGCTCGGTACGGAGCGCAAGACGCTCGCCGAGGTCGAGCCCAAAGACGTTGCGATGACGATGAGCATCGACGGCCTCGAAGTCTCGACCGGCACCGGCGCCGAATGCCTGGGCGATCCGATCAACGCCGTCGTATGGCTGGCCCGCCAGCTCCGGGACCTGGGCAGTGAACCGCTCCGGGCGGGCCAGGTCGTCCTCTCCGGCGCCCTCGGCCCGATGCGGCCGGTCGAGCCGGGCAACACCGTGACCGCCACCATCACCGGGCTGGGGTCGGTCTCGGTGTCGTTCAGTAGCCCACGACAAGGACCAGTGAGGACACCATGAGCAAGACCAAGGTCGCCATCATCGGATCGGGCAACATCGGCACCGACCTGATGATCAAGGTGATGCGCACCTCAGAGAACCTGGAGATGGGCGCGATGGTCGGGATCGACCCCGAGTCCGACGGCCTGGCCCGCGCCCGGCGCTTCGGGTTCCAGACAACCCACGAAGGCGTCGACGGCCTGATCGCGCTGCCCGGCTTCGACCAGATCGGGATCGTCTTCGACGCCACCTCCGCCAAGGCCCACCAGGCCAACGCCGCCAAGCTGCAACCGCTCGGCAAGCGGCTCATCGACCTCACCCCCGCCGCGATCGGTCCGTACGTGATCCCGGCGGTTAACATCGAGGGCCACCTCGACGCGCCCAACGTGAACATGGTGACCTGCGGTGGGCAGGCCACCATCCCGATCGTCGCGGCGATCTCCCGGGTCGTCCCGGTGGCCTACGCCGAGATCGTGGCCTCCATCGCCAGCAGGTCGGCCGGCCCCGGCACCCGCGCCAACATCGACGAGTTCACCGAGACGACTTCGAAGGCGATCGTCGAGGTGGGCGGTGCCCGGCGAGGCAAGGCGATCATCGTCCTCAACCCCGCCGAGCCGCCCCTCATCATGCGCGACACCGTCTTCACCCTGGTCGACTCGGCCGGCCCCGCCACCCACGACGAGATCCGGCGAAGCGTCGAGAAGATGGTCGCCGACGTGGCCGCGTACGTCCCGGGCTACCGGCTCAAGCAGAAGGTCCAGATCACCGAGATCCCGGCGGACCAGCCGGTCGAGACCCTCCTCGCCACGAACGGCGAGCGCCCCACCCACCAGGTGTCGGTGTTCCTCGAGGTCGAGGGCGCCGCGCACTACCTCCCGGCCTACGCCGGCAATCTCGACATCATGACCTCCGCCGCGCTGCAGATGGCCGAGCAGATCGCCGCCCAGGAGGCCACCAAGTGAACACACCCGTATTCGTGCAGGACGTCACACTCCGCGACGGAATGCACGCCGTCCGCCACCGCATCACGCCCGAGGACGTCCAGCGTGTTGTGGTCGCCCTCGACGAGGCCGGCGTCGACGCCATCGAGGTCGCTCACGGCGACGGACTCGCCGGCTCCTCGGTCAACTACGGCCCCGGCAGCCACACCGACTGGGAGTGGATCGAGGCTGCTGCCTCGGTGCTCGAGAACGCCCGGCTCACCACCCTGCTGCTGCCCGGCGTCGGCACCATCCACGAGCTGAAGACGGCCTACGAGCTGGGTGTCCGCTCGGTGCGGGTGGCGACGCACTGCACCGAGGCGGACATATCCGCCCAGCACATCGCCTCCGCCCGTGAGATCGGCATGGACGTCTCCGGTTTCCTCATGCTCTCCCACATGGCACCGCCCGAGGAACTGGCGAAGCAGGCCAAGCTGATGGAGTCCTACGGTGCCCACTGCGTCTACATCACCGACTCCGGCGGCCGGCTCACGATGGACGGCGTCGGCGCCCGGGTGAAGGCCTACCGCGACGTGCTCGACCCCGGCACCGAGATCGGCATCCACGCCCACGAGAACCTCTCGCTCTCGGTCGCCAACAGCGTCCTCGCCGTCCAGAACGGCGTCCACCGCGTCGACGCCTCCCTCGCCGGCCACGGCGCCGGCGCCGGCAACTGCCCCATCGAGGCGTTCATCGCCGTCGCCGATCTGATGGACTTCAAGCACGGCTGCGACCTGTTCAAGCTGCAGGACGCCGCCGACGACATCGTGCGCCCGCTCCAGGACCGCCCGGTTCGCGTCGACCGCGAGACCCTGACCCTCGGCTACGCCGGGGTGTACTCGTCATTCCTCCGCCACGCGGAGATCGCCTCGGCCCGCTACGACGTCGATGTCCGCGACCTGCTCATGGAATGCGGCGGACGACGGCTGGTCGGCGGCCAGGAAGACATGATCTACGACATAGCGCTCACCATCGTCGCCGAGCGCGAGGCCCGACCCGCTGCCCAGGGCGAGTGAGCCAACCCGCGGTCCGCTTGGAACCTTTCAGAGTTGCCCGCGACAAATTCCCATCAGGAACACCCTGATATCCATTGGGAATCAGACAGGTTGAGTATTGACTGGCGTGTCCACCTGCACGTATACCTCAAGTAAATAGCCATTTACTTAGCTGGGCTGGTGACACGTCATGGCGGGCCGCGGGACGGAAAACACGCTGTTGGATACAGTCGCGACCGGCAAGAGTGCCGAGAGCACCGGTCCATTGAGTTCAGCCGGCAAGGTATTGGCGCTTTTGGACGCCTTCGGTGTCTCCCGTGCGGTGCTCGGCGTCAGCGAGTTGGCGACGCGGGCGCAGCTGTCGAAGTCGACTGCACACCGCCTACTGGGGGTCTTGGTGGAGCGGGATTATGTCCAGCGCATCGACGATCGCTATTGCCTCACCGACCGGATGTTCGTGCTGGGCAATCAGGTGCGCATCTGTCGTCCGAATGGCCTGCGCGAACGCGCCGTTCCCTTCATGACCGAGCTGTTCGCCGAGACCCGGGAGACCGTACACCTGGCCGTGCTCCACGGCACCGAAGTGCTGTATCTCGAGAAAATCTTCGGCCACGGCGCCGCGCCATGCTCGACGACGGTCGGGACGCGCCGTCCAGTGCACTGTACGGCGTTGGGCAAGGCGCTTGTCGCCTTCGCCGACGAGGCGACGGTCCACGCCAACCTGACGACCGGATTGCAGCGTTTCACTCGATACACGCTGGTGTACCCCAAACAACTCCAGGCAGCGCTGGCCCGGGTCCACCAGGAAGGCGTGGCAACTGATCTCGAGGAATACAAACTGGGCGTTACATGCATCGCGGCGCCCGTGCGGGAACCGGCAACCGGACAAGCGGTAGCGGCACTCTCCATCAGTTCGGTCACGTCACGTGGTGACGTACGCCGCCACAAGTCCCGCATCATTCGAGCCGCAGAGGCACTGTCGGACCACCTCGCGATGACGAGCTACTGACACGGCGGCCGCAGCCGGAAAGAGCCACGACCAAAAACGACGTGTTGATTCCCGGCAAACCCCTTAAGGAAACCACCACCATGGCTGGCGATACAGCGGGATTTAATCTCAATGAGACATCAATGCGACATAGCCCTGTGACATACTGACCGCGTGGCAAAGGACGGAGAGACAAACGGTCCCGATGAACTCTGCGCAACCGTCGGTGAGGACGTCGGTGATCGGGTTCGCAGCCGCTCCGTGAAAGAGCGTCGGCGGGATTCGGCGAAAACCCGGGCCGACATCCTCCACGTGGCGGTCCAACGGTTTGCCCGCGTCGGCTACGCGCACGTGACGCTCAAGGAAATCGCCGATGACGTCGGTGTCACCCCTGCGATGATCGTGCGCTACTTCGGGTCCAAACTAGGCCTCTTCAAGGCAGTCGTAGGAGATAATGCCGGATCCTGCCCGGTCGTTCCGACCGATAAGCCCCACGGGGATCTCGCAGAACTGGTGGCCAGAGACACCGTCAGCTACTGGGACGACGAGAATTCCAGATGGACTGCAATGGCGGTGGTTCGTTCGCTGGAGGTTCCCGAAACTGCCGCGCTCTTTCGCGAAGAGATCCAGAGCAGGATCATCGGACCAGGGAACAGCGTGATAGCGGGCGGTGAGGACGCCGAGATCAGACTGCGCCTGCTCGCCGGCGTCATCATGGGAGCAGGTCTGATCGGACTGGGAGCGCTCCTGGAACCGGACCGACCGAAGCTCAGCCATGACGAGTTCGAGTGCGTCGTTCGTTGCCTCACCGCAATGATCGCTCCGGCCATAGGCGGGGAAATGTGACCCGCCGCATCGGCGCGGCGACGACACTCTGCTGCCCAATCCCCTCCTTCCTGTTCACCCGTGCCCAGCTCACGGGTATCCGCGGCTCCCGACCGGCCGGATCGCCGGACCTCGTTGGCTCTCGATGTCGTCCCGGCCGACTCCGGCCGCGTCCGTATGTCCGGCCGGGGGCTGATCCCGGCAGGCGAGGTGGGCGACCTGTCGGTCCATGCCGAAGTTACCGCGGCAGACCAGTTCCGCAGAGCGGGACACCGAGATCGCGTGGCCCACTGCGGTTGGGCGAGAGTGCTTGCACCATGGGCGTTGTTCATCAATTGCTTCTGTAGAGCCCGATGAATGTCGATGCGTCGGTGAAACCTGAGGCCGGAGCAGTGAGCGTGTCCTGGCACCGACGTATCACCGCGTCCACCGAATGCGGCGGGTCCGCCGAGTCCGACAGACGAAAAGAATGGAGCCTGGTGACCGAATGACTGCCACCCGGGTGCTGCATCAGTTGACGGACAGCGAGAATCGAGACGCCGAGCTCATTGAGCATGTGCAGCGCGTCCGCAAGGAGGCGGGCTGCACCGAGGCGGAGTGCTACCGGAGCGCGCTTGATCCACAGAAAGTGGCGATAGTGGAGCTCTGGCAGGATCAGTACGCATATGGCGACTACTGGACGCGGGTGCTGAGTTCTGCTGACCCGGGGCCGGTGCTTCGCTCGGCATCGAGCCAGGCGCAGGGCGAATCGGCCTCGGAGTTCTATCGGCACCAGTACTTCTATCCGGATCCGGTGTGGGTCGCGGCCGGTCACAAGGACCGAACCCAGAAAATCTTCTGGCCGGCCGGGGACGGTGTGCGGGTCATCATCCAGACCAGCATGCCGAACGTGGACGCCGCGCTGCCGGCGTTGCTGGAGAACATGCGTGAAACGCAGAGGGAACCTGGATGCCTTCAGTTCGAGCTCCTGCGCAGCATCGAGTTCCCGAACCACATACTGTTGCTCGAGCTGTGGCCGAGCCAACAAATCTTCGACGCGCATTGGCAACTGCGAATGAAGGTCGGGTCTGACGAGGAAGCACCTGAGCCCGCGCCACGGCAGCAGGGTTCGAACGGAATGGAGTTTTACCGGCATCAACCGTTCCAGCATCTGTACGACCGCTGGATGCCGGCCGAGGTCACCAAGCGGTCGGAGACGGTGATTTGGCCCGATTAACCGGACGACTCGGCTCGTGAAGCCCGTCCGGACTGCGGTTCATAGCCGTTCGTGACGGCATCGTTCTCGAAGGCCCGCAGGAAGATCAGAGCAGCGACTTGTGCTGCTCATCGCGCACCCCGGACGCGGCGGCACAGTGCGACTGTGCCGCCGAATGCGGCGGGTCCGCCGCGTCCGGGGCTCGAGCACGGACAGCACCACTGGTCGCCCGGTTCTGTGCATCCCTCTCCAGCGACAGCGGCCGGCGAAAGTCGCCGGCTGTCGGCCCGCCTCGGTCGGGCGGTTTCCGATGTGCTGAGGGCCGGTGAGGGCCACTCTGGTGTCCGTCGGTTCGCGGGGGCGGGGACTCGGCGGGGTGCCGAGTCGACGAAGACGGTCCACGACCGTACCAGGAGCGCCGCCCGCCGCCACGTCGCCCCCCGGCGAGGCGATGATGTCCCACGCTGCCTGGTCACGGCGCCGAGCAGCGATAACCTGGTCCACCACGAACGCGGGATCGGCGACGTCCCCCGCATGCAGGCCGTCTCGTGGCTCGGCGGGCCGAGGTCGGCAACGATGACTTTGCCCCCCCCGGCTCGGCGAGTCGGGGGGGCAAAACGCTTGTCCGAGATCCCCCCGCCCCCCGGCGCCAGGGCCGTCACACCGCGAGGGGAAGCTCACTTCTATCCGTTGACCAGGGACTTTCGGTACTCGCGGAACAGAGTCATGAACTCCGACGAACGGATCGCGACGCCCTGGCTGCGCGCCTCGTGAACCAGCACCTCCGTCTGAACGTCGCAGTACTCACTCTGGTAGAGGGCACGACGAGTCACGGAGGCGGCCCGGGTCGGCTGGCGCGCCAGGAGCGCCGCGTATTCCAGGGCATCCTCAACCGGGTGCGGGGACGTTCGCCACGCAACAGCGAGCTCCTTGGCCTCGCTCGCCGGGACCCTCCGACCGGTCAGCATGATGTCGAGCGCGTCCTGGATGCCCACCAGCCTGGGAAGGAAATAAGAGACTCCGAAGTCCGGGCCCAAGCCCATGAGGATGAACGGCGTGCGGAAGTGCGCGTCGTCGGCGAAGATCCGGAAGTCGCAGGACAGTGCGAGGCCGAAGCCGGCACCTACTGCGGGTCCGTTGACAGCGGCGATCGACATCTTGCTCATCGTGCGGATCCGGACCGGGACTTCGCATGTCTTGCGAATGTAGTCCTCGGCCTCCGCCGCGTCATCAAGGTCCCAACCCGAGCAGCCCTCGAAATCGGCACCGCTGCAAAAGGCGTCTCCGGCGCCGGTGAAGACCGCGACGCGGATGGCTGGATCCTCCTCGATCTCGTCCAGGACGCCCGGCAGGAGTTCGCAGAACATCTCGTCGTCGAGGGCGTTCTTTCGCTCGGGCCGATTCAGACGCACGAGTGCCACACCGTTGCCATATCGTTCCAGCTCGACCTTACTCACGCCAACCTCCCTATTGCCCGGCCCGCTCATTGGCCGGGACGACCCTGTCGTGTTCGCTCGACGCTTCCACCGCCGAGGCGACAGCGGCTCGAAGTTTGCGTTTGAGGATCTTGCCGCCTGCGTTCTTCGGAAGTTCGGGCAAGAAGGAAAAAGTCTTCGGCACCTTGTATCCCGCCAGACGTGCCTGGCAGAACTCCCGTAGCTCGCCTCCGGTCGCCTGCTCGGCCGGGTGTACGGTCACGCAGGCATGGACCCGCTCGCCCCACTGCGGATCCGGCAAGCCGATCACCGAGACCTCCCGGACAGCGGGGTGCTCGTAGAGGACGTCCTCGACCTCCCGGGGGTACACGTTCTCGCCGCCGGAGATGATCAGATCCTTCAGCCGGTCGACGATGTAGAGGTACCCGGCTGGTGAGCGGTACCCAAGGTCGCCCGTGTGCATCCAACCGTCGTGGATGGCCTCAGCCGTGGCGCTCGGATTGTTCCAATAGCCGCTCATCAGGCCGGGACCGCGGACGAGTACTTCGCCGACCTGTCCGACTTCGGCCTCCTGCCCGAACGGATCGGCAATCCGCGTGACCATGGATACGGCATCCGTGCCGGCCGACCCGAGCAGGTCCACATGCTCGACCGGGTCGTGGTCGTCGCCCCGCAACGCGGTGGCGACGCCGATCTCGGTGGAGCCGTACGTCTGGATGAATCGGCAGCGGAAAACACCCATCGCGCGATGCAATACCTGTGGCGAGATCGTGGATCCTCCGTACTGGATCTCGCGCAGCGTACGCAGGTCTGTCGACCCGATCGCCGGATGGTTGGCGAGCTGATTGATCAACGTGGGAACGAGCAGGACGTGCGTGGCACCGTGCTCCTCGATCAATCGCAGAACGAGTTCGGGGCTGTAGGAAGGGACCATGATGTTGGTGCCACCCATGTACGCGAACGAATAGGTGACGTTCGACGCGATGTGGAACATGGGAAGGGCCTGCACCAACACATCGCCGGGCCGGAGGCTGTACTCGGCAACGAACGAGTTGATGCGCGCCCACAGCGATGCGTTGGTGATCACGGCGCCCTTGGGCCGACCAGTCGTACCACTCGTGTAGAGAATGCTCGCGATCCGCTCGGGGGCCAGAAATGAGCTGTCGTACGGCTCGGCTGAGGCGATCTGCTCCTCGTACGACTCTCCGTGCCCGTCGTGCCCAAGGTGCCAGTTCGGCAGACCGATCGCCTCCGCCTTCGCGGCACAGCCAGGGCCGTGGAGGAGCAGCTTAGGGCCGCTGTCTCCCACGATGTATACGATTTCGGGGACGGAGAGCCGGTGGTTGACCGGCACCAGGATGAGCTCGGCTCGCTGCGCCGCCACTTGGATCTCGAGATATTCCGCCTCGTTCTGAGCCAGCAACGCGACGCGGTCACCCGGCTCGAGGCCGGCGGCCCGCCATGCGCCGGCCAGTCGCGCCGCCCGGTCATGCACGTCGGCGAAGGTCAGCGAGCGGTCCCCAGCCACGACCGCAGTGCGCTCGGGGAACCGTGTCGCGGCGTTGGCCACAGTGTCTGGGACTTCGATGACTGCCATGGACACGCTCCTTGGAGGTACACTCTGGGGGCCGCACTGCCGGCCGGCAACGGCGGGAAGTTTGGCGTGCACCGCTTGAGAAGGCGCCGCGTCCCGTCCACCACGTCCGGACGCGCCAAGGGCTCGGCGACGAGGATCGGCGTCTCCGCGGTCTCGTCGTCCTGACCGGAACGCGCTCTGCTCAAGTGCGAGGATACGTCTGTAGGATATACCGTTTAACGGAAGGTTTCGCTAGAGGTGCGGCACTGGCCGTCGGTCGACAATGCAAGCCGGTGCTGCCTCCTCGCGCGGGCTCGACGAGGTGCTCGGCGACGGCGAGACACTTCTCGACCAGGGAGCCGAAGAGACCCGCCGCCGAACTGGGCACGACCCGCCGCCGTCAATGACCGGACATGCCGCCGTCGACGGCGAGCGTGGCGCCGGTGATGTAGGACGAGGCGGGACTGGCGAGAAAGACGACCGCGGCGTCGAGTTCATGTTGCAGCCCGAGTCTGCCCATGGGGCTGGTCTGCCGGATGAACGTCATGAGCTGTTCCTCGGGGATCCCGGCGGTCATCTCACTGGTGAAGTAGCCCGGCGCGACGGCGTTGACCCGGATGCCACGGCGTCCCGTCCACTGCTGTGCCAGGTCCCGGGTGAGGCCGATGAGGCCAGCCTTGCTGGCGGCGTAGGCCGCCTGCGGGGCATACGACTTGATCAGCCCGAGCACGCTGGCCACGTTGACGATGCTGGAACCGGGCTCCATGACACGGCCGCACGCCTGAGCCGCCCAGTAGGCGCCGTTGAGGTTGACGTCGACGACGCGGCGGAAGTCCTCCGGGCTTTCCTTCAGAGCGGGAACCGCCATGCCGATGCCAGCGTTGTTGATCAGGATGTCGACGCGGCCGAACTCGTCGACCGCGGATCGCGCCAGCGTCTCGCACTGTCCCGGATCGCCGACGTCGGTGGCGACGGTGACGGCACGGCGGCCGGTGTCGCGCACATGTCCCGCGACCTCCGTCAGCCGGTCGGCGCGGCGGGCGGCGAGGCGGGCATACAGCCGCTCCATGTCGGCGAGTTCGCGAGTCCGGACGCGTTGCCACTGGTCGTACCAGCGCTGGACCTGGCGCGTCAGATAGCCCTGCGGCTGCCCGAACCCGGTGAGTCCCACCGCGCCGGGATCGACGGCGTGCAGGCGCGCGAGCACGTCGACCAGGCCGTACGCACAGCGTGCGATCTCGGTGTCCGGCAGCGCGTGCAGCTGCTCGACGGTCCGGATCACCCTGCCGTCGACGTGTTCGACCACCGAGAAAGGCACCCCGAGTCCGTCGTCCGCGCCCCCGAAGGCCACGGCACGGGCCACCGGGACGTCACTGCCCGCGAGCGCGGCGACCACCCGGTACTCACGCTGCATGTCGTGCGCGGAGGGAGTGAGCCCGCCCAGCGGAGGACGGCGGACAACCCATCGCGCCTGCCCGTCGGTGACCCGATAGGTGAGGTTCGACCGGCCGCCCTGCAGCAACTCGGCGGAGAGCCCGCCGCGGAACTCGGGCACATGTGCGCTGAAGAAGCGCTCGAGTGCGGGCAGGTCGAGGCCGTCCACAGTGGTCTCGTCCGCGCCGGTCATCGTGTGGCCGCCTCGGTGTGGCGGCGCACGACGCGGCGGGCGATGGCCCAGCGGTGGGTCTCGGACGGGCCGTCGTAGATCCGGAAGGGCCTCACCTCCCGCAGGAACCGACCGAGCAGGATGTCGCCGGACACACCGAGCGAGCCGCAGATCTGCAGCGCCCGGTCCACGACCCGCCAGACCGCTTCGGCGCAGAAGGTCTTGGCGATCGAGGTGGACTGCGAGGCGGAGCGGCCCTGATCGAGCTCCCAGCAGGCCTGGAGGATCAGTCCACGCGCGGCGGCGATGTCGATCTCGTTGTCGGCGATCATCTGCTGCACCATGCCGAGATCGCCGAGCCGCGAGCCGAACAGCCGGCGGTCGGCGGCCCGGGCGACGGCGATGTCCTGCGCGCGGCGGGCGATGCCCAGCCACCGCATGCAGTGGGTCGTCCGAGCGGGCCCCAGCCTCACCTGCGCGTAGCGGAAGCCTTGGTCGACCTCGCCGAGCACCGCCTCGTCCGGTACGACGCAGTTGTCGAAGCGCAGCTCGACATGGCCGCCGTAGAGGCTCTCGTCGAGCGTGTCGATGTGCCGGACCGTTTTCATGCCGGGGTTGCCGGCGTCGACCAGGAACATGGTCGCGCCGCCCTGGTCACCGGGTTCACCCGAGGTCCTGGCCATGCAGATCGCGAACCCCGCGCCGTCGGCGCCGGTGATGAACCACTTGTGTCCGTCGATGCGCCAGCCACCCGGCACGCGTTCCGCGCGGGTCGCCAGGGCACTGGGGTCGGAGCCGGCGCCGGGCGCCGGCTCCGTCATCGCGAAGCAGGACCGGATGGCGCCGGCCGCGAGCGGGCGCAGGTAGCGCTCCTTCTGCTCCGGAGTGGCGATGGCTTCGAGCATGTGCATGTTGCCCTCGTCGGGGGCGGCGATGTTCAGCGCCAGCGGGCCCAGCAGGGAGTACCCCGCCTCCTCGAACACGGCGGCCCTGCCCCGCATGTCCAGAGCGTGTCCGCCGAACTCTGTGCCGACGTGCGGTGCGAAGACTCCCGCCTCTTTCGCGGCTCGCTGCAGCCCGGTCCGGACGTTCTCGGTGCGCGCGATGCCGCGGTGCTCTTCCTCGGCCGGGATCACCACGTCACGGACGAAGTCGGCGGTGCGGCGTGCGAGGTCCGCGGCGGCGGGGGCGTGGGTGAGGTCGACTGCCATGGCGACTCCCAATCTGGCTAATGATGATTAGCCCCTACTCTAGGCGGCCACTCGGTGGGGTACACCATGGCCAATGTCACTGCCATCGAGGGGGTCGGCTATCCTCTATTAGCCCGGGAGAGGAGCGCAAGGGTGAGTCGAGCCGACGACATCCGTGCCGCGGCGCTGGAACTGTTCACGCGCCTCGGCTACGAGGCGACCACGATGGACGACATCGGGCGCGCGGTGGGCATGCGCGGGCCGAGCCTGTACAAGCACGTCGCGTCCAAACAGGACCTGCTCGCCCAGATCATGATCGCGACGATGGACGACCTCCTCGCCGCGCACCGCGCGGCCGTCGCCAGCGGCGAAGGCCCGGTGGCACGCCTGCGCCGCGCCACCGAGGCACACGTCCGCTACCACGCCCGGCACCGGCTCGAGGCCTTCATCGGCAACCGCGAGATCCGCAGTCTCGTCGAGCCGCATCGAGGTCGCGTGCTGGCCCTGCGCGCGGAGTACGAAGCCGGCTTCCGCGCGATCCTCGACGCGGGCGTCGCGGAGGGATGCTTCAAGGTCGCCTCCACGCGGCTGGTCTCCTACGCCGTCCTCGACCTCGGTATGGGGGTCGCGGCCTGGTATCGCGAGGACGGCGAACTCACCGAGGACACGATCGTCTGGCAGTACGGTGATTTCGCCCTCCACCTCGCGGGCGCGGGCCCTGACAGCTAGCTCCGCGCTCCGGTGGCCTGTCCCAGGCTTGGTCAGATGAGCCAGAAACGCCGTTTACCTGGGACAATGGGAACCCGTACGGGATCCGGGTCCCAGGCGCATGACAGCCGAAAGGCCTGAGGGCCGGCGAGACCCACAGGCTTTTCGGTTCGGGGCGGGTGTGGCTCAGGCCATGCCCAGCACGGCGCCCACCGCCTGGCCGCGGGGCGTGGTCCAGTCGACGGCGAGCTCGGACACGATCTGCGCCGTCGAGACGATCACGGCACCGGCCTGCTCCATGCGGCGCAGCGCGGCGTCGTCACCGATCTTGGTGAAGGAGGACGACGCGTCGGTCACGACCTGCACCTCGTAGCCCTCGTCGAGCAGCTGCAGGACCGGGAAGACGACGCAGACCTCGGTGGTGATACCCGCGACGATCAGCATCTTGCGGCCGGTGGCCCGGACCGCCTGGGCGAAGTTCTCGTCGTGCATCGCGTTGACGATGCCGGCCCGCTTGACCCGGTTCGCGAACGCCTTCGGGGCGATCTCCTCGAGCTCCGGCAGCAGCGGCCCCTGGACGTGCCCCTCCATGCTGGAGGTCAGCACCAGCGGCATGTCGACGGCCGTGGCGATCTTCGCCAGGTCCAGGGCGGACTTCTTCACGGCCTCGAGGTCGTGCGACTTCGTCCACGACAGCGTGCCGGTCTGGTGGTCTATCAGCAGCATCGCCGCGTTCTCCGGGGTGAACACGTTTTTGTGCATCACAATTCTCCTCTTCTGGATGATGCATCAACTGATAACTGGGCCTGCGTCTTGATCGACGCAGGTGCCCTCGCCCAAGCGGTGCCACGCGCGGTCGAAGTGGGCGAGGGCATCGATGGCGTCGCTCGGCGCTTCCTTGAGCTCAAGGGTCTCGGCGGCCACGATCATGGCGTCGCGGGCATCGACCGCGCTTGTCGCGCGGCCCCTCATCCATGAACACCGAGCTCGCCGTCATGGACACCGGCCGGTGCGGGCAGCCGCCGAGACCAGACCACCCCCACGCCGCTCGGGCGCTCAGGAAGGCGCCGTGGAACGCGTCGGGAGGGTTGGGCTGGGAGCCGGCGGGGCGAACGAGGACAGGGGGGAGCCGAATGGCATCGGATCTCCTGCCGGGTCAATCGTGGGTGAGCTGCATCGCGCGGCCGCCCCCATGGCCGTTTGCTGGTTGACGGCGACCACCGGCCCCGCCGGAGACGGCTCGGCAGGTGACGGCGGAACCACCTCGTGCGTGGCGCCTGTCCAGGGGCGAAGAGCGAGGAAGTTGTCCAGGACGGGCGTACGTCCCTGAGCCGGCCAGACCAGCCCGACCTGGACCTGGGGTGCGCCGCGTCTGAGGCGCCGGAAGGTGACGCCGGTAGGGGCGGTGGTGCGGGCGGTGGCGGGCACGAACCC
The DNA here is from genome assembly GCF_043195415.1 of Streptomyces sp. Y7. Taxonomy (NCBI): domain Bacteria; kingdom Bacillati; phylum Actinomycetota; class Actinomycetes; order Kitasatosporales; family Streptomycetaceae; genus Streptomyces; species Streptomyces sp. Y7. Next base: position 166,057 of record NZ_JBIDDQ010000007.1, read on the forward strand.
GACGCCGAGGCCGCCGCCGACGAGTCCGAGAGTCGAGTAGAGCGACGTCACGGTGTGCAGGACCCGCGGGCTGAAGCCGGCGCTCGCACAGGCGGCGATGTAGGAGTCGTAAAGCCCCGGCTCCAGGTGCCGTTCGAACAGGATGAAATCCGCTGCCGCCAGGTCCGCGAGGTCCAGGTCGGGCTGCTCGGTCAGCGGATGGGTCGTGGGAAGAGCGATCCTCACCTCCTCGTACGCGACCGTCTCCCCCTCCAGGTCCGCACGCTGCTCGATGGGCAGGCGGACGAACGCGCAGTCGACCTCACCACGCGCCGCTCGCTCGATGCCGTCGTGGGTGAAGCCCTCGACGACCCGGATTCGCACCTGCGGGTAGTGCTCCCGGAAGCGTCTGAGGGTGTGCTGCAGCAGGCCGAACAGCGCCTGCGGGATGAAACCGATGCTGAACTGTCCCGTCAGGCCGTTGCCGGTGGCTCGGGCGCGTTCCTTGGCGACGTCCACTCGCTTGAGCACGGCGATGGCCTCTTCGTAGAACGCACTGCCGGCCTCGGTCAGAGTGACGGTCCGCCGGTTGCGGTTCAGCAGCTGAGTGCCCAGCTCGTCCTCGAGCGCCTTGACCTGCTTGCTCAGGGCCGGCTGAGCGATGAAGAGTCGTTCGGCGGCCCGCCGGAAGTGCATCTCCTCCACGACGGTCACGAAGTACCGCAGGTGCCTCAGTTCCACAGCGGGCTCCTGTCGTCCGACCGTCCGACTTCGGACAGGAAGCCGTCGAAATCCTCCGCGTGGGGAAGGTGTCCCGCTCCCTGGACCCAGGACATTCGGCCGTCCTGCAGCGAGGCGACCCGCTCCTCGGCGTACGACTGCGGGATCACGCCGTCGGCGGCGTCCCAGACCACCGTCGGCGGGCAGCGTACGCCTGCTGCCCGCCGGGCCGAGTCGCCGATCGCCGCAGCGCGCGGGGCCGGGCCGCTCAGACCGAAGACGTCCGGTGCGCTGCCGCCGGCGGGCATGCCCGCCGGCGCGACGGGGAGCAGCGACCGGAGGAGATGGGGCGCGAGGAGCGCGAGTCCGTCGGCGATCCGGCCCGCGCGAGCGGACCCGATCACTTCTTCGCCGACTTCCCCGGCGCCGAGTTCACAGAGCAGTCGCTGGTGGACGTCGGCGTGGAGGCAGAGGGTCGCGCCGCCATCGCCGTCGTCGACCACGCACAGGCTGCCTGTGCGAAGCTCTACGCGGGACTCCCGCAGGCCTGTGTCCGTTGCGCTGTCGCTCACGAGTGGCCTCCGGTCGATCGAGCCTGGCACCTGCTGCGATCGAAGCTACTGCGCGCGAGACACGGTGACAAAGACCCGTCTACCCAGCTGTGATAACTCGCAGGTATCAACGGACTGATAGTTCTCGCTTATCACAGAGCCCCGAACAGGTATTGGAACGTTCGTTGCGCCTGTCTCTAACGTGGGCCAGCACCGGGTCCATTTGACCGGCCAAGGAACTCTATCCGCCAATGCATCTTTTGCATCAAAGCGGACCCGACCGAGCTCGAGCCGGATGGACAGGAGAGTGCTCCTACTTCGCCAAGGCCGAGTCCGTATACAAGAACACCGTGCACGACACACGCGGGAGCCAGCACATGACACTACGAGTCACAGGCCTGCTGCATTTCGGTATGCAGGTGCCCGACCTCTCACAGGGCGAGAAGTTCTACGGCGACTTCGGCCTCGAAACCGGAGAGGACGACGGTCGGCTCGTCGTCCGGTGCGACGGACGGGACCAGGACCAGGCCCTGATCAGCGAGGGCCCGAAGAAGGCCATCGGGCACGTGGCATTCGGCATCGAGAACGGGTCGACGGACGAGTGGACCCGCCACCTCGAAGGGCTGGGCCTGAAGCTGCTGGACGCGCCGGCCGGCGGCCGGGAGGGCGGCCTGTGGTTCCGTGACCCCGACGGCAACCACATCAACCTGCGCGAGGAGCCCCTGGCCCAGTGGCGTTCCTTCGGCGAGCAGACCTACAACTGGGGTGACGTCGCCCCCCGCGTGGACCAGGCTGCCTGGCAGACGCTGATTAACTCCCGCACCAGGCCGCGCCGCATGGGACACCTGCTGCTGTTCTCGAGCGACAACGAGAAGTCCGAGCAGTTCTACACCCGCACGATCGGCATGCGGCTGTCGGACAAGATCCCCGGAGGGGCGACGTTCATGCACTCCGCCCCCGGCGACCACCACATCTTCGGGTTCATCCAGAGCACCCACCCCGGCCTGCACCACACCAGCTGGGAGGTCGCCAACATCGACGAGATCGCGATCGGCGCGCAGACCATGTCGCAGCGCGGGTACAGCGAGGCCTGGGGCCTGGGCCGCCACAGCCTGGGCTCCAACCTGTTCACCTACATCCGCGACCCCTGGGGCAGCTGGATCGAGTACTTCAGCGACATCGACAAGATCGGCGAGAACTGGGAACCGAGCGGCACCGACGTTCCCCCGGCCGTGTGGTGCGCCATGATGCCCCCCGAGACGTTCCACATCAACTTCGAAGAAGCGCCTCGGTCCTGACCGGTCCGCGCGCATCGATGCACGCGGACGACCCCCTTTTAGCCGATGGGGGGTGGCGCGAGCCATCGAGCAGCCGGACGGTCCCCGTCATCTCACCGACGAGCGGGGAGCGGTTCGCGTCGGACGGCACCGTCGGCCGATCTCTCGGATGCGGACGTCGCGGGGTCGCCGCCGCGCGGCGTGCCCTGTGCTCACCGGAGTGGGCCGGTATCGGCCCGGAAGAGCGCGCCATCCTCCTGGAGGGGCTCGCCGAGGAGCTGGGCAAGATCCGCGCCGAGCGTGCCGCGCTCACCACCGTGCAGAACCGTATGCCGATCGGCCTGGTCCAGGCCTCCGAAGGCGGGGGCCCGGTCCGGCTGGTGCGCTTATTGCGCCGGACTTGCCCGGACCAGCCGTGCGAGGTCGCGTCGGCGCTCGCGTCGGGCTGCGCGGTGGTGCTCAGGCCCTCACCCGAGACAACGCTCACCGCACTCGGGTCGGCGACCGCGGCGAAACCTGCCGGGCTGCCGACCGGCGTGCTCAACATCGGCACAGTCGGCGTCGAGATCGGCCGGTAGCCGGCCGCGCATCCCGGCGTGAAGAACGTCGCCTTCACCGGCCTGATACACCGCGGCCCACGAGATCCATGAGGAGTGGGCTCGGCAGCGGCCGCCCTGCTCGACCTTCTGCTTCTGAGACGACGACGGGAGCCCCCGATGAGCAACGTGAACACGGATCACATCGCCGAGGTCTTCGCCGCGATCGAATCCCAGGACGTGCCGACCATCTTGAGCATGTTCGCCGAGGACGTCTCCACCACGTTCGGCAACGAAGAGTCGAAGATCGGCCGGGCCCAGATCGGCGAAAACCTGGCCGCCTTCCACCAGACCATCGCCGGCCTCAGACACACGATCCTCAAGACCTGGTCGGACGAGACCGACGTGGTCATCGAGGCATCTGTCACCTACGACCGGCTCGACGGCCGGCAGGTCACGCTGCCCACCGTCACGATCATTTCCTATAACGACGCGGGCAAGATCACCTCGTACCGCGTGTACTTCGACCTGGCGCCTGTCTACGCACCGTAAGTCGAAGTGCTGTCCGCGTTGATGGCCTCGGGCCCGGCAGATCAGAAAGAATGAAGAGAAGACATGACAACCATCAGCGCCGCGACCGTCGACATCTGGCCGCAACCCGAGCCGCCCGGTGACACCACGCGAGCTGTGCTCTTCAAAGAGCACGGCGGGCCGGAGGTGCTCTACGTGGGGTCGGTGCCGACACCGACCCCTGGTCCGGCAGACGTGCTCATCCGCGTGGCCGCCGTGAGCGTCGGCCGAACACTCGATCTCCTCGCCCGCTCCGGGCGCGGCCCGTACCGGGATTTCCCGTTGCCGCACGTGCTCGGCGCCGAGCACGCCGGCGTCGTGGTCGCCGTCGGTTCAGACGTCACGCAGCACAAGATCGGCGACCATGTCGCGGTCTTCCCGATCATCAGCTATGACGACCCGGTGGTCCGACCCAGATACCCGGAACTGTCGCCGGCATCGGGGATGCTGGGCATCACCCTGCCCGGGGCCTACAAGGACCACATAGCCGTGCCCGCCTCCAACGCTTTCCCCGTGCCCGCCGGAATGTCCCCTGCCGACGCGGTCGCCGTCGCCCTCGCGGGAGTCGTCGGACTCACCCAGCTCGAACGAGCCGGATACGAGCGTGGCCAGCGAGTCGTCGTCCAGGGCGCGTCCTCGGCGCTCGGCTCGACCACGGCGCTGCTCGCCAAGCATCTGGGTGCTCGAGTCGTCGTCACGTCGAGGGACACCAGCAAGCGAGAGCGGCTCGCCGCGCTCGGCTTCGAAACGGTCCTCGACTCCGGATCGAAGACACTCGCCGATGAACTGCGGGGTGTCTTCGACGGAGAGGGGGCCGACATCGTCATCGACAACCTGGGTGACCGGGATCTCTGGGAGCAGGGCATGGCGGCGCTGGCACCGGGCGGCGCGATCGTCAGCTCCGGCGCCTTCCTCAGCCCGCGGGTCGACATCGATCTGAGGCGCCTCTACCGCTGGGGCCACCGAGTGATCGGCGTCCTCACCGGCCACAAGGAGGCAGCACCGCGCCTCTGGGGCGAGGTCGAGGCCGGATTCCGCAGCGTGGTCGATCGCACCTTCCCGCTGGAAGACGCCGGCACGGCACACGCCTACATGGAGGCCGGCAACGGTGTCGGTCGCGTGGCGCTCCTCAACTACGTGCCCTCCTGAGGAAGCGCGCGTAGTGCGCTTCAGAACCTCATCTGCTTCGGGTACCGCCGCCATGCCCACCCGCCGTGCAGCCGCAGGCACTTGTCGTCCTGGGTACCGGCGCTGTGGGCGGGCGGCGGTACCCTTTGCGCGCTGACGCGCCAGCTGGTGAGCATCCTGGCGGCGGGCTCGGCGTGTCGCACGGTCCTGGTCCGAGCGCCGACGACTGCCCTGGCGGGCCGCCGCAACACATGCCGGAATGGCATGGGCTCGGCGAAGGTCGCAGCCGGTGGAGTGGACCGGCCGACCATTGTCTCGCTGTTGGCGGCGACGTACGCAACGACCGGTCTGCGGCGGTTGTGGGCTCCGCCCGGGAAGGGCGTCGAACCCCGCGCGCGTGCAGCGAAAAGACTTCCGAGGAGGGCTGTCAGGCCCTCCTCGGTCCAGCGGCGAGCGTCACGTCATCGAACGTCTGGAGGGCCGATGGGAGTGACGAGCGTTCCAAGGCCCTCGATGGTGATACTCACGACGTCGCCGGCTTCGAGGAACTCCCCCCGAGGCGCTCCCACGCCGGCCGGCGTGCCTGTCAGTATCACGTCACCCGGGTTGAGGGTCATCGTGTGCGACGCGTACGAGATGAGGTCCTGAAGCGGCACGTACATCGCGGCGGTCGTGTTGTCCTGCTTGACGGCACCGTTGACCTCCGTCCGGATGGCGAGTGCCGACGGATCACCGACCAGCCTCGCCGGCACCAGCCCAGGACCGAGTGGGCAGGAGCCGTCCTGGGACTTGTGCCCCAGCCAGTCGAAGGCGAACGGAGCCCCGATCGCGTCCTCCCGTACGAACCGTCCACGTGCGGACAGATCGTTGGCGATCGTGTAACCAGCGACATGATCAAGCGCCTCATCAGGGGCAACCCGCCGGGTGGTGCGCCCGATGACCACGGCCAACTCCGCCTCGTAGTCGAACCGGGGGTTGTCGCCAGCGGGCAGGGCAACCGCGGCGTCGGGACCGACGACCGTTGTCACCGGCGGCTTGAGGAAGAAGAAGGGCGGCGGGGCCACCGCGGGCCGCTCGATCCCCATCTCTTCGAAGTGGTCGACGTAATTGGCTCCCGCGCACAGCACGGCCCGGGGATAGGTGATCGGCGCGATCACCTCGAAATCCGAGACCGGCTCAAGTTGGTCCTGTTCGGAGGCGGCCAGCACCGCATCAACGGTCTCCCACTCCGTGAGCAGATCCATCATCGGCTTGTTCCGCAGCTCGTGCGGGAGGTGCCGGTACTTCCCGGCCCCGTCGGCGACGACCACGAAGGGTGCGCCTTCGCCGGGGTCGCGTACCTGAAGGAGCATGCCCGGGGTCGTCGTGAACGCGCCGCTCATGCGGAGCCCTCCCTTTCGAGTTGCTTTCAGAGCCGAAGATCCAGACTAGGGTCGGACAGACCACCACCTCCAATATCTGTCCGACCCCCTGTGATGACCCTGGGATATCAACAGCCTTGATAACTCACGGCGATCACAGGGAACCGAACAGGTCATTGTTGTCGCGCATTACTGGCAGTACCGTCCTCCGCACCAGGTGTCTGGCGCAACCAACCGGAAACACCTCGTTAGCGGCAATGCAACGGTTCGAGAATGAGTAATAAAACGTCGAAACGATCCGCCTCGCCGCGCAACCCGCACCTGCCAATTCGGCTCCACGACAGGAAGAAAGCAGGCTACCTGAGATGGCCACGATCGTTCATGATGTTGTCGTGAACAAACCCGGTCAGGCTTACCTCTCGCGAGAGGACGTCTGGGGCGGGCTCGAGATAAAGGCCCGGAACGCGCCCAGGTTCGTCAAGGCGATCGAGACCTGCGAGGTCCTTGAGGAGGGCGACAACTGGCTGCTTCGTGAGATCACCGGCGGGGGCGAGCGTCACATCGAGCGGGTTACCTTCACACCCCTGAATGTGGTGCGGTTCGACCGGGTCGAAGGCAACTCGACTGGTTACATCACCAACGAGATCCACGACACGGACGACGGCCTGGTGCTCCGGTTCAGGGTCGAGCTCACGCGCGACGATCTCGAGCCCGACGGTGAGCAGGAGCGTGCCTATTTCGAGGCCGTCCGGGTCGGCTACATCGACGCCGTGGAGACGACGCTCGCGGCCACACGTGAGCTCCGGTCGGACGTGAAGAAGGCGGGATAGCGGGGACGCACTGTCATCGAGCAGCCGAGCAGAGCGCCATACGCATGACGTGGCTGCCAGATGGCCCCGCCGTCCCGCAGGTCGGGGTCGCCGTGGAGCTGCTCCGCGGTGCCCTCGGCGGCGACCCTGCCCTGCTCCAGCACATAGCCGTGGGACGCGATCTCCAGGGCCAGGGAGGTGTTCTGCTCGATGAGCAGAATGCAGGTCCCCCACTGCGCGAGCCCGAGCGAGGGCTCGTGCAACATCAGGCGCGGCGACTGCATCAGGGCACGTCCGATCGCGAGCATCTGCTGCTCGCCGCCCGACAGGTATCCGGCCTTCTGGCGGCGCCGTTCCGCCAGGCGCGGAAAGACCTCCAGGACCTCGCCCGGCGCAGCGAGTCGATCCTTGCGCCCCTTGAGCGTATGCCCGCCGGCGAGCAGGTTCTCCTCCACGCTGAGCCCGGCGAACACCCGACGGTTCTCCATGACGTGGGCCACGCCCAGCGCCGGCAGCCGCGACGGGGAGAGCCCGTCGACGCGCGTGCCGTCGAGCTCGATCCGGCCGGTCGAGCGGCCTCCGTGGGTGGCCGACCAGGTTCGTGATCGCTCAGGACGGTACTCGTCTTGCCAGCGCCGTTCGCCCCGAGCAGCACGATCGTTGTGCCTTCCGGTACTTCCAGCGACAGGTCGCGCGCGGCGGCGACGACGCCGCCGAGTTAAGTGAACGTCACTTCGTGCAGCGCGAGGACGGGCGGTGCTGCGCGGCTCATCACTGCCCCCTTCTGGCGGCCCACGCCGCCTGGTCCCAACAGGCCGGTGGCCATCATCAGCGCGGTTTGACAGACGGAACACGATCAGTGATTCTCCCGTCACCTGAACGGCAACTCGACGGCAGCGGCTCTGGCAGGCGCACGCCGTCGCGAGCACCCGCCAGGGCCCGTAGATCCGTGCCTGGCCCGCCGCTTGTATCCCTTCCCCCGCCCCTCATGTGCCGGAGTACGCCACTTCGGCCGTCGGTCGGTACCTCGTGCCCTGAGCCGGAGCCCTGCGCGCTCGGTCACCAACCCTCACTGTCCGGAGGTTTTTCGTGGACCGCTATGCCCACCCGACTCCACCCGGTCCCTGGCCGAAGCCAGACCATTCGCACGACGCTGAGCGGTCGGAGCACCGTGAAAGCCACCGCGAAGCCACCGATCACGCCGGGCGAGTCCTCCTCCTCGTCAACACCGTCCCCCTCGCCGCCGGCATCCTGCTGTCCTGCTTCACCGAGGTTCCCGCGGTGCCCGTGCTCGGGCCGCTGACGCTGGGCCTGCTGTGGAACGTCCTGCAGTGCTGCCTCTTCGTCGCCACCGCCTGGTGGTACGACGCCTCCTGGAGGTGAAGCGGTGACCTTCGACATCTTGAGCTCGGGCGTACTCAACCCCGCGGGTCCGGGCGTCAGGCGCTCCGTCATCATCGCCTTCCTGGTCTTCATCGGCCTGGCGCTGCTGTGGATCTTCATGCTGGCCGCGGCGGAGGAAGACACCCCTGAGAAGCTCTACGTCGCCGACCGCTCCCTGTCCCCGGTGTTCAACGGCTTCGCCATGGCCGGCGAGCACATCTCGGTCTTCCTGCTGGGGGCCTCGGGGACCATCGCCCTGTACGGCTACGACGGTGTGACGTTCGCCGTGGACACCTTGCTGGCGCTGGGTGTCGCACTGTTCTTCGCCCAGGCGATACGCGACAACGGCCGCTACACGCTGGGCGACCTCTTCGCCCAGCGCACCACGGCGCAGGGAACCCGAATTGCCGCGACCCTGGTGACGCTGGTCATCACGATTCCGATGCTCGTTGTCCAACTGCGCGCCGCTTCGCGTTCAACAACACCGGGGTCTCCTCGACCGGGCGCACCGCCGACCTGGCACCGGAGGACTGGCAGCGGGTGATCGGGGTCAACCTCACCGGCACCTTCCTGTGCATGCGGTACGAGATTCCCGAGTTGCTCAAGACCGGTGGTTGCATCGTCAACACCGCCTCGATCTGGGGGCAGGTCGGCCGTGCGGGCAAGGCCGCGTACGCCGCCAGCAAGCACGGAGTCGTCGGCCTGACCCGGAGCGTGGCGCACGAGTTCGCCGACCGGGGCCTGCGCGTCAACGCAGTCGCACCCGGCCCGATCGCCACGGAGATGACCGCGGCGATGCCCGCCGACGTCATACGGACCACCGTCGAGCGCACCGCGCAGAAGCGGTTCGGGCGGAGCGGTGAGGTCGGCGCCGCCGTGACGTGGCTGTGCTCACCCGAGGCCAGTTTCGTGAACGGAGTCGTCCTGCCTGTCGACGGCGGCTGGCTGGCCAACTGACGCGTGCTGCCATCGGCTGCGGGTTCACCACCCGGGCCGGCGCCTGAGCGAGTGCCGCTCGGCTAGAACCGGCTCCGCAGAGCCGGTCGTCCGCCTGTGCGGCTATGACGCCATGGCTTTGACCCTCGAGGATGAACCGACCGTCGGAGACGTAGCCCAGGCTGCCGCGGTCATCGCGGTCAGGCTGGGGGTGCGGGGATGGATCTGGAGGATGCCGACGGCGATTCACAAACTCGAAGCCCCGACTACAAGGTCACCCGCGCACCCGCCGTCCGATCCAGCCGGGCATCTCCGCCGACGCTCGGCAAGGCGCTGCCGCCGGCTGGTCACCGATGCTTTTCGGGGCATGCCGGATCACGAGCGCCGAGCCTGGCAGCAATCCGGCCCGTGCCGGGCCGCAGCTCAACTTTCAGGGTGATTCTCGGATCGGCCGGCGAGTGAGGTGTCACGCGTTGCCGCGCCTGGCCGCCCTCCTGAGATCGACGGCCGCGGACATCGAGCACGACCTCATGCCCTAGCGACGGCACTAAGCGGCCGCGGCGCCGAGGGCGTTCCCACCCGGGGAGACGCTGCGTTCCGCACACCAGAATCCGTGAAGCGAGTCGTTCCGTAGCGCACGACCCGGTCACAGCTTGCCCGTCAAACCTTGTGAACCCGCCCACGAGGCCGCTCGCGAAGAGACCGCCGCCAAGCCACGCCTCGCTCGTCAGGCCACCGGAGCATCGGTCGCTCTTCTCGCCGCCGGGCAATTGCCGGGTTCGCACGTCGCTCGTGGTCACGAGACCGACTTCTCGGGCAGCAGGATCGGTTCCGGATGGCGGCACGGCGGCCACCGCGCTGTCGGCCAGCGCGGTGGCCGCGACCTGCGGGCGGCGTCACCCCCTCACCGTCAGAGCCGGCTTGAGACATGTGCGGCGGTGTCCAGGAGCAGAGGCAAGAACTGGCGTATGTCATCCCGTGTTGCCTGCAGGGCGGATGCGATCAAGGCGAGGGTCCCCACTGCTCGCCCCTGTCCGGGGTCCCGAATCGGGACCGCCAGACCGATGACTCCCCGCTCCGAGACCTCATCGTTGAGGGCCCAGCCCTTCCGTCGTACGAGCGCGAGGCGTCGCCGGAGTTCTCTGAGGTCGAACCCTGGATCACGAGGGTTGCCGGGAACACCGAGCGGATACAGCTCCAGCAGCTCCTGCTCGGGCAGATCGGCGAGAAGCACATGTCCCGCAGAGGTGCTGTGGGCCGGCAGCAGCTGTCCGTCGCGCAACGGCAGGCGGCATTGACGCGAAGCCATTCCCACCAGAGACCTGACGCCGTTGCCCTCGAGGATGCAGAAGTTGACGGAATGACCCGTCGCTTCGCTGATTTCCGCCAGGAAGGGAAGCACGGTCGCCTCGACGCTGCGCGGCCGGGGAAGAGCGGACGGCGGACCGAAGCCCGCACTCCAGTGATAGACGTGACTGTGGTCCTTGGTCACCCAGTTGTGCGCATGGAGGGCGGAGAGAAGCCGGTAGGCCGTCGGTTCGGAGATTCCCAGCAGACCCGCTGCCTCGCGTACCCTGATCGACTTGCGCTCGGCCAGAACCTCTACGAGCCGCAACACGTTCTGCACGCTCTTCGCCGCGACCCCGGAAGGCGCCGGCCGCGGCTCACTGACACGCGACATACGCTCTCCTCTCCAGCCGACGAGATTGTCATCATATGCCTGGTCAGGTGGCTGTTGGACAATACTTCGGCGGCTTACAGAGGGGCGCCGTCGCACGACGGGGCATCGCAACGGAGGGCTGTCGGCCGTCCCGCAGCTCATTGATCCGGACCCGCTCACGGGGTGCTCCGCACCGGGCGGCCCGCCCGGTGCGGCGACCATGAGCGGCGCCTTCCGCGATGCGGGCTGCGCTGCCTTGCCCTCGGCGGGGACGGATCACCCGTCCCCGCCGAGGGCAAGGCCATCATCGCCGACAACGTCCTCGCACTCGCCGGCACCGCATCGGTCGGTGCGGTTCGCACGGCGCCCGTCGCGGGGCCGTACGACGATTGGCTCAGGCAGCCGTGAACTCCTACTTCGCCTCGACAATGCGGTTCGTGAGCTCACCGATGCCGTCGATCCAGGCACGGGTGACATCGCCCGCCTGCAAGAAGTGGTCCCTGCCTGCGCCTACGCCAGCGGGCGTCCCGGTCAACAGCACGTCTCCCGGCTCCAAGGTCACCCACTGGCTCGCGCCGGCGATCAGGTCCTCGATCCGGATGACCATGTTGGCTGTCCTGGAACGCTGCATGCTCTCGCCGTTCACGTCGAGCCCCAGTGAAAGGCCGTACGGGTCGGGTATCGACCAGGCCGGGACGATGCCGGGGCCGAGCGGACAGAAGCCGTCCTGACCCTTGTGTGCGAGCCAGTCGAACTGGAATACGGGCGCGACACTGTCCGGATTCGGGAAGTCGCCGCGCGCGGAGATGTCGTTCGCCACGGTGTATCCGGCGACATGCTCCATGGCCTGATGACTGGGGATGTGGCGCCCGCCCGAGCCGATGACGACTGCGAGTTCCACCTCCCAGTCGAGGCGAGGGTCACTCGTGTGCGGGATGACGACGGGCGCCTCCGGTCCGATGACGGTGGTGGTCGGCGGCTTGAGGAAGAGGAACGCCCGACCGTGCGCCTTGGGTGGCTTCGTTCCCATTTCAGTCGCGTGGTCGAGGTAGTTGGCCCCGGCACCCAGCACCTTCGGTGGATAGGTCACGGGCGCGGAGAGCTCCGCCCCGGGAATTGCGGCCAACGCGTCAATGCTCACCTCCTGACCGATCTGTCGGAGGGCCTGGCTCGCCGTCGGCCAGTCCCGCAACAGCTGCAGAACGTCCGAGCCGTGCAGGCCCTCTGGCAGTGTCCTTATCACGCCGTCGCTCAGCACACCTGCCCGGGGCCGGGGATCGTCTTCGGTGACGTACTGGGCGAGTGACCATGCAGGAGATTTCATACGGCCGACTGTCCGGGTGGAGCCCCTGTGGAGGGGTCCCGGGCGGCGACTTTTCGCAGCATGAAATCTCTGTGCGGGCTCGCCTCGCCGGACCGCGGACGGCCGATGCTCCTTCCACACGAGCACCGATGACTCGGGAGCCCCGGCTCCGCACCCGCACCCGCACGCCAAGAAGAGGCGGATCCCATGATCGAGATCGAGCGCACCCTGACGGTGAATGACGGGACTGGCCCCGACATCACCGTCGACCAGATGTGGGAAGGCCTGATCGACAAGGCCCGCAATCCAATGCGGTACGTCCCCGAGATCACCGCCTGTACGGTGACCGAGGAGTTCGACGGGGGGATCGTTCGCGACATCATCAACTTCGGAAAGCCCGTCACCGAGGTGGTGACCTGGTACCCCCAGCGTCTGGTGCACTTCGTTCGCACCCGCGGCGAGGTCATGGGCACGATCGACAACGACCTCCAGGTCGACGAGCAGGGCGAGCTGCAGCTCACCTTCCGCTTCCGGCTCGCCGTCAGGGGCATGGAGCCGGGCGGGTCTGAGGAGTCCGCCTTCGCCGGTGAAATGGCGGCCGGCTACCTCAACGCCGTCAGGACGACGATCCGGATGGCCCGCGAGAAGGCCCACGGCGCGGCATCAGCCGGGACCGGGCAGTGAGCGGGACAGCGGCCGGCAGACGCGCCGAGGCCGAGGCGATCTTCGCCGCCATCGACGGCGGCGACATCGACGCGCTGATCGCGTATTTCGCGCTTGACGGCACCCAGCGTTTCGGGAATCAGGAGCCTGCGCGAGGACATGCGGCGATCGCCGAGGCGAACCGCTCGTTCCTTGGCGCGCTCGACGGCATCTCTCATCGAGTGGTGAGCGTGATGGGGAACGACCGCACGACGCTGATCGAGCTGGACGTCACCTACCGGGTCGACGGCCGGCCGCCGGTGACCATTCCGGTGGCCACCGTCTACGACAGCGACGCGGACGGGCTGATCACCGACTACCGGGTGTACTTCGACCCCACGCCCGTCTTCGGCACGACCAGCGAGAAAGACCGGACATGAGTTCTGACCACTTCCCGGCCGCGGGGCAGGATCGCCTCGCCGAGCCGCTCGACCTGGGCAAACGCGTCATGCGCAACAGGATCGCGCAGGCACCGCTGTCGGTCTCCTACGGGAGTCCCACCGGCGAGGTCACGGCTGCGACGATCGGGCACTACGCACGTCGCGCGGCCGGCGGTGCCGCCATGGTGATGACCGAGAATTTCGCCATCAGCCAGTCAGGGCGCCAGCTTCCCCGGCAGTGCCTGATCTCCGGTCCTGAGTTCCTCGACGGCCTCACCGAACTCGCGAGCGCGATTCATGCGCACGGAGCCCTCGCGGTCATCCAGATCGTGCACGCGGGTCGCTACGCGGGTCCGTGGGAACAGTACGAGGCGGCCCGGCGACTCGCCCCGAGTGCGGTTCCGTTCCCTCTCACGGCCGACCGCACCGTGACTCCCGCCGAGGCCACCCACGAAGAACTGGACCAGGCGCGCCAGGACTTCGTCAGTGCCGCTCGACTCGCGCGTGACGCCGGTTTCGACGGAGTCCATGTGCATGGTGCCCAGGGCTTCCTGCTGTCCTCGTTCCAGGCACCCCGCATGAACAAGCGGTCCGACGCATACGGGGGCGACTTCGAGGGACGCACGCGTCTCGCGCGGGAAGTCGTCGCGGACATCGTCGACGCGGTCGGCGACGACATGCTGGTCGGGTACCACCTGATGAGCGACGAGATGATGCCGGGCGGCTGGCAGCCGGCGGAGGCCGCGCGGTTGGCACACGACCTCGAGGAGATCGGCGTCGACTTCATCGCACCGATTCCGACCACGTTCGAGTCGATCCGCGAGCAGGTTCGTCTCACCGGCAACGACCCGACCGTCTTCAACGCCGACGTCTTCCGCACCATCTCCGCCGCCACCGGCACCCCCCTCTTCGCGAACGGCGGGCTGGGCAGTCCCGTGGACGCCCGAGCCGTGCTCGAGAAGGGACTCGCCGACGTGATCATGCAGGGGCGCCCCCTTCTCGTGGATCCGGACTGGAGCCACAAGACGCTGAACGGAAACGAGGACTCGATCGTCGTGTGCCCCTGCGATCCGGCGGCCACCTGCAAACGGACACAACTCACGGGGGTCGTCTGCCACTCCTGGTCCGAAGCCGATCAGGCCAAGGGATTCGTCGGAATCTGAGGGACAAAGCAAGTGGAACAAGAAAGTAGGAGTGAAAAATGAGGGTACGAGGAATTCTGCGCTACGGCCTGCAGATCCCGTCGCTGGGTGTCGGGCATGATTTCTACCGCAACTTCGGCCTGCAGGTCGAAGAGCGGGACCAGGCTCTCGCGGTCCGGTGCGATGGCCGTGACATGGATCAGGCCGTCCTCCACGAAGGGCCCCGCAAGCAGCTGCAGTATGTCGCCTTCTCGATCGAGGAGGGGTCCCTTGCCGACTGGAAGAGGCATATCGAGTCCACCGGAACCTCTCTCGTCGACGCACCGCGCGGCGCGGACCAGGGAGGACTGTGGTTCGAGGACCTCAACGGCATCCTGGTGAACCTCCGAGAAGATCCGCTCGCTCCTTGGCGCAAGGCCCTCCCGGAGGAACAGGAGTTCAACTTCGGGGACAACATCCAAAGGGTGGACCGGACACGGTGGCAGACCGCCGGCACTCCGGCCTCTCCACGACGTCTCAGTCACATGCTGATGTTCGTTCCCGACATGGCGAAGGCGGAACAGTTCTACACGTCGCGCCTCGGTCTGAAACTGTCGGACCGTATCCCCGGCCATGCGACGTTCATGAATTCCGGACCCGGTGACCACCATGTGTTCGGGTTCATCCAGTCGACGCACACCGGCCTTCACCACTCGAGTTGGGAAGTCACCAACTTCGACCAGATCGCCGTCGGGGCGCAGACCATGGCCGACAAGGGTCACGTAGTCGGCTGGGGCCTGGGCCGTCACACGATCGGCTCCAACATGTTCCACTACATCCAGGATCCGTGGGGAAGCTGGATCGAGTACAGCGCCGACATGGACCGGATCACCGAGGCATGGGAAGGGCACGACTATGAAGTGCCACCGGCGGTCTGGTGCCCGATGGCCCCGGGAACCTTTACCACGAACTTCGAGCAGCCCCGCTAGCTCACTGAGCCGGGAATTCCGAACGCCCTGCGGCTGCCCGGTAACCGTCATCGGTCCGCCGGTTCCGTTCTCGCGGTCATGCCCAGGGTCTCGGCGAGGTGCAGCGCGATCTCCAGTGCCAGGCGACGTTCGTTGACGGGGTGGCCGAGGAGGCGTTCGGCCTGTTCAAGGCGGTAGCGCACGGTGTTGTGGTGGACGCCGAGCCGGGCAGCGGCTGCACGGAAGTTGCTGTTGGCCTCGTAGTAGGCGACGAGGGTTTCCCGGGTCCGACGCGCCGCCTCGTCATCGGCGAGTAGCCGCCCCAGCTCGTCCTCGACGTACTCCCGCGTACGGTCGGTCTCCGAGCCGGTGCACAGCACGGCGAGTTCGACGTCGGCATAGTCCGTGACCGTTCCGGCCCGCCGGCCGGCAAGCATGGCCACCCGCATCGCTTCGACAGCGTCCCGGTGACTACGGCGGAACCCGTCCAGTTCGCGTGCCGGACGCCCCGCGGCGAGCAGTACCGGTTCGGAGGGCTCGGGAAGCCGCACGCTCATCGAGGTGGTCCAGGGCAACCAGCACCACATGGTCCGTCCGTCCGGCCGCACTGCCAGATGTTCGGTGATGCCCAGCTTGCTGGTCAGCGTGCGCAGCGCGGCGTTGAGCACGGTGCCGGACGGCCGCGCCGAGGTGTCGCGGAGAACGAGTGCCCGATGCATGCCGCGCATGCGGTATCCCAGTCTGCGGCTCGCGGCCTCGGTCGTGGTCTCCGGCTCGGTCAGGACCGCGTGCAGCTCGTCGAGTCGTGCCTTGGACCGCTGTTGGGCAAGCCTCTCGGCCTCGGTGCGGTACTCCTCGGCCAACTGTTCGCACATGACGTCCAGCCACTCGAGCTGGTAGGCCGTCCCGTATCTGATCACCGCGATTCCGGCTGGATCAGGCACCTTTTGATCGGCAACCGCGTCGCCCCACCGGTCGAT
This sequence comes from Streptomyces sp. Y7, assembly GCF_043195415.1. Lineage (NCBI taxonomy): Bacteria > Bacillati > Actinomycetota > Actinomycetes > Kitasatosporales > Streptomycetaceae > Streptomyces > Streptomyces sp. Y7. Next base: position 182,421 of record NZ_JBIDDQ010000007.1, read on the forward strand.
GACGTAGGCGGCCACCAGTCGGTAACCGCGCAGGAGCGCGTCGAGCGAGAGGCCCGTCTTGACCAACTCGCGTGTATAGCTCCGCACTTCGGGTGTGGTGGTCACCTGGGAGGTGGGGACGCCTCGGCCGAGGTTGTCCAGGAACGCCGCGGTGTTCGCGGCACAGCTGGCGTGAGTCAGCTCGGCGATCTCCGGCGGCCGCAGCTCGGGAATCAGCTCGATGACGTGCTCGGCCATCGCATGCGAGAACGACTCCTTCACCGCCAGCAGCACGTCGGTCACGGCCCGAACGTGATCCCAGGGCACTTCCCGCGTCAGGCGGCCCGTCATGAAGCTCCATCCTTTGCACCATATGGTCAATGACTGTACGGCGATCTGACCACTTGACCGTAGTTCCCGCTATTTCCCGAGCCTACATTCAATCGAAACACTCCAGGTAGGAGGCAGAACCGCAATGGACTACGACGTCGTCGTCCTCGGAGCCGGATTCTCCGGCTTGTACGCGATTCACAAATTCCGTGACCAACTCGGTCTGAGGGTCCAGGCCTTCGACGCCGCTGAAGGGGTGGGCGGCACGTGGTACTGGAACCGGTATCCCGGAGCACGCTGTGACATTGAGTCGATCTACTACAGCTACTCCTTCTCGGACGAGATCCAGCGTGAGTGGCACTGGAGCGAGAAGTACGCGAGCCAGCCGGAGATCCTGGCCTACCTCGAGTGGGTCACGGACCGGCTCGACCTGCGGCGCTCCATCCAGTTCGGCACCCGGGTCACCTCACTGACGTGGGACGAGTCCGCCGCGCGCTGGATGGTGGTCACCGACGACGGCACGACACGCACCGCACGCTTCGTCATCTCCGGAGTTGGACCCCTGTCGCACGCGAAGGACCCGGAGTTCAAGGGGCTCGACACGTTCGGGGGTGAGCTCTATCGGACCAGCGACTGGCCGCACGAGCCGGTGGACCTCACCGGCAAGCGGGTCGCGGTGATCGGCACCGGGTCGTCCGGCATCCAGGTCGTCCAGACCATCGCCGACCAAGTCGACCATCTGACGGTCTTCCAGCGCACGCCGAACTACGCGACACCGTTGCGGAACAAGCCCTACGACGCGAACCAGCGCGCCTGGAACGCCGAGAACTGGGAGCAGCTCCGCAGCGGCGCGCGGGAGAGCCCGGCCGGTCTGCCCTACGAGAGCACCGGGAAGCCGGCGCTGGCCGTCGACCCCGACGAGCGGCGCCGGGTGTACGACCAGGCGTACTGGGAGAAGGGCGGCTTCCACATGCTCGCCACATTCGTCGACCTGATGTACGACGAGTGGGCCAACGAGACGGTGAGCGACTACATCCGCGACCAGATTCGGTCCCGGGTCAAGGACCCGGCGACGGCGGAACTGCTCCTGCCGCGGGACCACCCGTACGCCACCAAGCGGCCGCCGATGGAGACCGGGTACTACGAGGCCTTCAACCTTCCGCACGTCGATCTGGTCGATGTACGGGAGGCGCCGATCGTGGAACTCACCGAGACTGGCCTCCGGACGACGCAGGCGTCCTACGAGGTCGACGTGATCATCCTGGCGATCGGCTTCGACGCCTACACCGGTGCCGTCACCGCCATTCCCACCACCGGCCGCGACGGCGTGACCATCCAGGACGCGTGGGTGGACGGCCCGCGGAACTACCTCGGGATCTCGACCGCCGGCTTCCCCAACTTCTTCAACATCGCCGGCCCGCTGAACGTGACCGGCCAGTTCCCCACCCCGCTGGTGATCGAGGAGCAGGTCGACTACGCGGCGAGGGCGGTGCAGACGGTTCTCTCCGCGGGGGCGCACAGCGTCGAGGCGACCGCCGAGGCCGAGCAGGCCTGGATCGACATGGTCAACGGCGTCTTCGACCTGAGCCTGTGGGCCAAGGCCGAGAAATCCTGGTACCGGGGCGGGAACATCAAGGGCAAGGCCAACACGGCCTACTTCTTCACCGCGGGCGGGCCGCTCTACCTGGCGATGCTGGCCCAGAGCGCGCACTCGGGCTTCGGTGGCATGGCGATCGACGGGCAGCCCATGGATCTCCCGCCCCTGGCGCGGCTGGATCCGGCCGCCGCGCTGATGATCGCGATGATGATGAACTCCGGGGCCAAGCCGGTCGAGCAGATCACCATCGAGGAATTCCGAGCCATCTACGACGGGGCGGCCGACCTGCAGCCGCCGGGACCGGACATGCGGGTGGAGGACATCGGCGACCCGGACGTGCGGCTGTACATTCCGTCGGAGGAGCAGTCGCTGCCGGTCGTCGTGTTCCTGCACGGCGGCGGCTGGTCCGCCGGGTCCGTCGATGCCGTCGACCCGGTGTGCCGGTCCACCGCCGCCCGGCTGGGGGCCATCGTCGTCTCGGTCGACTACCGGCTGGCACCCGAGCACCCGTTCCCGGCCGCCCCCGATGACGTCCTCGCCGCCCTGCGCTGGACCCGGGAGCACGTCGCCGAGTTCGGCGGGGACCCCGAGCGGATCGCGATCATGGGCGAGAGCGCCGGCGGCAACCTCGCCGCCGCCACCGCCCTGCGCGCCCGCGACGGGGGCATCCCCCTGGTCGCCCAGGTGCTGGTCTACCCCGCCGTCGACCCCGGCTCGGACACGCCTTCGTTGAAGGAGTTCGCGGACGGACCGTTCCTGTCGGCCGCTGCCGGCAAGAAGTTCTGGAAGATCTACCTGGCCGGCGCCCCGGTCACCCCGCTCGCCGCCCCGGTGCGGGCATCCCTGGCCGGTGTCGCGCCGGCGCTGGTGCTCACCGTCGAACTCGACCCCCTGCGGGACGAGGGCGAGCAGTACGCGCAGGCCCTCGCCGCGGCGGGTGTGGAGGTCGAGCAGCACCGCGTCCGCGGCCTGTTCCACGGCACCTTCACCATGGGTGCGCACATCCCCCGGGCACAGGAACTGCACGCCCTGGCCGCGCAGTACCTCACCTCGCGGTTCGACCGCACCGCTGCACGGCCCTGACCCGTCCGACAGACGGACCGCAGAGCATGTGCACCCACATCCGAGGGTGCACATGCGCAGCAACCGCAGCCGTGGTGCGCCCGGGCCCCTGCCACTCGGCCCCACCGTCCGGCGGCTGGGCCCACGGACGGACCCAGCCGCGATCGGCGGAGCCCCACGGGCGGGCGCCCGGCCCGGCCGCCCGTGAACGACGCGCTCGCCGCCGCACCCGACACCGTTCTTGGTAGCAGAATCACCGTCTCGACACCGGAACGCCGTGAAACCCTCGTCAGGTGCGGCTCATGAGCGACAGCAGCAGGGCCGTCACCCAGGCAGACCTGGACCGGCTGTGCTGGACCCCCATACGGAACATCTGGCGGTGAAAGTGGCAACGACGCGGGGCAAGGGCCGGCATTGCGCGGGACTGGTGGACGCCGGGGACGCCCTCCAGAGCGACGCCCGGGATCTGCGGGCCCTGCTGAGCCATCCGGACCGGCGCGCTCGTGCCGCGAACGCCGCCGGGCACAAGCACGAGGTGCTCGCCCTGGACGCGAGGTCCTTGGAGGCGTTCATCGGGATTCGGGACTACATCGTGCTCCCTGTGGTGTCGCGGCTCGTCACCCCCAACACCGTGGCCGGGACGCGATGATGACAGCGCCTGTCCAGCAGCTGACCTGGATGCACGAGGGTTCGCGGGTCTTCCTCGGAGAGTTGGACAAGGTCCCTGACGAGGCGTGGGCCGAGCCGATCCGTCTCCCGGGCTGGACGGTCGGCTACAGCGCTGGCTGTGACCCTGCTGGCGTCGCGCGTCCGCCACGTAGGTGCCGGTCTGGAACCAAAGGACCATCCCGCTCATGCCCTTGAACAGGGGGCCGGCCCAAGGGCGGTGTCGTCGGGATGATCCTGCCGAAGGCGCATGGCCTCGCGCAGCTCAAGATCCGGGTGAACTCCATCGCCCCGGCCGGTTCTGGACACCGCTGCTGTCCGGGGAGCCCGATGAGGGGGAGGCGGTGCTCGAAGCGGCGACTCCGCCCCGCCGCCTCGGCGAACCACCAGCGTACGCCGTGCCAGCCGCCCGCATCGGGGAGAACCCGATGCTCACCCGCGTGATGGATCAGGCTCGACGACGCCGTCCGCAGGGCGCCCAACTTGAGTGGCTCCTATCCGTACCTAGGACGGATGGGAGCCCACTTCGGCCCAGATCGTCTTGCCCTGCCGGGTGTACCGGGTGCCCCAGCGCTGGGTGAGTTCGGCGACCATGTACAGGCCTCGGCCGCCCTCGTCGAAGACGCGAGCGCGGCGCAGGTGGGGGCTGGTACTGCTGCCGTCGGAGACCTCGCAGATCAGATTCTCGTCCTTGATCATGGTCAGGCGCACGGGTCCTTCGGCGTACCGGATGGCGTTGGTGACCAGCTCGCTCACGACGAGTTCAGTGATGAACGCGACCTCGTCCAGCCCCCAGGCAGCAAGCTGGGCCCCCGCCCGCCGGCGCGCCTCGGCGACAGCCGCGGGGTCGCCGGGCACGTCCCATTGGGCGACGTGGTCCTCGTCGAGGATCCGGGTGCGCGCGAGCAGGAGGACGATGTCGTCGGTGCGCGGCGAGGGGTGCAGCGCGTCCAGGACGGTGTCGCACAGTGTTTCCAACGAGGAGGCGGGCTCGGCGAGGGCGTGGCGGAGCGTGGCGAGCCCGGCGTCGATGTCACGGTCCCGGCCGGTGACGAGGCCGTCGGTGAACAGCGCCAGCAGGCTGCCCTCGGGCAGCGTGACATCGGCTGCCTCGAAGGGCAGGCTGCCCAGTCCCAGCGGGGGCCCGGGAGGTAGCTCGATGAGGGTACTTGTGCCGTCCGGCTGGACCAGCGCCGGTGCCGGATGGCCGGCCCGGGCCAGGGAACAGGTACCGGAGAGCGGGTCGTAGACGGCGTACAGGCAGGTAGCGCCCGTGTCGCCGGGGATCTCGGCGGTGCCGTCCGTCTGGTGCTCGCCGTCGGCGTGGGTGACGATGTCGTCGAGGTGGGTGAGGAGTTCGTCCGGTGGCAGGTCGATGTCGGCCAGGGTGCGCACCGCCGTGCGAAGCCTGCCCATGGTGGCCGAGGCGTTGATGCCGTGGCCGACGACGTCGCCGACGACCAGACCGATGCGAGCTCCGGGCAGGGGGATCACGTCGTACCAGTCGCCGCCGACATGGGCGTCGTCGCCCGCGGGCAGGTAGCGGGCGGCCGTCTCGGCGGCCGGGTGGACGGCCAGGCCGCGGGGCAGCAGGGCGCGCTGGAGCGCCAGCGCGATGCCGCGTTCGCGGGTGAACCGGCGGGCGTTGTCCAGGCAGACCGCGGCCCGGGCGACCAGGTCCTCGGTAACGGTGAGATCGTCGGGTCGGAAGGGCTTCCTCGTCGTGGCGTACCTGATGAACAAGGCCGCGCCGAGGACGGTGCCGCGGGCATGGATGGGTACGGCGATGAGCGAGTGGGCACCGCTGTTGCGGGCCCGTGTCGCCTGTACGGGGTCCTCGGCGAACCATCGGGCGATGTCGGGATCGGCGATGTGACACACCACCGCCTGGCCGGTGGTCATGCACCGGGCGATGGGCGAGGAGGCCGGATGGCGGATGACCCCGTCCGGGCCGGGACAGTCCCAGTCGACGGGGGACGCCGTCATGCAAGCCGCCCTGCGCAGTTGGACGGGGCCGATACGGACGGGCGCGGGCGCGTCGCCCCGGAAGACGGGATCGAGCAGGTCGACCGCGGCCAGGTCGGCGAAGCGGGGGACGGCGACCTCGGCGAGCTCGTGGGCGGTCTGGGCCACCTTCAGGCTGCTGCCGATCCGCGTGCGGGCCTCGCTCACCAGGGCCAGCCGCTCCCGGGAGTCGTACTCCTTGGAGAAGTCGTACGTGGACACGCCCACCCCCCGAGTGCGACCGGCCGCGTCCTTGAGCGGCAGAAGGTCCACGGCCCACATGCGCCGCCTCGTCTCGCTCGGTGCCTGGGTGAAGTACTCTTCTGACTGTGGGTTGCCGCTCTCCAGCACCTCGAAGATCCTCTGCTGGAGCTCCTCGAACTCGGGGTTCGCCAGGGTCCGGGTCAACACCTTTCCGCGCAGGTCCTCGTCGGAACGCCCGCTGATCCGGATCATCTGTTGGTTCTGCCGCTCCAGCAGGCCATCGCCGCCGTAGAGCGCGATGGCCGTGGGGTGCTGGTCGAACAGCCACCGCACCAGTGAGTCGTCTCCGGGCCCGTTCGTGGATTCGCCGCGGTGCAGCGCGGTCAGCAGGAAGCCCGTCTCCCGCTTGGTGCCGACCAGCGGGCGCAGGTGCACCTCGACGTCCAGCGGGTGGCCGTCGCGATGCCGCGCCTTGCCGTCTGCGGCCAGCAGATCGGTGACAGGTCTGCCGATGATCTCCGCGGCGCCGTACCCGAACAGGTGCTCCGCCTCGCTGGACCACGAGGTCACCAGGCCGTCCTGATCCGTGACGGCGACGGCCGCGAACGGGGCTCGACCAGCGCCAGTCGGCCGGGCAGCGAGCCGGCCGACCAGCTTCCGGAATCCGTTCATGGCGCCTTCCTGGCTCTCCCACCACATGGGCAGGCAGGTTCCACCATCGTCCAGGGGGCCCCGGAAGGCAAGGCGAACGGCTGCCGCGATGACCTCCGGACACTGTGTCCAGTTGTCCAGCCTAGACAGGAAGTTGATGCGTCATACATAAAGGTGATGCGTCAAAGGCGTGATCCGCCCGGTGTCCGTGACTCCGAGACCTGGACGCGAGGCTCGGCGCGGATGTGCGTCACATTGTCCTGCGGTGGGCCGCCGTCCTGGTGCTGCTTTCGGTGGGCAGTCCGTGATAGCGGCGCGTCCGTGCCCGATACCGGAGACTGCCGCGCCGCTCTGCGAGGGGTGCCGACTGACATGTTCTCCCTGCGGGTCAGGCGGTCTTCAGCGTGCCGCCGTCGATGACGTAGTCCGCACCGACGATAGAGGCGGCCTTGCCCGAGACCAGGAAAGTGACCAGAGCGGCTACCTCCTCCGGCTCGCTGATGCGGCCGCAGGCAATGCCGGTGTGCTCGGCGAGGCCCGCCAGGAGCGCTTCGTGGGGGATTCCCTGTGCGGCTGCGAGTTTGGCGCCGAATCCGTCCGGGCCCCGCCAGAGCGAAGTCCCGACGATACCTGGGGAGACGGTGTTGACGCGTACGCCGCGTGGCCCGAATTCCTCGCTGAGTCGTTTGCCCAACGTGGTGAGGGCGGCCTTGGCCTCGCTGTAGCCGACCGTCCCGACGGACGGCGTGCGTGCGGTGATCGTGGAAATGTTCACGATCGCGCCACGACGGTCGAGGAGACTGGGCAGCGCCCTGCGCGTGGTCCAGATCGCGCTGAACAGGTTGATGTCGAACAGGTGCCGCCACTGCTCGTCGGTGACGTCGAGGAAGCCGCCCACCTCCAGGTCGCTCACGTCGCCCGCCCCGACGTTGTTGACGAGGATGTCGATGCCACCCAGCTCGTCCAGTGCCGCCTCCACCACATCGGTGGCACCCCGGGCAGTGCTCAGGTCCACGGACACCGAGGCGACGGTCGCCGCTTTGAGCTCCGGAGTGATGGTACGCGCCGCTCCGACCACCTGTACGCCCTCGGCGGTCAGCGCCTCGGCGACGGCCAGCCCGATGCCGCGGCCGGCGCCGGTCACGAGTGCCGTCCTGCCGGCCAGTTCGAGATCCATGAGAGTCCTTCGTTGTTCTTGACCTACGGGGGAAATGTCAGGACGCTAGCTGGACCTTGATCGCGGAGTCCTTGTCGAGCTGGGTGCGGAACGCGGCCGTGATATCGCTGAGCGGGTATGTGTGCGTGATCAAGGGCGCGCTCCGGAGCCTGCCTTGCTCGAGCAGGGACAGAACCGGGCCGAATTCGTTCCGGTAACCGAAGCTCCCCGAGATATCGAGCTCCTTGCTGACGATCATCGTCGCGTCCAGGGTGACGGGCCCTCCGTAGAGCGCGACCACGCGCAGCCGGCCTCCCGGTCGTGTCATGCGTACGGCCGCCGCGAGCAGGTCCGGTACGCCGGACGTCTCGAGCACCACGTCCGCCTGGGCACCGCTGCCTGCCGGATCCGCTCCGGTCACGGCTTGCAGCGCGGCCACGGGGTCCTCGTGACGACCGTCGACCACGATCTCGGCGCCGAGTTCGGTCGCCATCTGGAGTCGCAGGGGCGAGATGTCGATACCCACGATCCGGCCGGCACCCGAAGCGCGCAGCATCTGGACCGCGTTGAGGCCGATACTGCCGAGCCCTGTCACCACACACGTGTCGCTGGGGCCCGGCAGCGCCGCGCGCACCGAGTGACAGGCCACTGCCATGGGTTCGACGAGCGCGACCGCCGCATCGTCGACGGGGTCCGGCAGGCGGTAGAGGTTACGGCCGACGGCGGCCTTCGGTATCCGCACGTACTCGGCGAAGGCGCCGGGCAGCTCCTTGGAATACGCGATCGCCTGGCTCAGGCCTTGTACACATAGATGGCTGTTGCCCTCTGCACATCGCGCGCATCGTCCGCACATGCCCAGCGGCACGGCCGTCACCCGGTCTCCCACGGAGACGTCCACGACGTCGGCGCCCACCTCGACGACGTCGCCGCTGAACTCATGCCCCATCACCTGCCCCGGCGAGATGAAGGTCCCGTGCTCGAAGGCATGCAGATCGGAGCCGCAGGTGCCGGCCCGCGCCACCCGTACGACCACGTCCTCCGGGCCGGCCACAGGATCCGGGACCTCCTCCAGGGTGAACGATCCGGGTCCCTGGAACACCGTCGCCTTCACGCTGCGCTGCCCTGCTCGGGCGGAAGGACCATGTCCCTGATCGGGTCACTGCCGTCCCAGTCGACGGCAGCCTCGCGGATCAAGTCGTGGACGACGCCGTACTCGTTGTCGGGCCCGAGGTCTGACATCTCGTAGCAGGATCCGTCGAGGGCGTCCGTGCCGAAGTAGGCGAAGCGGGGGGCGCCGACGATCTTGCCCTCGCACTCGGGGACGATGCCCCGTTCACGCAGCCGGGCGAGATCGTCGTCGTATGCGCGGCTCCAGGAGGAGATGTGCTGCAGCCCCGCGCCCTTGTGCTGACGGAAGTAGAGATACGGCGAAGGCGCGTCGTCGTGCTGGTGGACCAGCTCGATCTGCAGGTCGCCGACGTTGCCCAGGGCGACGCTGAGGTCGGGGATCCTGGAGCTGCCCTGGAAGGTGAAGTACTCCAGGGGTAGGTGGCGCGCCACGAAGAAGGGCCCGGCTCCGACGGCCTTCACCCAGTGCTGCAGGGCGGCGTCGAGGTCCTCCACGATGTATCCGTTCTGCCGGACACCGCCGAACAGGATGCTCACGAATCGTCCCCTCTCAGGCTCGCGCCGGCGTCAGCTCGGGCAGGGGCTTCAGCAGCGGAAGCAGCTTCTCGCGCGCCTCGTCGAGGGTGATGTACTCCTCTTCCGGAACCTCGATGAGCCGGCTGAAGTCCTCATGCTGGTAGACGTGCTCGCCGATCATGCGTCCCTGCTCGTCATACGGCCAGATCATCGCCACGTGCGTGCGGTGGATGTAGAGCTTGTCGGGGTCGGCGTCGAACTGCTCCGGCGCCTCTGATCCCCGCATGTAGGAGTTGAAGGTGGCCTCGGAGGCGAAGCCCCAGTCGGCGACGGCGATCTTCTCGTCCGTGACGACGATCACCCCCGATTCCCTCCTCTCCAGCGAGGAGTAGAAGGTGTACACCTCGTCCCGACCGTTCAGGGTGACGCTCTGGCCGGCGATGTTGAGGTAGTACACCGGGTTCTCGACCGTCATGTCGGGGGTGAAGATCTTTGTCGCGTTGCCGGTGATCTCGAGGATCGCGTGGCGGCGGTAGTTGCTGATGATTTTGCGGTGCAGCGGGTTGTCGAGCGTCTCGATGAGGGCATCGAGGTGCCTCGTCTGCGTGGTGATGTCCAGCTTCGGCATGGGGACCTCCTTGTCCGTGACCTGAGTCACTGCCACTGGTGTGACCGTAGGTGACGCCTCCTGGGCGTGAAATATCTCCGTTCGGAGAGGGAGCGGCTACGACGGTGGCGGCGTGAGCAGCCCCAAGGCGTGGGCGCGGCTGATCGCCTCGGCGCGGTTGGTGACGCCGAGCTTGCGCATGGCGGACTGCCAGTAGGTCTTCACCGTGTTGGCCGTGAGGCCGAGCCGTCGGGCGATGGCGGCGTTGGTGCCGCCGCCGGCCACGCCGACGAGGATCTGAAGCTCGCGGGGCGACAGGTGCGGGGCGTGGTCGTACGTCGGCCGGGGCGGCGGGCGGTGCAGCAACCGGGCGGTCTGCTCGACGTCGGCCTCAAGCCTCCGCAGCAGTGCCCGCACCGACGCGTCCTCGATTCGGCTGCGGGTGAGCACGAGTCGGGCGCCCATGTCCAGCAGCAGCTGTTCGACCTCGTCGCGCGCGTCGGTCGTATCGCCCGGCCGGTGTCCGGCAGGCCGCGTTTCCGGGGACGGCACGCGGTCGACGAGCGCGCTGCGGGCCACGGCGGTGACGCGGTCGATGAAACGGTCCGTGAAGGCGCCGGGCGACCGAAGCCCCAGCGTCAGTGCCCCGCGGCGGCCGCTGGGCAAGGGGAGCGGCACGCTCGCCATACGGCGGATGTCTTCGGCGCAAACCTGCTGGTCGAAGGCGTGCGTGAAGTCCTTCGCGCCGAAATAGTCATCGACCCACCGGGCTTCCCCTCGCTCTGCCACCGCACCGGTCAGGCCCCAGCCCTCGGGCACACGCAGTCCGCGGAGGACTCCTGTCCGGTCGCCTCGCACGTGGCGCAGGGTGAGAGTCCCTTCGCCGCTCGGCAACGCCAGCCACCCGACGGCTTCGAGACCGTCGTGGTCGATGAGTCGGGAGAGCATTCCCTGCGCGTCGGGCTCGGTGATCTCCAGAGTGCTCATTGGTCCTCCAGCGCACCCGTAGTGACCCGGCATTCGGGGAAGACGCCGCTCCCGCGGTCGGTGTTGATGACCTCGTACGTTGTCCTCGCTCCTGAAGCGATGACAACACATGGGGGACACGTTCAGCACGGCAGTACGCAGGGATTTCTGCCATCGAGAAGTCACGGACTCCGGCCATGAAGAGCACCGTGCACCGGGGTATCCTCCCCGGTCCGGGTCCGCCCTTCCGCGCACCTGACGTCGGCACATGGCGACCAGCCCTGGAGCGGGCCGTTCCCACCCGTTCGGGTGTGCCGGGCCGGGCGGATCTGCGGTCTCCTCGGCCCACACGATGAGGAGGTGTGCGGTGGACGACGTGGTTTCGCCGGGAGGCATCCTGCGCCGTGCGGCGGCGCGCTACGGCGACAAGATCGCCCTGGTGACGGCAGCCCGCACGATGACGTTCCGCGAACTCGGCGCGGACAGTGACCGGATAGCGGCGGCGCTCGCCGCGCGCGGGGTGCGGCCGGGGCAACCTGTGTCGCTGTACGCGCAGAACCGGTGGGAATGGGTGGTGGCCTACCATGGCGCCCTGAAATCGGGAGCCGTCGTCAACCCGGTGAACGTCATGCTCACCCCGGAGGAACTGGCGTTCGTACTGCGCGACTGCGACGCGGCCGCGGTGTTCACCAGCGCCGAGCAGGCCGCTGACGTCCTCTCCCTGACCCGGGACCTGCCCGGACTGAACATGGTCGTCGCGTTCGACGAGCCGCCCGAGGGCGCCGTGGGATTCGCCGAGCTGCTCGCCGACGACGGGCCGGTCCCCGCGTTCAGCGCGGATCCGGCCGCCCCGTGCACGATCGGCTACACCTCCGGCACCACCGGCCATCCCAAGGGCGCCGTGCAGAGCCACCGGGCGGTTCTGCTCAACTGCGCGCTGACCGCGACCATGCACGGACGTGCGTCGACGGACGTGGTGGTGACTGCGCTGCCCGCCCCGCATGTGTACGGCAACGTGGCGATCAACGGCACGTTCCTGGCCGGCGGCACGGTGGTGCTGATGGAGCGCTTTCACCCGGCCGAGGCCCTACGGCTGATCGGCGAGCACTCCGCGACGATGTTCGAGGGCGTGCCCGCCATGTACGCCATGATGCTCGCCGACCCGGCCCTGGACACGGCCGACCTGTCCTCGCTGACCCGCTGCACCGTCGGCGGGCAGACCATCCCGCTGTCGACGATCGAGCGCTGGCAGACCCGCTCGGACGCCCCGCTGATCGAGCTGTGGGGCATGACGGAGATCTCGGGGCTGGGCACCACGCACGCGGTGCACGCCCTGCCCGTCCCCGGCTCGATCGGCGTTTCCCTGCCCGGCGTGGAAGTGCGCATCGCGGACCTGAACGACGTCACGCGCGACGCCCCCCGGGGTGAACCCGGCGAACTCATGGTGCGCGGCCCGATCGTCATGCTCGGCTACCACGGCAACCCGCAGGCCACCGCCGAGACCATCGAGCCGGATGGCTGGCTGCACACCGGCGACATCGCCTCCATGACCGAGACCGGGCACGTCTTCATCGTCGACCGGCGCAAGGACATGATCATCACCGGGGGTTACAACGTCTACCCGGCCGAGATCGAGCGCGTCCTGGCCGGGCACCCCGCCGTCGCCATGGTCGCCGCGGGTCCGGTACCCGACCCGGTCAAGGGTGAACTGGCCTGCGCCTACGTCGTCCTCGCCCACGGGGCGCACGTCACCGAGGAAGACCTGCTCGCCTATGCCGGACAGTCCCTGGCCGCGTACAAACGGCCACGCATCGTTCGTTTCGTCGACGACCTGCCCAAGACGTCCACCGGCAAGATCATGCGCCGGGAGCTGATCAAACGGTTCGATTCGTGACAGGGACGGCAGGCGCGATGTTTGATGACAGCATGCCGGACCATCCCATCCTCCAGCTCGGCGAGCAGTACGCGGAACTGCTCGCCGCACTGGACCGCGGGGAAGCCCTGCGCCGCGCCTTGACCCTCCTCGCCGGCGATTCGGAGGTGGCGTGGGCGGCCCGGCCCGGTCTCACGGAGGAGCTGAGCATCGAGCAGCTCATCGGTCAGCGCACGGGAATCCTCCGGGCGCTGCGGGTGCCGCCCGGCACTGGACTGACCGGCAAGGTGCACCGGTCCGGCCGGGCCGAGTGGGTCGACGACTACTTCACCAGCGCCGAGATCACGCACACCTTCGACCGGCACATGTCCACCGAGGGTGTGCGCAGGCTCCTTGCCGTACCTCTGGTCCGGGACGGTGAGTCACTGGGTGTCCTCGCCGTCGGCCCTCGCCGCGACGGGGCATTCGGCGACCGAGAAGTGGAACGCGCCTCGGCGGTGGCCACGCAGGCCGCCCTTGCCGTGTCGATCGCCGAGCGCGCCCGCCTGAGCCGGGAGATCGCCGTCCATGAGGAGCGGCGCAGGCTCGCGGCCGACCTCCACGACAGCGTGGGCGCGCTGCTGTTCGCCATCGGGTCGGGCATGGCCGATCTGGCCGACGCGGCAGGCGCCGACCCCGACCTGCGGGCCCGGCTGGACCGGCTCAGAAGCCAGGCCGCGGACGCCACCACCGCCCTGCGCGAATCCCTGCGCACGCTGCGTTCCTCCCCCGCCGCGCTGGCCCTCGGCGTCGCCCTGCACGCGGACTGCGCGGCCTTCGCCGACCGCACCGGCATCCGGGCCGAGCTGGTCGTCCTGGACGAGGACCCGCCCGAGTTGGCCCCGTCCCGCTCGGACGTGCTGCTGGCAGCGGTCCGGGAAGCTCTGCTGAACGTCGAAAAACACGCCCGCGCGAGTGCCGTGACCGTATCCGTTGGGCGCCGCGGCCCGCTGCTGACCGTCGCCGTGCACGACGACGGCACCGGTCTGGGCCCCGATCACCAACCGGGCCTCGGTCTTACCAAGACCTCCGAGGCCCTGGGCCGGCTGGGCGGCTCGGTCCGCGTCGTCTCGGACCCGGACGGCGGCACGATCTGGCGGGTGCGACTGCCATGCTGACGACCCGGCCCACGCGGATCGTCATCGTCGACGATCACCCGGTCGTCCACGACGGCGTCGCGGCACAGCTGAACGGGTACGGCGACCTGGCCGTCGTCGGCCACGCCGAAACCGGCGCCGACGCCATCCAGCTGTGCGCGCGGGAACAGCCCGACGTCGTCCTCCTCGACCTCCGCCTCCCCGACCACCCGGCCGCCGACATCGTCCCGGCCGTGCACCGGGTCAGCCCCGACAGCCGCATCCTGCTCTTCACCGCCTTCCCCGAACACGCCGCCGTCGCACCCACACTGGCCGCCGGAGCCTGCGGGCTGCTCGTCAAGGACGCCGGCGGCACCGCCGTACGCGACGCCATCCGCAGCGTCGCCCGCACCGGCACCTTCCGCACCGGACAACCCAATCCCACCGCGGCTCCCGTCACCGCCCGCGAATACGACGTCCTGCGCCTCGTCGCCGCCGGATACACCAACCCCGAGATCGGCGACGAACTGAACCTGTCCGTCAACACGGTGAAGAGCTACCTACGGGAGATGATGCACAAGCTCGCCGCCCGCAACCGAGCCCAGCTCATCGCCAACGCCCGTATGCACGGTCTGCTGTGACAGGACGCAAGCGGCGGCCTGCCAGCTCACCTACGCCCCCGCACGACAGCTTGTGGTCACCCGGGAGGTGGATCAGAGGAGTTCGAGGTTGGTGGCATTGGCCATGCCGCCGCCCTCACACATGGACCGCAGTCCACAGCGGATGCCGTTGAGCCCCATGCGATGGACCAGGGTGGTCATCAGGCGGCCCTGTAGCACGCCTCACCTTCGGTGACCTGCACAACCGTGCGCTGCGCTTCGCCTACGGACTGCGCGAGCACAGCCTTGAGCCCGGTGACACCGTGCTGTTGGTGACGCCCAACTGCCTGTGGTTCCCCGAAGACTGCAGGGCCCGCGCGGTCGCCACCCATCCCGCGTCGCTGCCGTCGGTCCACGGGGCCGACACACCGCGGAGGAGGCCCCACCACCCTCGTCCGCACGGGGGTACGACGGGCCGTTCCAAGTCTGTTCGGGTGCTGCACCGCAAGGGACTGGTCAGCCTGGTCGGCTACCCGGAGCTCTTCCTCGCCGACGTGGACGAATACCAGGTCTCCCGGCTCAACGACTCCCCCGCGATGTACCGGGCGCTGCTCGCGGCACCGTCGGCCGCAGGACGGCGGCTGGAGTCCCTCTCCCTCGCCACTTCGGACCGCGCCGATCGATCCCGAGACCGTGCGGCGGATCCCGAGACCGTGCGGCGCCTCGCAGGCTTGTCCCCCAATGCGAGGATCACCGAGGGGTACGGCCTGACAGAGGCGACCATGGCGCTGGCGCTGCACCCGGTGGACGGCGACGTCGAGTTCCCGCCCGGTTCCGTCGGGATCGCCCTGCCGGACACCGAGCTGTCGCCTCCGCGACTTGATCGTCCCCGAGCTCGAGCTGCCGGTCGGCGAGACCGGTGAATGGAACAGGCGGCGCACGGTCTCCACATGGCGGGGCACCGGTGCCGCGATCGCTTTGCCCCCGCCGGGGAGATCACCACGAACGCGCCGCGGCCGCCCTGAAGCGGCAGCGGGGCCCCGCCATGCCTCCCGGCGGACCAGGCCCCGCTTCGTCATGCGGGGGATCTGGTGCGACAGCTGGCACTGCTCCCATTCCGCACTCCTGGCCAGATCCGCAGAGCGCATCGGGCCTCAGGCGCCTCCGCGAGGCGGACGAGCACTCTGTAGCCGGCGGCGGACAGGCAGGACTCCGCCTGCAGGCCGCGTGAGACCGTTCGTTGAGCCTTACCTGCCTGCGGACAAAGCCACACCAGCCTTCTGCTCCACCGGGTCGAGCCATCGCGGCGTTGCGGTCCTGCGAGATCCTCCTCTGCTCAGCGGAGCTCGTCCTGCAGCCAGCGCAGGACGTCCGGTGTCACCGGGTCGGTGATGTCGGCGAACTCCTCATGCCGCTTGAGGAACTTGGCCACGTACGGGCAGACCGGCACGATCCGCTTCCCGGACTCCCGCACGTCGGCGAGTGCCCCCTGGACCAGCTCTGTGCCCAGACCCTGACCGGCGAAGGCGTCGTCGACCTCCGTGTGGAAGAAGACCCGCTGGTCGCCGCGGTCGCGGTAGGCCGTCAGCCCGCCGCGCCGGCCGTCGACCAGAATCTCGTACTGGTGAGCAGCGACCACTCGCTGGACGCTCCGGATGCCGGAGGACTGCTGGTTCATGCGATTCCTTTCGTACGGAGGTCAGCGGCGCGGGGGGTTGCCGCGCGGCGTGATGACGGCGTTGGGCAGGGCCGGGGCGGGCAGGCGGCGTCCGGAATAGCCCTCGACCTCGCCGAAGCGGTCGGAGCCTGCCTGCCAGTCCGCCCGGGCCTTGACGATGTCCTCGTGGCTGCGGCCGATGAAGTTCCACCACATCACGATCTCCTCCTCGAAGGGAGGACCCCCGAGCAGGATCGTGCGCGCGGCAGTCTCCGAATCGTTCACCACTGTCAGGGTGTCGCTGCCGGAGGGGACGTAGCCGAGTTCGGCCGGGCGCAGCACGGTGTCGATCAGGCGGACGTCCCCGCTGTCGACGAGGAGGCCGTGCTCGAAGGCGGGGTCCACGGTGAGTGTGACCGCGGCGTGCGGGTCGAGGACGATCTCGGCACCGAGCAGGGGCGTGAAGGTCCGCACCGGGGAGGCGCTTCCGGCGAGCGAACCCAGGAACACCTTGGCCTCGGCGCCCTGGAGCCGCACGGGCTCGGGCACATAGTGCTGGAAATCGCGAGCGGCGTCGCGGTCCGCCTCGGGCAACGCCACCCACAGCTGGACACCGTGGATGACAGCGGTGTCCGGGGTGGAGACCTCCGAGTGGGCGATGCCGTACCCGCCGGTCATGAGGTTCATCTCGCCGGGCCGGATCAGAGCATGGGTGCCCAGGGTGTCGCGGTGCTCGATCTCCCCGCTGAACAGCCAGCTCACCGTCTGCAGGCCGATGTGCGGATGCGGGGGCACATCCATGCCGCCCACCGCGGCGGCGTCGACGGGGCCGTAGTGATCGGCGAAGCACCAGGCTCCGATCAGGGTTCGTGCCCGCTGCGGCAGCGTCCGGCGTACATGCATGGCGCGCGGCCCGCCCAGGGGAACGTCCCGTGCCGACAGCACAGCGACCCGCGGTTCCTCGACCGGCCGGCTGTCGTCGACCGAGGCCCCGCATCGCAGCGCCGCCGGATCGGTTTCCGTGTTGCTCACCGGGACCACCCTTCACGCACTCTAGTTGTTGCATCAACTACCATGCCACGAGGAGCGGGCCGAGGGCCAGCAGCACGCACCTGACGTGCGGTCGCGCGCGGCCACGAAGGAGGACGAAGTGAGCGAGCAGACCGGTGCGTCCACACCGCGGAGGATCTTCATCGACAAGCAGAGCCCCAAGGCCTTCCACGCCCTGGTGCAGACCTCGGAGGCGGTGAGTGCGACGGCCGCCGAGGCGGGGCTCGAACGCACCACCGTGGAGCTGATCAACCTCCGCGTGTCACAGCTGAACGGCTGCGCCTACTGCCTCGACCTGCACACCAGGAAGGCCCTGCGCGCGGGCGAGTCGCCGCAGCGACTGGGCGTTCTCGCGGCCTGGCGGAACGCCGGTGTGTTCACCCCGGTGGAGCGCGCGGCGCTCGGACTCGCCGAGGCGACCACAGATACGACGAACACCGACGCACGGACCTCCGCCTACGAGGCCGCCCGCGAGGCCCTCAGTGAGGATCAGATCTCCGCCGCGATCTGGGTGGCGATCACCATCGACGCGTTCAATCGCGTGTCGATCATGAGCGGGCATCCGGTGCAGGCATCTCACCCGACCCAGAGCACACCGCAGCATGATTGACGAGTCATCCTGGTCCTCCGTGGCCATGGCGGCCAGGACCCGCAGGTCCGCCGGAGTGACGTGGCCCATGAACAGTTCGCGCACCGCCTCGACGGGCGGCCTCGATCGCGGCCCATCCGTACCGCCAAGCCCCGCCCAATGTAGTTGACGCTTCACGGGCGCTGCACAACCACGAGCAACAGGCAGCGGCCTATCCCCCGTCGATGCCCGCTCACTCACCCGGCCCGCGAGTGCCGCCAGGACCAGCAGCCCGGCGGCGCCCTCCAGCCGGAAAGCGCGGAACGTGACGTCGACCGTGCCACCGGGGCGTGGGTCGGCCGGGATGCTGCGGCAAGGGAATCGAAGGTCAACGAACCACCCATGACGTATCGTCGGGCCCGCGCATGGCGCACCTCGCTTGGCGGGGACGTCCTGACGTCTCGCTCGAGAGTGGTTCCGTCATCGGGGTTCCGGTCGCGTCGGTTCCGACGAAGGCGAAGGGGCCGTCGCTGGTGGTGACGACCCCTCCTCGCCTCGTGTGCCGTCCCGGCTCAGCCCACCTGGATGTGCCAGGCGTTTCTCGGCCAGCCAGGTGTCGAAGTCCTTGAGCTCCGGGTGCAGGTCCCGGAGGCGGTCCAGGTCGCGAGCGCCGGTGAACTCCTGGTCGAAGTCGCCGTAGTACTGGAACATGTTGGCGATCTCGTCGCCCGCCGGGATACCGAGGGAGCAGAAGACGTCGTAGGGCACCGACTGGAAGCGCACGGGCTCACCGAGCGCGGCGGCGAGCTTCTCCGCGTACTGCGCACCGGTCAGGTGGTCGCCCGCCAGGTTGACAGTGGTTCCGATGTACTTCTCGCCGCCCTTCAGGATGGCGAAAGCCGTCCGGCCGATGTCGGCCACGTCCACCCCGGCCAGCAGCTTGCCGTCCTCCAGCGGCAGGGGCAGCGTCAGCACACCGTCCTCGGCCCGCTTGGGCGCCATGGACTCCAGAAAGCCCTGGTAGTAGAAGGTGGTGTTGAGGAAGGTCGTCGGCACGCCGGCTGCCCGGAACAGCTCGTTGCCCTCCCCCTTGGCGTCGAAGTGCGGCACGTTGTACTTGTCCTGCAGGACGGGCATCCGCTCGTCCTCCAGCGGCAGCAGCTCGCGGGTGTCCTCCAGCGTCGACCACACCACGTGCCGCGGCCGGCGGCCTTGGCGGCGCGGACGAGGACCTCGATCTCCTCCGTCTCCTTCGCCGCCGAGCCATGCGCCCAGAAGTTGGTCACGAGGAAGGCGCCGTACGCACCCTCGAACGCCTTGTGAACGGTCGGCTCGTCATGGAAGTCCGCCCGCACGACCTCGGCACCGAGTTCGGCGAGTTCCTTGGCGGCCGACGAGTCGGTGTTCCGGGTCAGCGCGCGTACGGCGAACCCGGAGGCCGGGTCGGCGAGGATCGCCCGTGCGGCACCTCCGCCCTGCGAGCCCGTGGCTCCGGCGACCGCGATGACCTTCTTGTCGTTCATTGCGATTCCTCTTTGCAGGCGAGAACGTTACGCATCGACGCAAGCACGTGACGAAGGGTGGACCAAATCGGACACCGCCGCATCAAACCACGATGGCTGCGACTTCTCCCCGGGGCCGCCCGTCCTGGTGGGTCTTGATCGCGTCCAGGGTGTTCTCGATCTCCCACCGCTGGGCACCCGTGGTCTCCTCGGGGGCCACCGGGTGGCACACCTGGGCGGACAGAGCACGCAGCGGTTCCGGGCCCAGCCGCAGCCGGGCCCGGCCGATGGCTGCGGCGGCCGGCGCCCGCCACGCTTCCTTCCGCCGACCCATGCGCAGCAGGCCGTGCGTGAGCAGCCGCGCGACCTCCTCATATCGCTGCCCCGCACACATGCCCACGGCCGGCACGAAGCCTTGATGGCCGAGGGCACCGGGTACAAGATCCGCGAGTGACCTCCGGGGTACGGAAAGACGTCCGGCGCGGCGCCTGGTCACACGGCCGAGCCGCGGGCCAAGCACGGGTCGGCGCCCCGCTGTCGACCACGAAGATGCATGCCCACGCAAGTGTGCTACTGTAGCGCCGGACAGGAGTGGCGTACTGATCGCCGTCGGCCGTTCGGGATCGGGGGTGTTCGGGTAGTCGTGCGTACGGAGAACGCGCTCACGCGGAAGTCGTCACCGCAGGCTGCATGGCGGATATTGTCGCGCTCCTACGCCCAGGCGGCGGAGTACCTCAACCGCGAGATGGAGCGGGAAAGCGGGCTGCGGCTCGAGTGGTACGAGTTGCTCACGATCTTGGCGGACGCCCCTGATGGCCAGGTACGTCAGCAGGACCTGCTGAACGAGGTCTCACTGAGCCAGAGCGGCCTCAGTCGCATGATCCTGCGCATGGAACAGGCCTCCCTCGTCCGGCGCCTGCCGCTGGCCGACGACAAGCGGGCCGCGCTGGTGGAGATCACCCGGGCGGGCAGGACGGCGATCCGGCACGCGACCCCCGGTCACACGCGCCGCCTGCGCGAGCAGTTCGAGCTGCTGGGGTCGAGCCACCCCGAATCGCCCTCAGCGGGGTCCGAGCCCGTTGACGCCTCCCTCCTCGACGCCTTGGCCGTACGGGACGCTCTGGAGCCCCTCGTTCTGCGGGAGGCGGCACACTTCTGGCACGGCAACGACCTGAAGGGATGCCGGGCGCTGGTCGAAGCCATGAGACGGGGTGTCACCGATCCCGACCTGTTCCACCAGGCGAACTGGGATCTGCACGAGCGTCTCGCCGGCATCGCGCGCAACCCCCTGCTGGTACGCCCGTATCTCGACTGCCTGGACGTCTGCCGCCGTGAGGTCGGCGTATCCACGCCGGTCGAGGTGCTGGAGGACCGGGTGGAGGAACACCTCCGGCACCGGGCGGAGATCCATCAGGAGCTGGTCGACGCCGTCGAGAGCCGGGATCCGGAACGGCTGGCCGCGGTAACCCGTGCCCACCATGTCACGGGTTACCTGGCCAGGGTTCGTACGGTGCGTACCCCCTGAGGCGACCGGCAACCGTCCGGCGTCGCGCGGGGCCAGGGCCCCGCGGCGTTGGGGCTTCGCACTCCTCGGAGCGCGAAGCCCTCTTTTTCGGCCCTGTGGCTGAATAATGCGCGCGCAAGCTTTTTTGAGAAATCGGAGTTCTTTCCTGTTGACGCGTATGGACCCCAGACATAATATGAATGCGCAAGCATAAAAATCGCTTGATGCCCGGTAGCCCCCCGGACGAGGGCTGGGCCGTAGGTGATCGAGCGGCCGCTGTAGGGCCCATGTCGATGCTGTTGCCGGCGGCGAGGTGGATGCCAAGACATCCCTTGTAGGCGGATGCGAGTCGAGGAGTCGCCGTGACACACCTGTCGTCGTCGGCCGCCGATGCCGAGAAGCTCTACGAGCTTTCCGAGGCGGGGCGGGAGTTGCTTTTCACGGGGGCCCGCACCGTCAACAATTTCAGCCCCGAGCCGGTGAGCGACGAGCAGCTGCGGGCCGTCTGGGAACTGTCCAAGTGGCCGCCGACCTCAGCGAACACCAATCCGCTGCGGATCCTGTACGTACGGTCCCCCGAGGCCAAGCGCCGTCTGCTGCCCCACCTTCTGGAGCGCAATCAGGCGAAGAGCGAGTCGGCTCCGGTGGTGGCCGTGCTGGCACGGGACTCGGCCTACACCGAACACATTCCGCGCCTCTGGCCGTTCAACCCGGAGGCGAAGGACGTGTACGACGCCGACCCTGCGCACCGGGATAGGCAGGGCCACTTCAACGCCCTGCTGCAGGCCGGCTACTTCATCCTGGCGGTCCGCGCCACGGGGCTGGCCGCCGGGCCCCTGCTGGGTTTCGACCCCGACGGCGTGGACGGCGAGTTCTTCCCCGATGGGCGCTGGCGTTCGTTCCTCGTCGTCAACATCGGCAGACCCGGACACAACCCGTGGTTCGAGCGGCTGCCCCGCCTGGACTACCACGAGGCCGTCCGCCTCGTCTGACGGACGGGTGACCCTTCCATACCACATGCATGAGAAAGCATGTACCTTGCCCTAAGGAGCAACAGGCATGACGCAGATCGGAAATCTGTCGGGCCGTCTCGTGCTGGTCACGGACGATGGCGCGATCGATGTGGAGAAGGCCAGCAGCGGACGGTTCGGTTCCGACCCGCAGGCCGTGTACGGCCGTTGGGCGGAGTTCCGCGAGTGGGCCGCGGGGGTGTCCACGAGTGAGGCGGTGGCGTTCCGCAAGGAGGATCTCGGGTCTCCCGCCCCGCGGCCGGGGCAGGTCTTCGCCATCGGCGCGAACTACCGCGACCACGCCGAAGAGGGCGGGATGGAGGTGCCCGAGTGGCCGCTGATCTTCACCAAGTTCCCGTCGTCGATCACCGGTCCGTACAGGGAGATCGAGCTGCCCAGCGGTGTGGTCGACTGGGAGGTGGAGCTGGTCTTCGTGATGGGCAAGACCGCCCGCAACGTCCCGGCCGCCAAGGCGTGGGAGTACATCGCGGGCGTCACGATCGGTCAGGACCTGTCGGAGCGGGAGGTTCAGATGCGGGGCCAGCTCCCGCAGATGGGTCTGGGCAAGTCGTTGCCCGATTTCAGCCCGATGGGTCCGTTCCTGGTGACCCCGGATTCGTTCGACGACCCGGACGACCTGGAGATCGGCTGCACCGTCGACGGTGAGACGGTCCAGTCCGCCCGGACGAAGGATCTTCTGTTCTCGGTGTCGGCGATTGTCGAGCTGCTGTCGGCGCTGGTACCGCTGGAGCCGGGTGACGTGGTGTGGACCGGGACGATGGGCGGGGTGGGCATGGCCCGCAAGCCTCCGCGGTTCCTGGAGCCGGGGCAGGAGCTGGTCAGCCGGATCGAGGGCATCGGCGAGATGCGGCACACCTTCAGCGGTGACATCACCGAGGAGTCCCGACGCAAGGACATCGACGCCGTCATCGAACACATGAAGAGGCTGGTCTGAGCGCCCCCCGTCCGAGAACTCCGTCGCGAAACATGCTCGAAGGAGAGCAGTCATGAGCAAGAAGAAGTTCGAGGTCGGCGGGGTTGAACTCGACCGTCCTTTCAAGGCCCGCCGTCTGAACCACTTCGGCATCAACGTCGAGGACAGCGGTCAGGTGATGGCCTGGTACCGGGACGTGCTGGGCTTCAAGGTCACCGACATCATCCACATGCGGGACGACTTCCACATGCCCGCCGAGTGGTTCGAAGGGGTGCCCGACCACCACGCCTACTTCCTGCGGCACAACAGCGACCATCACACCTTCGTGATCATCCCCCGCGCCGTCATGAACCGGGTCGAGCCGCCCGCCCGCCCGGACATCACCATCAACCAGATCACCTGGCAGGTGGGCAGTCTGCGGGAGGTCGTCGAGGCCCGGCTGTGGCTGGAGTCGACAGGCCAGAAGGTCAACCGGTACGGCCGCGACCCGGGATCGAACTGGCACACCTACTTCAACGAGCCGACCGGGCACATCAACGAACTCGAGTACGGCATCGAGCAGATCGGCTGGAACGGCCTGAGCAAGCCGGCGCCGCTCCGTCCGAACCTGCTGGAGCATCCGCCGCTGCCCACGACCTCGGAGGGCGGCGAGATCGTCCAGGCGATCGCCGACGGTGTCGACCTGGACGCCGGCCACCGCTGGGTGGAGAACCTGCCGCTGACCCACGACGTCGGCGGAGTGCTGCTCGCCCAGCCGTTCAAGGCCGTGCGGATCGGCCCGGTCAGCATCTTCGTCGAGGACGTGGAGGCCAGTGAGCGCTTCTACACCGAGACCATCGGGTTGAAGGTGAGCGAGGAGACGGTCGTCGACGGCCGGCGGTGCGTGTTCCTGCGGGCGAACACCGAACACCACACCATCGGCCTGTTCCCCATCGAACTGCGCGCCGCCCTGGGGCTGAGCGACCACTCCACGCTGCTGGCGTTCGGTGTCCAGCTCGGCTCCTACCAGCAACTGCGTGACTCGATCGCCTTCCTTCAGGACAAGGGCGCCAAGCTGCTGGACCTGCCCCAGGAGATCCACCCCGGCATCGACTACACCGTCCACGCTGTCGACCCCTCAGGCCATCTGGTCCAGCTGTACTACTACATGGAGCAGATCGGCTGGGACGGCAAGCCCCGGCCCGCCGACCAGCGCCTCAAGGTCCAGCCCGGCGTGTGGCCCGAGACCGTACCCGGCCAGGAGGACACCTACGGCGGCGAGACCTTCTGGGGACCCCTCGGCTGACGTCCCCGAGTCGCCCCGGCGGACGAACCCGCCGGGCCGGACGCACGGCGGTCTTTCGAGCCCGTGGCGAGTGCCGGGTCGCGGGCGGACGGCCACGGCAGCCGGTTCCTCGAATGTTCCGCACTCCCGCTGTTCCGCACTCCCGCGCCACGGGCGAGCCGCCGATCGGTGAGCCGACCGCGCCCTCCGTCCAGTTCCCGGCCCACGGCAGCGCGGCTGGAATCTCCTGAGTGGTCCTTGTCGCTGCCGTCGAAACGAAAACGCCCGACCGCCGACGAAGTCGAACGCCGGCGGTCCGAGGAGGTCTGTGGTGGCCCGTATCGCCTATCCCTCGCGTGCCGCACTCCCGCCGGAGGTCGCGGGGCTGCTGGACAGCATGCCGCGCAACTCCATCACCGAGATGCTGGCCCATGCGAACGCGTTGCTCGAACCGTTCCTGCAGCTCGCCCAGACCCAGTTCACCAGCCTGGAACTGAGTGCACGCCGGCGTGAGCTGGTCATCCTGGCGGTCTCCGGTCTGATCGACTGCGAGTACGAGTACGCCCAGCACATCCCCATCTCCGAAGCCGCGGGGATCGACAAGGACACCCGGGAGCGGATCAGGGGCGGCGACTTCGCGGTCCTCGACGACCCCGCGGAGCGGGCGATGCTCGACTTCGTCGCCGCCGTCGCCGCGGCACCGCGCGTCCGCGATGAGCCCTTCGATGCCGTCCGGCGCCACCTCACCGAGCGCCAGATCGTCGAAGTCCTCCAACTGGTCGGCTTCTACTGGGGGGTGGGCAGGGTCTGCACGGTCCTCGACCTGGAGATCGACACCCCCGACGGCCTGGAGTCGATCAAGGCGGTCGAGGGGCTGGCGCGCTGACGGCGGCGCAGCGAACCGCAGAACCGCGCCGGGAGGAAGCCCACGGGTCGCGCTGACGCCGCGCACGAGCCCGGCGACCACCGGGCGCCCGGCACAGCACACCCTCCGCCGGAAACCGGCCTTCCCGAGCACATGGCTGCCATGGCCGAGCGGATCGCCGTCCGCTTCCGCGGCCGCGGCGAGTCGCTCGAAGGCCCCGTCACGCGACGGAGTCTGCCCGCCGTGAAGGACCTCCCTATTTCCGTCGGATCCGACATCGGGGCGATCTCGGATCCGACCTACATGCACACGCACTCACATAAGGAGCGCAAGATGGGCAGTGCAGCAGGTGTGGCCGAGTCCGCGGAGCCGACGGACGGCCCGTACAGCTTTCCGCCCGGACGTCCGATTCTGATCCGCCGGGCGACCGTCGTCACCGTGGACCCAAGTGGTGATGTCCTGCCGGAAACAGACGTCCTGGTGCGTGGCACCTCCATCGCGGCGGTCGGCCGAGACCTGCCGGCACCGGCGGACGCCGCTGTCATCGATGCCTCCGGTTCACTGCTGCTGCCCGGCTTCGTGGACACCCACCGGCACATGTGGCAGTCCGCGTTCCGGGGGGTCGGTGCGGACTGGACCATCTCGAACTACTTGGAATGGATGATTCTGAAGTGGGGGCCGCTGTTCCGGCCCGAGGACATCTACGCGGGCAACTACCTGAGCATGGTCGAGGCCGTCAACGACGGGGTGACCACGGTGACGGACTGGTCGCACAATTCGCGGAGTCCCGAACACGCCGAGGCCGCCATGGACGGGCTGTCCGCTGTGCCGGGACGCGCCCGGTACGGCTATGGCAACGCCTACGACCCGGACTTCGGCTGGGTGACCGACGGGCGCGTCGATCAGCTGCTCAAGACGCGGTTCTCCGGCCCGGACCAGCTCCTCACCCTGCAGCTCTGTCTCGACATCGGCACCTACGGCGACGGCGCGCGCAAGGCCCTGGAGTTCGCCCGTGACCGGGACCTGCGAGTCGGCCACCACACCGGCGTGTTCGGGCTGGTCGGCGACGAGCAGATCCCCTTCCTGGCGGACAACGGCGGCCTGTCACCGTCGACCGTCCTGGTCCATGGCGGCGCACTGAGCGACGACGCCTACCGGCGCATCGCCGACGCGGGCGCCCACCTGTCGATCTCGGCGGAGAGCGAACTCAACGCCGGTCAGGGCTACCCGCCCACCGCGAAGGCCCGCGAGTACGGCATTCCGCTCTCACTGTCGATGGACACCGTGGTGTGGTGGAGCGGCGACATGTTCTCGGCCATGCGCGCCACCCTCAGCGCCGACCGGGGGCTGGCCCACCTGCGAGCACACGAAGCCGGCCACGCCGTCGTCAACAACTCGCTGCGCGCCCAGGACGTGCTCGAGTACGCCACGATCGGCGGCGCGCGGGCGCTCGGCCTGGACGACCTGATCGGCTCGATCACCCCCGGCAAGCGGGCCGACCTGGTCCTGCTGCACACCCAGTCCCCGGCCATGTCACCCATCCACCATCCGGCAGGGCACATCGTGTTCCAGGCCGGACGCGGCGACGTCGACACCGTGCTGGTCGACGGGCGGGTCCTCAAACACCGCGGCACTCTCCTCGGCGTGGACCTGAACCATGCCCGGCGACTCGCCGAACAGTCCCTGGAACACCTGCTCTCCAAGATCCCCGAGGAGGACTGGGAGCAGGCGGTCAATCCACCACCGGGGTCTGCCGCCTGAAGCCGAGGGGTCGTGCTCTGTGGGCCGGTGCCACCCCTGCGCGCACCGGCCCGTGCGGCGGCCTCGGCCACAACTCGTTCGTTCGGAGAGGCCTTTCATGCCCCGCACGTCCACCCGTCTCACCTTCGCAGTCCTCGCGACCGGCGCCGGTGTGTTCTCCATGCTCCAGTCGCTGATCGCGCCGGCCCTGCCGGCGGTCCAGCACGCACTGCACACCTCGCAGGCGACGGCGACCTGGGTGATGACGGCGTATCTGCTGTCCGCCTCGATCTGTACGCCGATCCTCGGCCGCGTCGGCGACCTGATCGGCAAGAAACGCACCCTGGTCGCCGTCCTGCTGACAGTGGCGGTCGGCTGTCTGCTGGCCGCGCTGGCACCGAGCATCGGCGTCCTGATCGCCGCCCGGGTCGTGCAGGGCGTCGGCGGCGCGTTGTTCCCGCTGTCCGTCGGCATCATCCGCGACGAGTTCGCACCCGGCGAGGTGAGCCGCAGCATCAGCAACCTGTCGGCCGTGATCGCCGCGGGCGGCGGGGTCGGCATGGTGGCCGCCGGGCCCATCGTGTCCGCGCTCGACTACCGCTGGCTGTTCTGGATCCCGGCCGCCGTCGTCACCGTCGCCACGCTCATCGCCCTCCGCTACGTGCCGGAGTCACCCCACCGGGCCGAGGGGCGCGTCAACTGGCTCGGTGCCGTACTGCTGTCGGCCTGGCTGGTGTCCCTGCTGCTGCCGCTCAGCCAGGCCGGTCGGTGGGGCTGGGGGTCGGCCCGGGTGATCGGACTGTTCGCTGCGGCCGTCGTCCTCTTCGCTCTGTGGCTGCTGGCCGAGGGCCGTTCCCGTACCCCGCTGATCGACCTGCGCGTCCTTCGGCTGCCCGCCGTGTGGACCACCAACACCGCGGCCCTGCTCTTCGGCGCGGCGGTGTACTCGATCTGGTCCTTCCTGCCCGGCTTCGTCCAGACTCCTGCCTCCGCCGGGTACGGCTTCGGGGCGAGCGTCACCGCCTCCGGACTGCTCATGGTGCCGATGCTGGTCGCGATGTTCTGCTCCGGTGTGCTCAGCGGCCGTCTGGAGCCGATGCTGGGCGGAAAGACCCTGCTGACGGCCGCTGCCGTGCTCGAGGCGCTCGCCTGCGGTGCGCTCACTCTCTGGCACGGTCAGCAGTGGCAAGTGGCCCTGGTGGCGGGGGCGTTCGGCCTCGGCATCGGCCTGGCCTTCTCCTCGATGGCCAATCTGATCGTCGGCAGTGTGCCGGCCTCCCAGACCGGTGCCGCGACCGGCATGAACGCCAACCTCCGCACCATTGGCGGCTCGATCGGCACCGCGGTGACCAGCGTCCTGGTCACCGGCCGGCTCCAGCCCTCGGGCCTGCCCTACGCCTCCGGTTACACCCACGGCTTCGCCCTGCTGTCGGTGCTGTGCCTGGCGGCGGCCCTGGCCGCGCTGCTGGTCCCGTCCGGGCGCGCGGGGCGCCTCACGCTGGTGGCGGGGACCGCGGTGGCCGCCGAGGTCCGGTCCAGCAGCCCCGGAACGCAATCGACGCGGTGCGGCTGAACGTGCCGCAAGGCCATCGCGATCGCCGGTGACGATCCGGACGACGTCGCCACCGTCGCGCGCCTCCTGAAAGCGGTCGGCTTCGACGCCGTGCTCGCCACTGGGGTACGGCCCGCCCCGCGCACCGAGCCGTTCGGCGCGAACGTCGGCAACGGGGAGCTTCGCGCGATGCTCCCGTGCTTCCCGGACTCCGCGGGTGCCCGGACTCCGCGCGGGTGAGGGCCGTGATCGGCGCGCGGAGCGCCGCGTCGGCGGACGCCGACCCACGACTTGCCCCTTCCCGATTGACGCATCATTGACAGGTTTCAGGAAGGCGGAAATGAACGATCTGCGCATCGCGGTGCTCGACGACTGCCAGCACATGGCCAGGAAGTACGCCGACTAGGACTCCCTCGAGGCCCACGTGGAGGTGTTCCACGGTCCTCTTCCCGACGCTGACGCGGTCGTCTCCCAACTGGCTGGTTTCGATGTGGTGGTGGCGATGCGGGAGCGCACACCTTTTCCCGCGGACGTGCTGCGCCGGCTCACGCGATTCAAGCTGTTGGTCACCACGGGCCCCGTGAACGCCGCCATCGACCTGTCGGCCGCCGACGCTCAGGGCATCGTCGTCTGCCGTACCGGATACCCCGACGCCGCCGCCACCTCGGAACTCACCTGGGCGCTGATCCTCGCCGCTCTCAGAAACCTGCCTGCCGAAACGAGGCACGTCAGGGAGGCGGTTGGCAGATGAGCATGGGCACCAGGCTGGAAGGTAAGACACTCGGCCTGCCGGGCCTCGGCCAGCTCGGCTCTGGTGGACTCGTCGTTGAGCTGGAGAGGTGGGGACTGCCGGCGGCGTCCTCCGAGGGCTGGTCAACCGACGCAGCGCTGGCGGTTCTCCCCGATTCCCTCGATGCGGCTGACGACGACGTCGCCGGGCGAGAGGAACCTGCGAGGGGTGCGGGCCCCAGCGACGCCGCTGGGGTGCCCGTGAAGACCAGATCTCCGGGGAGCAGCGGGCACACCGCCGACAGCAGGGCGATCAGCTCGGGAACCGGGAAGATCGTCGAAGAGGTACGGGCCTTCTGCACCTCCTCGCCGTTGACCGTGCACCTGAGCTCCAGATCGTCCGGGTCGTCGAACTCGTCCGGCGTCACCAGCCACGGACCGATGGGGCCGAGCCCGGGGAATGACTTGCCCAGCGAGAACTGCAGGGCCGGACCGGTGAGCTGCACCTCCCGCTCGGAGAGTCCTG
The DNA here is from genome assembly GCF_043195415.1 of Streptomyces sp. Y7. Classification (NCBI taxonomy): domain Bacteria; kingdom Bacillati; phylum Actinomycetota; class Actinomycetes; order Kitasatosporales; family Streptomycetaceae; genus Streptomyces; species Streptomyces sp. Y7. The sequence goes on from NZ_JBIDDQ010000007.1 coordinate 211,775, forward strand.
CCCCACCATCAGCCCGGCTACGTACTCCCAGGCGTTCTCCTCCTTGACGTGAAGGGCCGTCCGGCCGATGACCACGACGAGCTCCATCTCCCAGTCCACCGAGCCGCTCGGGAGGCGCAGATCTCCGTAGGGGCCGGTGATGCAGGTGGGGAACTTGGTGAACGTCGGCGGTGCCTCGGGCAGCGCGAGCCCCGCCTCCTTGGCGTGATCGGTGTAGTTCAGCCCGATGGCGAAGACCTGGCGCGTTGCCGGAACGGGAGATCCGAGGACGTCGAGAACGACGTCGGCTTCGGCCGGTCCGCCTGGTGCGGGGACCGCGTCGGCGGCCCAGTCGCGGAACTCGTCCCAGCGTTCGAAGGCGGCCGGGGGATCGGACGAGAACCGTTGATCGCTGAGCCAGGCGACGTCGGCCGCGTTCTCCTCGGCGGTGAGGACGGTGAGACGGTGTGCCACGGATGCCATGCGCATGTTCGCTCCTGGAGCCGCATAAGCCGGTGATGTCTGTCATCAGCATCTGCCGAGCATTTCGACGTGTTAATTCATTTTCGAAATTCATCTAAGGTTCCGAAATTGACTGAGCTCTGCTTTACTTCAGGCATGCTCAGTGACGCACTGACGAAGGCTGGCCGCTCCGGAGCGCCCACCAGAGCGGAGAAGGTATACGCCGAGCTCCGCGGCGACATCCTCAACGGGCGCCTGGACCCCGGGGAACGGCTCCCGTTCGCCCAGCTCGGCGAGCGGTACCGGGTGAGCACCGGCGTGCTCCGGGAGGTCCTCCCGAGACTCGTCGAACAGGGCCTGGTGACTTCCGAGCGACAGTTCGGATTCCGTGTCATGACGGTGTCCGAAGACGACCTGCGTCATCTCACCGAGGTCAGGATCACTATCGAGTCGCAGGCCCTGCGGCAGTCCGTCGAGCAAGGTGATCTCGCATGGCAGTCACGTCTCGTGGCGATCCATCACACGCTGGCCGCCACACCGACGGCCGACCCGTCGGGCGCCATCAACGAGGACTGGCTGCGAGCCCATGCCGAGTTCCACGCGACGCTCAACGAGGCATGCCCGAACGCCCGGCTCCGTGGGCTCGCCGACTCCCTGCGCGCGGTCTCCGAGGTCTACCGCTGCTGGTCGTGCGCCGCCACCGACAGTGCCGGCCGGGATGTCGCGGGCGAACACCGCCGGATCCTGGACGCCGCTCTCGCCAGCGACGCCGACCGTGCCGTCGCGGAACTGACCGCGCACATCCAGCGCACAACGGACGCGCTCCTGGCATCCCGTGGCGCCACCGCTCCGGACGAGGAGCACGGCCGCTAGACAGACACACGAGGAGGGTGACGGCAGGTGCCCGAGCGAGATCTGCTGTGGAAGCCGAGTGACGACGTCATCGCCGCTTCCAACCTGACGAAGTTCGCCCGCTGGCTGCGAACCCGGCGCGGCATCGACGTGGACGACTACCAGCGCCTGTGGCAGTGGTCGGTCCGCGACCTGGAGGGATTCTGGGGCGCGCTCTGGGAGTTCTTCGACATCAGTGCCTCAGCCCCGCCCAGCGCGGTGCTCGCCGACCGGGCCATGCCCGGTGCCACCTGGTTCCCCGGCTCACGCCTCAACTACGCCGAACACGTCTTCCGGGCGGCCGACCCCGAGCGTCCCGCCCTGATCGCCGTCGACGAGAACGGCCGCCGTACCGACTGGTCGTGGGCGGAACTGAGGCGGCGAACGGCGGCGCTCGCGGCACACTTCCGCGAGCTCGGCGTCCGGCCGGGCGACCGGGTCGTCGGCTACCTCCCGAACATCCCCCAGGCCGTCGTCGCCTTCCTCGCCACGGCCAGTGTCGGTGCCGTGTGGTCCTCCTGCGGCCAGGACTTCGCCCCGGCGAGCGCCATCGACCGCTTCGTCCAACTGGAACCGGTAGTGCTGATCACAGCGGACGGCTACCTCTACGGCGGACGCCGGCAGGACCGCCGATCCGCCCTCGACGAGCTCAGGACCAGCTTGCCGACCCTGCGCGGGACCGTCCTCGTGGACAACCTCGGGCTGCGGTACGACTTCACCGACACCACCGTGGCCTGGGAGGAGGCCACAGGAAGCGAGGCGGAACTGGCCTGTGCTCCCGTGGCTTTCGACCACCCGCTCTGGGCGCTGTTCTCCTCCGGCACGACCGGCAAACCCAAGGGCATCGTCCACGGTCACGGCGGCATCCTGCTGGAGCACCTCAAGTTCACCGTCCTGCACCTGGACCTCAGGCCCGGTGACCGATTCCTCTGGTACACCACGACGAGCTGGATGGTGTGGAACGTCCTGGTCTCCGGTCTGCTCTCCGGCGCGACGATCGTGCTCTACGACGGCAGCCCGGCCCACCCGGGGACCGACAGGCTCTGGCAGGTCGCCGACGACTGCGAGGTGTCGGTCCTCGGTGTGAGCGCCGGATACCTGCTGGCCTGCGAGAAGAGCGGCGTCCAGCCGGCTGCGCACTACGAGCTCGCCGCACTGCGGTCGGTGAACTCGACCGGCTCGCCACTGCCGGAGTCGGGCTTCCGATGGGTCCGCGACAACGTCAGCGCCGTCGTCCCGGTGGTCTCCGCGAGCGGCGGCACCGACACGTGCTCGGCGTTCGTCGGCGGCGCTCCCTGGCTGCCCGTGCGGGCGGGCGAGATCCCCGCGCCCTGCCTCGGTGCTGCCGTGGCGGCCTGGAACGAGGCCGGGCAGCCGGTGGTGGACCAGGTCGGCGAACTGGTGATCACCGAACCGATGCCCTCCATGCCGCTCCACTTCTGGAACGACGAGGACGGGGCCCGCTACCGGGACGCCTACTTCGGCACGTACCCGGGAGTCTGGCGCCACGGCGACTGGATCACCGTCACCTCCCACGGCGGCATCGTCGTCCACGGGCGTTCCGACGCGACCCTGAACAGGATGGGCGTCCGGCTGGGCAGTGCCGAGATCTACCAGGCGGTCGAATCCCTGCCCGAGGTGCTGGAGTCACTCGTCGTCGGCGTCGAGGAACCCGACGGCGGCTACTGGATGCCGATGTTCGTGGCCCTGGCGCCGGACGCGCGGCTCGACGACAGTCTTCGCGCGCGCATCGAGGAGGCCATCCGCACCCAGGCGTCACCCCGGCATGTGCCGGACGAGATCGTCCGGGTGCCGGCCGTTCCACACACCCTGACCGGGAAGCGGCTGGAAGTGCCGGTCAAGAAGATCCTGCTCGGCACTCCGGCAGCCTCGGCCGTCAACGCCGGCAGTGTCGACCAGCCCGAACTCCTGGCGCTGTACGCCGAGTTGGCTGCCGAACGCCGAAGGGGCGCGCGGCTCGGCGACGGAGCTGCACCCGCCGATCACGACGAACGTTGAACAGCTCGCCCGACAAGCGAGGTACGACGGTGGGGGTCACCCGAGCGGGCAATGGCCCTCAGTGTGCACTGACCTGCCACGAGCGGGACGGCCGGCCCGGCGCGGTCTACTCGCCCATCCGGACCAGCCGGTCGACGAGGATCTGCCAACTGTCGGACAGTCGCTGGACGAGCGGGGCTGTGTCCATCTGCCCGGCCATGGACAGGTAGAGCAGGACGGGGCCCTCCAGGGCCGCGGTGAGCTGGAGCGAAAGGCTGTCAATGTCCTCGACGTCCAACCGGGCCCGACCCAGCAGCATGCGGAGGTGCACCCTGGACATGCTGGACTCGCCCGCGGGGACCGGCCGGCTCCTGTCGAGCGCGGCACGGGCGATCATGTGGCGATCGAGCAGGAATGCGATCCTGGCCCGCCCGTAGGCCGTCAGGCGTTCACGCGGTCCCGCCCCCGGGCCCAGAGGCGGCGGACCGGAGAGCACCTCCTGCTGAAAGCGGCGCTCGTCGTCATCGAGGAGCGCGTGGAAGATCCCCGCGCGGGTGCCGAACCGGCGGAAGACGGTCCCCTTGCCCAGCCCAGCCCGCTCGGCCAGACCGTCCATGGTGACCTTCTCCACACCCACTTCGGCGATCATCGCACGGGCCGTGTCGAGCAGGTGCTGCCGATTGCGTGCCGCATCGGCCCGCTCCCCACGGCGACGCCCGAGGTCAAGTAGAGCTTCAGCCACGGGTACAGACTATGCCGGAACCTAAGCGGGGTGAAGTCCGCTTATGCTTGCCCTGTACATACGGCAGCCCCCAGCCGAATGGAGTGACGAGAATGCGCATGAACGGAGTTCGCGACCGAGGCGTCGCGCTCGCCCCGACCAAGGTCGACCGGCTCGATCTGTCGAACCGTCGGCTGGTCGTCGTCGGCGGGACGAACGGGCTCGGCCAGGCCATCGGCCAGCAGGCCCTGGCGCGAGGCGCCGAGGTCCTGGTGGTCGGACGAACGTTCCGCGACGCTCCACACGAGCGATTGACCTTCGTGAAGGCCGACCTGGCGTCAATGCGCGAGGCTGTCCGTCTCGGCCGGGAGCTTCCCGTCGAGGGAAGCGACGTCGTCCTGTTCACCCTCGGCATCTCGGCGACCAAGGTCCGCGGGGAAACCGACGAACGTATTGAGATGGACATGGCGGTCAGCTACCTGAGCCGGTTCGCGGTCCTGCAGGGGCTCGCCGCCAGGCTCGGCACCGAACGCCCGGACGGCGCTCCGGAACCCCGCGTATTCGTCATGGGCGCTCCTGGAACGGGAGTCCTCGGCGATCCGGACGACCTGAACTCCGACGGCCCCTACCGAGCGCTTCGCGCCCACATGAACACCGTCGCCGCCAATGAGGCGCTCGTACTAAGGGGCGCCGACCGGCTGCCCGGCCCGGCGTACTTCGGGCTGAACCCGGGTCTCATCAAGACCGATATCCGGTCCAACTTCCTGGGCGAGGGCAGTCTCACGCACCGGTTCACCGAGACCCTCATCGGCATCGCGGGACAGTCCCCGCAAACCTACGCCGGGCGGATCGTGCCGCTTCTGTTCGCCGAGGAACTGGAAGGACGGACCGGTCTCCTCTTCAACAACAAGGCGCGACCGGTCCTCTCGTCCCGCGGATTCGACAGTGCTCGCGCCGACCGCTTCCTGACAGCCTCGGACACGCTGCTGCAGCGCGCGCTGCATTGAGAGGGCGGTATGTGACGTGATGCCGCGTTTGTTGTCGCAAGGGCGACCCGAGCCTGGTGGTGCTCGACACCAAGAGCCTGCACGTGGCCGTCGGGGTGCCCGCCGCCACCACCGGAAGGGACGCGGCAAAAAAAGTCCCAGGCCGCAAGCGCGGCCTGGCAGTTGATGCTCCAGTGCCAGAGCGTGGACCTGCTCCGATATTCCCATCTGGGCCCACTCTTGGACGCGGCGCCGGATCGTGCGGTCTGAGCACCCGGGCCTGGAGAGCCGCGATCCGGCGTCGGTGACAGCCCAGCGGGTGGGTCGGCGCGTACTCGTCCCGTACGGGCAGGAGTGCGGCGAACTGGTCCCACAGGGGTTCGAGCAGGCAAGATGGGACAGCAGGCACGGGCCCTCCGGTGATCACTGAGCGTAGAGGGGCACACCCGAGGAACTGGCCGTCCGGGAGGCCGTGTTCACCGGGGCTGGGGTCACCCGGATCGTCGACAACGCCTTCTCGCTCGCCGCCCGCCGCAGCGGCAGGCTCACCTCGGCGACCAAGTCCAACGGCATCATCCACACCATGTCGTTCTGGGACGAGCTGGTCGCCGAGCGCGCCGCCGGCCACCCCCGTGTCACCTGGTACCAGGAGCAGCGACGCGCTGGCCGCCAAGTTCGTGCTCGACCCCGCCCGCTTCGACGTGGTCGTCGCCTCCAACCTCTTCGGCGACATCCTCAGCGACCTCGCGGCCGCCGTGGCCGGCTCGATCGGCATCGCCGCTTCCGCGAGCCTCAACCCCGAGCGGGAGCTCCCGTCGATGTTCGAGCCGGTGCACGGCTCAGCCCCCGACATCGCGGGCCGGGGCATCGCCAACCCGCTGGGCGCGATCGGCTCGGCGGCCCTGATGCTCGACCACCTCGGCCACCCCGAGGCCGCCAAGGACATCGACGACGCCATCGCCGCCGTGCTGACCAAGTCGGACGTCCGCACCCGCGACCTGGACGGTACGGCGACCACCGACGCGTTCACGGAGAAGCTGCTCGAACTCCTCTGACGTGCACGTCGGGATCATGCGGCCGAGAGCACTCGGGCCCCGCGCACCAGGGCGGATCGCCACCGTCCCCCCTGCGGACCGGGCGGGCGGCCTACGCCATGACCATGGTGGCGTACGGGCATGGGAGCACGGCAGGCCACCGCTCGGCCGGAGACCGCTGAGACCAACGGGTCTCCGGGGCCGCCCGCGCGGACCAGCAGACGCCGCGTGACCGTGGAACCCACCGGGCCTCCTGCCCAACCGCGGTGCGCGGACCGAAGCCGAGGGGAGCCTGATGCGGGTGAGGCCGGGCGGGGAGCGCAGGTCGCCACGGACGGCATCGGCGCGCCGGCGGGCGTAGCGCGGCGGATGGCGGATGGTGCATCGGCCGGGGCTGCATACGGCCTGCCGGTCCGGCGGGTTACCGGCACCCGCGATGGCCGCTTCATGTCTACCGATCGGGTTCGAGACAGCACGCGTCCCAGTACGGGGTTGAGTGCGAAGCCGAGCCGCTCCTGGAGGCACGACTGCTCGCAGCCGCGTTGCTACCGCAGTGTCTCGCCGCCGTCCAGGGTGAGGATCTGGCCCGTGATGTAGTTGTTGGCCATCAGGAACAGGGCGCCGGCGGCGGCTTCCTGGGCGGTGCCGACGCGGCCGAGGGGGACGGCCGAGCCGACGGTGGCGACGGCGTCGTCGGAGTCGTGGCCCGGTGCCGAGCGCAGCAGTGGGGTGTCGATGCGGCCGTAGCGGATGGCGTTCACGCGCTGCCGTGCGGGGGCCAGTTCCACGGCGAGGCCGCGGGTGAGGGCCTCCACGGCGCCGAGGGTCGCCACCCGGGCCGCCGTCCCGGGCTGCGGGCGGGCCATGAGCATTCCCGAGGTGAGGGTGAGTGAGCCGCCGGCGGGAAGCCGGGTCGCGGCCAGGCGGGCGACGGCGAAGGCCGGCCAGAGGCGGGCGTCGACGGTCGTACGGAGGTCGTCCGCCGACATTTCGCTCATGGGGAGCGTGCCGGTGCGGCCGCTCGCGGTGAGGAGTACGTGGTCGACGCGTCCGGCCGCGTCGAAGGCTTCGGTGAGGGTCTTCTCGTCCGCGGCGTCGCTGGCGATGCCCAGTACGGCGTCCTCGGAGTCCCCGTCCGCGCAGGCGTCGCGCACCTGGTCGACGGCGGTCTTCAGACGGTCGGGGTCGCGGCCGACCAGGACGACACGCGCACCGACCGAACGCAGCAGGACTCCCGCGGCGAGGCCGATGCCCGAACTGCCGCCGACGAGCACGGCGGTCGTGCCGGCAAGGGCACTCGTCAGCGGCGAGCTGACCGGGACGGGGAGTGCGGTGCTCATGGTGTCGACCTCTCGGAGGACTCGGAGGATGAAGTAGTCCGGTAATCCATCTGGTTGCAAGGAGAAGCTGCTCGGGCTCCAGCGGGCCAGGCTGTTTGGTGGCCCGGGTCCGTCCCTCGACCGATCCCGCGCAGGGGCCGAATCGGTGGAACAGATCTTCGGCCGGTACCGGGAGCATCCGGAACGGATCAGGCGGCGGACGAATGTGGCGCGGGAGGACTGCGAGGAGACCGAGGCGAGTGAGGGGGCCACAGGGCCGCAGGGCGCGTTCCACGAGCAAACGCGCGCGTCCCGCGCCGCCCAGGGCCTGCTGTTCACCGTCCTGGGCACCGCGGAGTCCGCCGCCCCCGCGGCCTTTTGGATCACGACATTGAGCCGGACGAACGCTTGAGCCGGACGAACGCGTACGGGCCGGTATCCGGAGTCCGGTTGCGGAAGGCCATGGTTTACCGGCCGGCCCGGTCCCGGAATCTTCCTTCCTCGAGAGCAGGAAACTCATGGGAGGGTGTCCGAGATTCCAGGCCCACCATGACGCCGTTACGTAATTCTCCGGTCAGTAACTCCGAAGGCGCTGATTTCCGGCCCGGCCTGCTCAGAAACCGTCGATCACGGTGCGCGCGTGGAGTATCTCGGGCGGCCCGGCGAAGAAGGGCGCCACGGCTTCGGAGAACTTGGCGAACGCCTCGGTCTTCATGAACACCTCGGTGTGGTGCTCCAGCGACTCCCACAGGATGCCGAGCAGGGCCACGTCCTCCTTGTCGACGGCCCGGAGCAGTTTCACGTCCAGACAGCCGTCAGCCTCCTGGAGAAGAGAAAGATGCGACCGGAAGGTCGACTCGAACTCTTCCTGCTTGCCCTCGGCAACCGTCAGCTGGGTGACTTCCCAAACAGCCATTTCCTTACCTCCCGAGTTGAATGCCGCTCGAATTTGCAGCCGCGATTTGAGCGTCGAGCGCCCGTCGATCTTGCGTGCCCAGGATGCGCAGAGCTGCCATTGATAGGTGTCTATCAGAACACCCTCCGGGGGGCAAGCGGCTGGCGTGCAGACAGGACGGTAGCGCGATCATTGGTCCCGCTCGCCGGGTCGGAGCCCCGGTGACGAAAAGTGGATGGCGCGCGTCGAAATGCGACTGGCCGCCGAGGTTCCGGCGGCCCTAACCTCTAGGTACTGATAGCGAACTATCAATTGTCTGTCTCCTCCGAAGGTGCAGACAGGCTGTGCCGGCGGTCCGGACGCATCGATCGAGTCCCACTGCGCGCCGTGAACGTCGTGTCCGCGGAGCCGACCAGGTCAGACAGAGTTCAACGCGAAAGGTCAAGGATCATGACCATCTCTCAGGAGACGACGACAGAGGCCGCGGTGCGTGAGCGGGCCCGCAAGAGGGCGGCTACGCTGGCCTACTCCACCGGCTTCGGCAACGAGCACAGCAGCGAGGCCCTGGCCGGGGCACTGCCCAGGCGCAACACCCCCCAGCGCCCCCCCTACGGCCTGTACACCGAACTGCTGACCGGCACCGCGTTCACCGAGCCGCGGCAGAACACCCGGCGCACCTTGCTGTACCGCATCCGCCCGTCGGTCGCCAGCCCGCGCTTCGAGCGCACCGGCCACCCGACGCTGCTCACACCGCCCTTCACGGCTCCCGTCGAGCCGAACCTCATGTACTGGGACCCCAGGCCTGCTCCGGCCGCGGGCACCGATTTCCTCTCCGGTCTGTGGACGCTGGGCGGCAACGGTGACCCCGGCGAGCGGACCGGCATGGCCCTGCACCTGTACACCGCCGACACGTCGATGACCGACCGGGTGTTCCGCAACGCCGACGGCGAACTGCTGATCGTGCCCGAGCAGGGCGGCCTGCTCATCCACACGGAACTCGGCCTGCTGGCCGTGGAGCCGGGTGAGCTCGTGCTGATCCCGCGGTCGATCGCGTTCCGGGCCGAGATCCTGGGCGCGGCCAAGGGCAACGACGAGCCCGGGTTCGTCCGCGGGTACGTGGTCGAGAACTTCGGTGCGCCGTTCTCCCTCCCGGAGCTCGGCGTCGTCGGTACCACCGGCATGGCCAACCCCCGCGACTTCCGGACCCCGGCCGCCGCCTACGACGACTCCGAGCGGCCGGTCGAGGTGGTCCACAAGGTCGCCGGGAACCTCTGGAGCGCCACTTACGACCACTCGCCGCTGGACGTGGTCGCCTGGCACGGCAACAGCGTCCCCTACGTCTTCGACATGCGCGACTTCCAGCTCATGGGCTCGGTCAACTTCGACCACCCGGATCCCTCGCGTTTCACGGCGCTGACGTCGACGACCGCCACGCCCGGCCTGAACAACATCGATTTCACCATCCTCCCTCCGGAGTGGGCCGTCCAGGAGGACACCTTCCGCCCGGCGTATTTCCACCGCAACATAAGCACCGAGTTCGTCGGTGTCATCGAGACATATGCGCATGTTTGGCCGAAGGGCATTTCGGCGCTGACCCAAATGCTGACCCCGCACGGACCGGGATCAGACGTCTGGCAGGCCGCCACCAACGACGACCTCAAGTCCCCGTTCCGCGTCGAAGGACTGCTCGTCCTTATTGAAACGCTGCGGCCGATCTACCTCACCGACCAGGCCGTCCAGGCGGTCGGCACCACCGACGACGAGACGCTGAGCGGTGACAACACCCTCCAGAGCAACTTCCGCTACTGAGGATTCACATCACGCGAAGGTGAAGTGCCATGAGTTCGTACCGTGTGGGCCTGCTGGTGCCCAGTTCCAACACGACGATGGAGACGGAAGTCCCCGAAGTGCTGCGGCGGGTCGCGGGAGTGACCGGTGACCGGTTCACGTTCCACTCCAGCCGGATGCGGATGAAGACGGTCACCGCGGAGGAACTCGCCGCGATGAACGCCGACTCCGACCGCGCGGCCGTCCTGCTGGCCGACGCGGCCGTGGACGTGATGGCCTACGCCTGCCTGGTCGCGATCATGGCCCAGGGCCGGGGCGTGCACCGCGAGATCGAAAAAAGGCTCACCAAGACCGCGGCGGACGCGGGCGACCCCGTCGACGTCGTCTCCAGCGCCGGGGCCCTGGTGGCCGGCCTGCACCACCTCGGGGCGCGCAAGGTCTCCATCATCACCCCGTACATGAAGCCGCTGACCGCGCTGGTGGCCGACTACATCGAGGCCGAGGGCGTCGAGGTCCAGGACGCGATCAGCCTGGAGGTGGAGGACAACCTGGCCGTCGGCCGCCTCGACCAGACCCAGCTGCCGGAGATCGCCGGCCGTCTCGACACGCGCGGGGTGGACGCGGTGGTGCTCAGCGCCTGCGTGCAGATGCCGTCCCTGCAGGCCATTCCCGCCGCCGAGAAGGTCGTGGACCTGCCGGTGGTCACCACCGCCACCGCCACCGCCTGGCAGGTGCTGGCCTCCCTCGGCACCCACACCCCGGTTCCGGACTCCGGTGCGTTGTTCCGTGGCTGAGTTCAAGCCAGGCGACCGCATCGACGTGAAGGACAACCCAATGAAAGGTATGAGGACCAGTGACTGAACAGAAGAAAATCACCCCCGACGGAACGTCGGGCGTTGCCCTGATCGATTTCGCTGCCCTGCCCGTCGGGACGGAGACGACGATCCTCTCGTTCATTGCCGACGACAATGCCGGCTCCCGCGGGATCCTCTACGCCCGGGGCGGTGAGCGGACCGTGGTAGTCGGCTCGCATCCCCGGGGCGACATGATGCAGCACTATGCGGCTCCGGCGGTCCTGGAGGCCGGATACGCGTTCTACGTCCACCTGCCCCGGAGCCTGAACAACGACGTCGACATCGAGCACGAGCGGCTGGTGCTCGACCTCGCGGCCGGGCTGAGCCACCTGAGGAACGAGCGGGGCTTCGAGAAGATCGTGCTGCTCGGCAACAGCGGCGGCGCATCGATGGTGACGTTCTACCAGCAGCAGGCGACCACGCCCCCGCCGGGACGCCTGACGGACACCGCGTCCGGGGACCCGCTGGACCTCAACGCGGCGGACATCCCCGCCGCGGACGGGGTGGTCCTGCTCGCCGCGCACCCGGGCCAGGGTTCGTTCCTTCTGAACGCCATCGATCCGTCGGTGATCGACGAGGACGATGCGGTGCTGGCGGATCCGGAGCTGGACATGTACAACCCGGCCAACGGGTTCCGCCCCCTCCCGGAGGCGAGCAAGTACTCCGAGGAGTTCCTGGAGCGTTACCGGGCCGCCCAGCACGCCCGCGTCGCCCGCTTGGACGCGAAGGCCCACGCGCTGATCGCCGAGCAGAAGCGCTACAAGGAGCAGATGCAGGCGCCGGGCTTCGCGGACCTGCCGCAGGAGGAACAGGCCTACATCACCCGTCGTGCGCTGGCCGGCCAGCACATGATCGTCCACCGGACCGAGGCCAACCCGGCGTACACGGACACGAGCCTGCACGCCTGGAAGTCCACCCGGCCGCCCGGCTCGATCCTCGGGCCCCGCCCGGACCAGATCAACTACGCGCGCGGTGGGTTCGGCCGGATCGCCACGCCGCGCGCGTGGCTGAGCACCTGGTCGGGGCTGTCGACCCGGGCCAGCACCGCCGGAAACCTGAAGGCACTCCACGAGCCGCTCCTCGTGGTCAATTTCACGCGGGACAGCGTCGGCTTCGCCGACGACAACAAGGCACAGTTCGACGCCACCCCGGCCCAGGACAAGACCATGGACTTCGTGGACACCGACCACTTCGCCTCCGACCCCGCGAAGCGGAAAGAGGCACTCCAACTCGTCGTCGACTGGCTCGCCCCGCGTTTCCCCGCGGCGAGCAAGGCGTGAGCGATCCCTCCGGTCACCGACTCGGCGGACCCAGGAACCTGGAGACAGACGTGAAGCACTTCGCCGTGACGCTCGACTTCGTCGAAGGAGCCCCCGCCCCGGAGGTGGGCCGGGCGCAGGGGAAGTGGCTGACCGAGCTGTACGAGCAGAACGTCCTCATGCTCTCGGGCGGATTCACCGACGGCGCTGGTGGCATGGCGATCCTGCGCGCCGACTCCCTCGAAGCCGTCCAGGACCTGTATCAGGACAGCCCCATCGTCCGCGACGGCGGCGCTACCTTCGACGTGCGAGAGTGGAACGTCGTGTTCGGACTGACGCGGCAGAGCTGACCGTGGCATTGCGTGGCGGCCCGTCAGTCCGTGGGGCGGGCCGTCTCCGCCTGGCCAGACAGCGATCGCATTTTTTCCGATGAAGGTTTCATGGTGGGGTCCTGCTGATGTCTGTTGACGTCGATCCCGGCATCGCGCATGGTGATCGGATGGACCAGGCAGAGGCCGGGCTTCGGATTGCGTCGGCCTCCGACGCCGACGAAGCCGCAGAGGTGCTGAGCAGTGTGTACAGCGAGACGGTGGTCGCTGCCTCCGAGCGCGCCGGGCTGCGGTTGTCCCTGCGGAGCCTGAACTTGTCAGCGGTCAAGGTCGTCGATTTCTCGATCACGGCTTCGACGGTGACGGCTCAGCCGGCGTCGTTCTACTCGTTGCCGATGGTTCTGGAGGGACGGCTGGATCAGACGATCGGCGGTGACGCCAGGCAGGTTCCACAGGGGTGGGGGACGGTAAATCCGCCCGGCACGAAGGTGCGGTTCGACTACGGCGCGCGCTCCTCCAAGATCCTCTCGGTGGTGCTCGATGCGGTGGCGCTTGAGGATGAACTCTCCGTCATGCTGGGCCACGTCGTGAAGCCGCCGATCCGATTCCGTACGGATTCCCCGCTGCCGCACGGGTCCGGCGGTCACTTCCTGAACGCCTTGCGGCTTTTGCAGTCACAGCCCGTGGGGCTCGCGGCCATGGCGGAGAACCCGGTGATGGCACGGCACTTGAGCAGGGTGGTGATGGCCGGCGTTCTGCTGGAGTTCCCGCACAACTTCTCGGAGGCGCTGGCCCGTCCGGCCGGTTTCCAGGGACCGCGGTCCATCAGAGTCGTGGTCGAGGAGATCGAGGCCGACCCGCTCAGGTTCACCAGCGTCGCCGATCTCGCGGAGCTGGCCAACCTGAGCGTACGCGCACTCGAGAACGCCTTCCGCTCGCATCTCGGCACCTCGCCGATGCGCTACGTGCGGGGTGTGCGTATGGCACGCGTCCACGAGGAGCTCACGCGGAGCGACCCGGACGAGGTGACGGCCACCACGATCGCTCACCGTTGGGGCTTCGGCCACTACGCCCGTTTCACGGCCGAGTACCGCGCGCGCTACGGATGCTCGCCGGCCCAGACATTGCGATCGAGGTAGCGACACCGGCGGGCCGGCGGGCCCGGCACACCGATGACGTCAACGCTGCCCGATCTCAGGGACGGCGATGATGAGTCCGCACCACGCGGCGAACGAGGCGTGGACGCCTGATGCATGTGTACGGCTTCACCGCCCGCTCCCGTGTGCCATCGCGGGGCCGGCGCGATCCGCGCAACAGATGCTGATACATCCCGTAACTACGAAGCGTCGACGAAAACTGGATTCATCGCGTAGGTCCACCGGATCACGGAAAGGTCTGGAATCCGGTGGCCCGCGGCACCCTGCTCACTTGCCGCGTCGAAAGGGATCGATGACGGCTTCGGCCGGTGGAAGCGGCTCGGTCGGCGTCATCGTCAAAGACTCCAGCACCAGCGCCAGGTAACGCCTCCATCCGTCACTGTCCTGACGGAACGTCGGCACGACTGCCAGCAGCATGCAGAGGATCCGGAACGTGTCCTTCTCCGGGTCGAGATCCGCTCGCATCAGGCCCTGCTTCTGCGCCCGGCAGATCATACGGCTCACCGGATCCAGAAACGTCGACTGGAGGATTTCCAGAGTGATGCCCGCCGGGAAGGAAACCCCGCTGTGACTTGCCGAACTCAAACCCGCTTCGAAGGCGATGAGGAACCCTTCTCGGGGGTCCGGTTCACGCTCCGCCCTGGCCATGGCCGGAGCCAGATCGGCCTCGAAGATGTCCATGACGACCCCACGAAGAAGATTGTCTCGCGTGGGGAAACGTCGGTAAAGAGTAGCCACCCCGAGACCTGCCGCCCGGGCGACATCCTCCGCGGTTGCCTGGGGGTTTTCTCGGAATACCACACGGCCGGCGTCGAGGATGCGCCGGATATTCCTGGCCGCGTCACCGCGCAATGAAGGGCGATTGGTATCAGAGGTATTCTTCTTATTCTCGTCCCTGGGCATGGTCGCCAGGTTAGCAGAGTCGAGCGGCTTCGACGCGGTCTCCCCGTACCCCGAGCTGGGTATCCGGCGGGTCCATCGCAACCAATAATTACCTATCGGTTGCTCACGATCGAGCAATCAATAGGCAACTATCAGTAGTGTGGGGAATGATCGACGGCTTTTTCGTGCCCGGCCCGCACGTGCGACACACCCCGCATGTACGGCACTCAGCCGCGCCGCCGCCTACGCCCCGTCACCCTCTCCGTCCTCGCTCCGTGCGGCGAGAAGGACGGCGTCGTGGGGAGCGAGGACTGGCGCCCGTACGCCGAGTCGTGCACCGGCGGCCGAGTTCATCACCGATCAACCGGCCCCGCCCACGGTTGGCTGACCTCTCACTTCGAGGGAGGCGACGGTGCGACCTTCTTCCGACCGGTCACCATGCTCGTCGCCGCGCCGCGGACCCTGGTGCACACGGTGATGACCGTCTTGACCTCGGTTCCCCCGCGTGCCGTGCCGTTCACCACCGACGGCGCCTCCTCCAGCGGGACCCGGGTGATCGGCGGCGGCTGGACAACCCAGGTGCGCGCCGGTGACGACCGCGTCCGCGACGCGGTCGAGGAGGTGGCCGGAGGCAGGCAGCACGAAGTTGGTCCCGGTGACGCCCATGGCCTCCAGGGCCGGTACATCGGCCTTGAACCTCGTCGTGACGGCGGAGCCACCAGGGCGGACCCGCTTGGCGAGCGCGGCGCAGCAGCTGCACGGCGGTTACGGCTACGCCGAGGAGTGCGCCGTGCCCTGACGCGAGGCCGGCGGCCAGTGTCCGGGGTCCAGGACACCCTCGACGTACGCACGGGCGACGAGCGCCGGCTTGCCGGACACGCCCCAGCGCCGGGACATGTGTTTGAGGTGATAGTTGACGCCGTCCGGCGTCAGGCCGAGGAGCGAGGCAATCTGCGCGGTCGTGGCGCCTCCGGCGGTCAGCGCGAGGATACGGCTCTCGGTCTCGGTCACCCTGCCGGCAGGCGAAACCGGGCTGGGCTGGTCCGGGGCCGCGATCTCCGCCTGCACGGTGAGCAGTAGCTTCGGCTCGCCGGGCGTGGCGTCCTCGATCATCTCCACGATCATCTCGCCTCGGCGCTCGACACCTCGGGCGGTGGTCCAGCGGACAGAAACGGGATACCGCGACCGGCGGTGCAGTCGGACGGCCTCCTCGATCGAGCGCAACTGGGCCGGCGTCTCGGGGCGCAGGAAGCCGCAGACAGCGCTGCCACGCAGCGACCCGGCCAGCAGGCCCCACTCGGCGGCCCACGCGGCGTTGGCCCACAGGATGATGCCCTGGTCGGTACAGATCGCCACCAACATCGGGAGCCGGTCGAAGAGATCGCTGAACAGGTTGCGCCAGAACAGGGCCGAGGCCGAGTCCGGCTGTGGCGGACTCGGAAGGTCGACCGGCGAGTGCTCCCCGTCTACCCGTTCCATGTGCCTCCTCGTCATGGCGCTTCGCTCGGTCATCGGTCCGGCGGACGGCAAGCCCCCGGG
Source organism: Streptomyces sp. Y7 (assembly GCF_043195415.1). Lineage (NCBI taxonomy): Bacteria > Bacillati > Actinomycetota > Actinomycetes > Kitasatosporales > Streptomycetaceae > Streptomyces > Streptomyces sp. Y7. The sequence continues at coordinate 227,868 of NZ_JBIDDQ010000007.1, forward strand.
CCGCAGCACCGGCTACCAATTCTGGTAGTTGAGGGGCGATCGGGGTGGCCGGCATCACGCGAAACTTGGGGGCACGCCGATCGAGTGGTCTTCGAGATCCCTGCCCGGAGCGAGGCCCCCCTGTGACCGAGCTTTCGCGGGGCGATCGCCGGCCGGCGACGCCTGGGGATCGCGGCCGAGCCGGTCTCCCCCTGACCCTGTGTTGTCTGGTATGCGACGTACAAGAGGAGATCGCCTTATGGTCGGTGACATCGAGGGCGCGCAGCTTGAGGCGGAGGCGCTCGGAGAGGCGCTGCGGGAGCCGGCGGGGCGGCCGGTTCTGCTCAGGGCCGGGGCTGTCATCACTCTCGATCCCGCCCTCGGGAACCTTGTCGGTGACGTCCTGATCGATGGTGCCGAAATCGTCGCGGTCGGGCCGGATCTGAAGGAGAGGGCCGGCGAGTACGCCATCGTGGTGGACGCGCGGGACATGATCGTCATTCCGGGGCTCGTCGATTCCCACCTGCATGCCTGGGCGGGGCAGTTGCGGGGGATCAGCTCGGACCTGGACTTCAATACGTACATGGGTCTCGTCCACATGAAGGTCGCTCCCGGGTACCGACCAGACGACATGTACACGGGGAATCTCCTCTCCGCGCTCGTCGCACTCGACGGCGGTGTGACGACGATCCTGGACAACTCGCACAACGCCCGCACTCTCGACCACATGACCGCCGCGGTGGAGGGCCTGACGGCGGCGGGCATCCGCGCGGTGCACGCCAGCGCGCCTCCCGTGGACGGGTCCGTCGCCCTTGCCGACTGGACCCGCGACCTCGAGCGCCTCAGCGAACGCTACTTCGCGAGCGAGGACCAGCTGCTCACGCTCCGGGTCATGGACCTGTCGGCGTCCGAGGACCTCTGGAGGTACGCCCGCGACCACGATCTGTGGGTCACGACCGAGATGGGCTCGTACATCACTCACCTCGGCGACCTGGCGCGTGCGGGGCTGCTCACCGAGAAGCACACCTTCAACCACTGCCTCACCCTTCCCGACGACGACTGGAGGCGCATCGCCGACGCGGGGGCGGCGGTCAACCTGTGCGCCCGTTCGGACGCCCACTTCGGTCTGGGGCAGGCAGTGCCACCGGTCGACCAGGCGCTGTCGGTGGGGCTCGTGCCGGGACTGAGCACGGACAACGAGACGGTGTATCTCACCGACATGCTCACCGAGATGCAGCACCTGGTCACGCTGCACCGGGGTCACACCTTCGCGCGCCTGGCGGCAGGCGAGCAGGCGTCGCAGCTGACGGCGGAGCAGGTCCTCGGGTTCGCCACCGTGGGCGGTGCCGCCAACTGCGGACTCGGTGACCGGATCGGTTCCCTGACGCCCGGAAAGCAGGCGGACGTGGTGCTCCTGCGGCGGACAGATCTCAACACCGCCGTGTCGACCAACGCGTTCGTGACCCTGATCGGCCTCGCCAACCGCGGCAACGTCGATTCCGTCTTCGTCGCCGGCCGGGTGCGGAAGTGGCGCGGGCACCTGGTCGGTCAAGACGTCCCGCGTATGGTGGCCGCCGCCGAGGCTTCACGCTCCCGGCTCATGGACGAACTGGGCCTGCGCGCCGACACGTTCGCGCAGCTGAGAACGGAGTGAGCGTGATGGCCGACTTCTACGAAGCCCGGCTGAACGATGTCCTGGACGTGCTGGAGATGGTGTGGGCCAGGGTTCACATCGACCCGCACGCGGAAACACCTCTCCTTCCCCGCCGCCCGTATCGGGGGCAGGCTCGTCCAACGTCCCCGGCCGCTCGTCCGCCTGTCCGCCTTCACCCGGTCTCCCAGCGCAGGGGCGGGCCCGCCGGGCGGACGTAGTCTTCGTGGATTTCGGCCACCTGGTGGACCAGGGTGTGGACCGGGCACTGGACATGCTTCAGCGAATGCCGGAACCAGTCGTTGACCCTTCCCAGCGCCCGCCGTTGACGTCGCCCGCTCGCCATGGGCAGACGTCTGCTCGGTCACCGTTCGTCGCGTCCAACAGTACGTTCCATTCGCGCACGTCCACCGTCGCGCTGCCTGAGCGGACGACGGGACTCTCGCGATAGAGGTCCCGCACGTCTTCGAGAGAGTTGTGGAGCAGCACGGCCATCCCACCACGGCCGTCGACCTGCCCGTCGTCACCGCTTCCACCGCGACGTCCTGGCAGCGACACCGGAGCGCTCTTCAAGAGCTGACGTCTCCGATGTCTTCGCACCGTCAGTGGTTTTCTCGTTTCCCGGGCGGGCGACCATCTCCGTGATGGCAGACGCCGTCTGTTCGTCGTACGGCACCCACAGCTGAAGCCAGTGATCGGACTCGAACGAGTGACTCGCCTCCCCGACAAGGAGAACTTCGAGGGTGAAACGCAGGGTTCCCGCGTCGGGGTGGACGAGACGTCGGCTCTCCGCTTGCCGGAACGAGACCGGGTGGGTGGCCCATCTCCGAGCGAACTCGGGTACCGTGCCCAGGTCTTCGACGAGGTCACGGTAATCGTCGTCGGAACCCCAGTCCGGCTGGGCGGAGCGGAGCCAGCCGACCGTCTCGTCCGCGATGGCCGACCAGTCGTCTTCGGTGAAGATCCGGTGCGCCATGGGGTTCGTGAAGTGGTAGCGGAAGAAATTGGGCCGGTCTTCGTCCAGCACACCAAGCGGCCTCACCACTGTTTCCCAGGCGTGGTTCCAAGCCACCAGGTTGTAGATCGGCCCGAGCAGACAGGCCGGCGTGGGATCGAGGTGGTCCAGCAGCGCACGCACGGTGGAGCGGGGCTCCTCGCTGACCGGGTGGAGTGCCGGAAAGAGGGTGGCGCTGTGCCGTTTCATCGCCGGCATCACGAGGTGGCGCTTCTCGTCGTCGGAGAGCCGCAGCGCCTGCGCGAGCGCGGCGAGCATCCCGACGGAGGGATTGTTGTCCCTGCCGTGCTCCAGGCGTTCCAGGTACTCGACGCTCAGGCCGGCCAGCGTGGCGAGCTCCTCTGGCCTAAGTCCCGGCGTACGCCGCCGGCCGGAGACCGGCAGTCCCACCTGCTCCGGCCGCAGTCGCTCCCGACGCGAGCGCAGGAACCCGGCGAGCCCTCCTTCGTCGGTCGTCCCCTGTGATCCTTCATGGTCCGCACAGTGAGCGTCCTCAGCTGCCAGATCCGGCGTGGGTAGCGCACCCACCTCCTCAGGTGAAAAACCGACAACCTAGCCGCCAAAAAGTTGATGCAACAACATGCGCCCGGTGGAATTGCGCCGTTTCCCAGGGGCATGGCCCCGGCACGGCATCCGGCATCGCACCCCGAGAGGACGTCCCCCACGCACGGCATCCGTACGGGTGGGAGCAGCCGGCCAGGGAACAAGCTCAGGACCGGACGACCGGAAGGACGACGCGGGACGGCCGTGCGGTGTCGTGGGCGATGTCCTGGCGCGCCGGGCGGAAGTCCGTTCCGCTGTCGAGCGGTTCGCCGGTGTTGAGGTTGCGGTCCCAACGGGGGAAGTTGCTGGACGTGACGTGAACGCGCAGGCGGTGGCCGGCGCGAAAGACGTGACTGGTGGACCACAGGTCGACGATGTGCTCGGCGAACTCGCCCGGCGTGGTGTCCACCCGTACGATCCCGTCGGCCACGTTCAGAGACACACCCTCGGGGTCGACGTCGCAGAGCCGGACCACCCAGTCCGTCGACGGGGCGTCGCTCGCCGCGTGGACGAAGGCCCGGACCCGGCCGGTGACCTCCAGGTCCTCGGTCAAGGGCTCACTGGTGTACACGAGGACGTCCGTGCGGGCCTCCACACGGGCCTGGTCGAGTGGGCCCGGCCGGTACTCGCCGGCCATCAGGATCGCGCCGCCGGTCGTCGGCACGGGGTCGGCCGGGTCGTAGACGTAACTGTCAGCGCCTTCGCCGGCCTGGGGAGGATCGAAGGCGAGTGCGCCGTCCGCGCGCAGGAACAGGTCCGTGTCGACAGCGCGGGACAGCGGCCACTCCTGCTCCTCGCGCCACTCGTTCCTGCCCATCACGAAGAGCAGCACTGGAGGCAGCTCCGGCCCCGAGGGGGCGGCGTCGGGGGTGAGCCACTTGCGCAACCACGCGCTCTGCAGGGCGGCGAGCCCGCCGCGGAAACCGAGGAGGTCCGCGCTCGCGGCCATGCCGAAGTTGACGTCGCCGATCTGTCCGGTCTGGCCCGTGTGCGTCCAGGGACCCATGATCAGTGCCGCGGGGCGCCCCGCGGCACGGCTCTCGACGTAGTTGTCGAGCGTGCCCTGACTGAAGATGTCGTACCAGCCGCCCACGTTCAGGCTGGGCAGGTCAGCCTCCGCCTGCCGCCCCGCGACCCGGCAGGCGGCACTCCATTCCGGGTCCCGCCGCGCGTGTTCGAAACCGAGTTCCTGGATCCCGTGGCGCTGGAACGCGGGATGACGGCCGGCCGGAAGCTCCCAGTACACGGACCCGGCGGTTCGGTCCAGGTCGTGGACCAGCGCCCCCAGCGCCGGACCGAGAGCGGCCGGATCGTCGGCGTGCCGTTTCATCAGGGTGTCCAGGCCCTGCAGGAGCGACCAATGCACGGTGATCCCCAGTTCGATGGCTCCGCCGCGGGTGAAGAGCCCGTCCTCGGGTTCGGACCAGGTGATCTGCGGGGCGATGGCCTTCAGCTCCGGAGGCTTGGACAGCGCGGCCATCCACTGGGTGTTGCCGAGGTAGCTGCCCCCGATCATGCCGACCCGGCCGTTGGAGCCCGGGAGCGCGGCGGCCCAACGCACGGTGTCGTAGCCGTCGTTCTCCTCGTACGTCCATGGTTCCCACGCGCCTTCCGAGGCGAACCGGCCCCGCGTGTCCTGGATCACGACGATGAAGCCCGACCGGGCCAGACCGAGCGGATCGAGCATGGCGCTCATCATCGGGAAATTCTTCCCGTAGGGCAGACGCGCCAGCAGGACGGGGTACGGGCCGCCCGTGACGGGTCGGTGGACGTCGGCCCGCAGAACGGTGCCGTCACTCATGGTGGCAGGAACGTTGTACTCGACCGTCACATCCACTGTCGGTCTCCTTTGCCGCGCGGTTGATACGTCATCGGATATTGGCAGAGCAGCCTGCACCGGCGGCACCCCCGAACGGGGGGTATGCGGGTCACGGTGGGCAAGGGCTTTGCGGGGGTGCTGCCAACACCGCAGTGACCCGCCCCACAAGTGGTTGACCTGGCCCGAAGCGCTTCCTACAGTTCAGTTGATACATCAACCAACTGGTCAAGGGGTGTGACCAGGCTTCCCCCTCCTTGAAAGCCGACGATGCGAGACATGAACCATTGCGTAGATCAGATGCTGGACACGAAGCTCCTGCTCACCTCCGGCGGCCGGATCACTGTGCGGACTCGCTTGGTGTACGACACGCGCAACCCGTTTGCCGTGAGCCTCGTCTTCCATGCCGACACCGACAGCCCCACCCTGTGGGTGATGGCCCGTGACCTACTGGCACAGGGCCTGCGCCGGCCGAACGGGCAAGGCGATGTGCGCGTCTGGCCGACCGGCTCCGGGCTCGACGCGGAACTGAACTTGGTCCTCGCCTCCCCGCACGGCACCGCCAGACTCACCGCTCCGCACCAGGCAGTCGCGCGGTGGCTGGAGCACACTTATCGCCTGGTGCCCGCCGGTCGGGAGAGCGGCCACTTCGACCTGGAGAATGAACTCCGCCGACTGCTGCATGGCACCGCCTGACAAGAGGCGCCGCCCGATGCGGCGAGCTGCACGGTGGGCAGCAGGTTGTGTTGCCGGCACTGACCGACGGCTCCGCCGAGCACGACGGGCCTTGGAGCCGCTTGTCACAGCCGCACATGCGGACGACCGGCTCTGCGGCCGCCGTCCAGATCGGGCCGGGAGCGACGGCGTTGATGCGCGGGCCAGGGTCGGCGTACTCGTGCGCCGAGCAAGGCCGGCGCGGCAACTCAGCTCAGTGCCGACGCCGACGGCACAACCACCCCGTACAGGTCCGCGACCGTGGCGAGCGCGCTGTGGTGGACCTGTTCTGCGCTCACCTCCGCCACGGCGGTCCGTAGCGGACGGGTCGCGGAGGCGTCGGCGACGATCGTGGGGCGGTTGCCACGCAGGAACGCGCCCTGGGCGGTGAAGGCGACACACATGTGCGTCATGAACCCGGCGATGACGACGTCTTTGCGGCCGGCGGCGTCTACATGTTCACCGAGGTCGGTGTCGACGAACGCGTCGGGCACCTGCTTGACGACAAGCGTCTCCCCCTCGGCCGGGGCGACACGGGGGTGGTCCTGCCCGATCTCGGCCCGGATGTCGTACGGCGTGCCCGCGCCGCCGTCGTTGATGACATGGATGACCTTCGCGCCGGCGGTTCGGGCCCGGGCGAGGAGGTCAGCGGCAGCGTCCAACGCAGGCTCCCATCCCGCCAGTTCCATCACGCCGCGAGTGTAGGTGTTCTGGTAGTCGATCAGGATCAGCGTGGCGTCGGCCGGCGAGGCGGGCGTCTGGTCGAAGCCGTTGAATTCACGCAGAGTCGTCGTGTCCGTGGTATGACTCCACGCTAGGAGCCGCACACCAGGGCGAAAATGTCATGCAACTTGCAGAAACAGACATCAAGGCACCGGGCAACGAACGGGTGGGGTTCTTCATGAGTGCCGTCAATGAGCGGCTCATCGTCGTCGTCCTCTTCGACGGGGTCGAGCTGCTCGACGTCACCGGCCCCCCGGAGATGTTCGCCCTGCTGCGCCGGGAGGCGACCCACGACAAGCCGGGCTACCGGGTCGTCCTGGCCGCCGAGACCATGGACCCGGTCTCACCGGGGCCGGGGTGCGCGTCCTGCCCGACGCCACGTTCCGCGAGGTGGCCGGGCGCAGGATCGACACCCTGATGGTGCCCGGCTCGGTCGAGGTCGACGGCGAGCGGCGGGTGCACGCCCTCACCGACCCCACCGTCGTCGACCGGGTGAAGGAACTCGCCGGCCAGGCACGCCGCGTCGCGTCCGTCTGCGTGGGCGCACAACTCCTCGCCGCCGCCGGTCTGCTGGACGGCAAGCGCGCCACCACCGACTGGTCGACCGCGCAGCAGCTCGCTGCCGACCATCCGCACGTCGAGGTCGATGCCGACCCCATCTTCATCCGCGACGGCGACGTATGGACCGGAGCCGGCATCACCGCCTGCTCGATCTCTCGCTCGCCCTGGTCGCCGAGGACTTCTGCGAGGCGACGGCACTGCGCGTGGCCTGGCAGCTGGTGATGTATCTCAAACAACCCGGCGGACAGAGCCAGTTCAGCGTCCCCATCGAGCCCGTCTCCACCACGCGGCGCATGGCAGGCCTACGACATCACATCAGCCGCAATCTCACCGATCCCCTCACCCTCACCGACCTGGCCGAGTACGCCCATGTCAGCGAGCGGCAGCTCACCCGCATCTTCAAGGCCGAGCTCGGCACGACCCCCGCCGCCTACGTCGAGTCCGCCCGCGTCGAAGCGGCCCGCAACCGGCTCGAAACCACGGACGACACCTTGGAGCGGGTGGCGTCCGCGTGCGGTTTCGGCACCCTCGGGGCGTTCCGGCGCAGGCTCGACACCACACCGACGGAGTACCGCAGCCGCTTCCGGCACCTGGTGCAGACACGACCAGAAGAAGGCGCGGTGCGACCGATGCCTCGCGCGGACGAGGACGGACCACCGGCAACCCGACGCGCCGGTGACGGCTCCCGCGCGGTCGGCATACGCCCAGCCTCCGCATGTGTGTTGCCGGATCGGCAACACACATGGCGTGACCCGGACGCGATGCGCGACGGTGAGCCCATGACCGACCACATCACCGCAGGATCGCCCGCGTCCGATACGCCCACGTAGGCTCGCGCGCGCCGGATGGGACGTGACCGCGCTCGACGTCTCGGGGGTGGCTCTGGCACGAGCGGCCGAGCACGCGCGGGACGCCGGCGTCACCGTTCGCTGGGTACACGCGGCACTGACGGAAGCCGCCCTCGCCCCCGCCTCCACACGACAGCGGCTTCGACCCGGCCGACTACGTCTGGCTCTCGATGGTGGCCGCACTCCTCGACGACGGGTGGGAGGTGGAGGTGGACGAGCAGCGACCGCGCGTGGCACCCGACGGCGGTGCCGGCGCACACCACACCGACGACCTGGTACTGCGGGCCCGCCGCTTGCGCTGAGGGCGGCTCCCCGGCTCGCGCCGGTCCTGCGACGGTGTGGTCCGCATCGTGGTCACCCCGACGTGGGTGAAACTGATCGACTTCGAGACGCACCTGCCCGGAGAGATCTTTCGTCGGGCGGCTCGCTACCGCGACAGACCGGCTATGTCGTCGTCGCTCATGCTTCTGAGGACGAAGCGTTGGACCTTGCCACTGGGCGTCTTCGGAAGGCTGTCGACCACGTGCACTCGGCGCGGGTACGCGTGCACCCCGTACTGGCCGCGCACCAACGTTTTGAGCCGCTCCAGAAGTTGCGCGCCGCCGTCCTCGCCCGTGCGGAGCACGACGAACGCCTCCACGACTTCGCCACGGATCTCATCGGGGCGCCCGACGACGGCCGCCTCGGCCACCGCGGGATCCGTGGTGAGGATGCTTTCGATGTCGAAGGGGCCGATGCGGTAGCCCGCTGCGAGGATGACGTCGTCGTCGCGGGAGGCGAAGAAGAAGTTTCCGTCCTCCTCGCGTCCCACATCTCCGGTGAGATACCAGCTGCCGTCGGCCGTGAAGCGTTCCCGTGTACGTTCCGGTGCGTTCACGTATCCGGTGAACCACATCAGTGGGCTCCGGTCGGCCGAGATCGTGATCGCCTCGCCCGCTGTGCCGGCCACGAATCCCGGCAGGGCTTGGCCCATCGAGCCGGGACGTACTTCGCGCAGCAGCCGCGGGTCCCAGGCGTTGACAATCACCATGCCCTGCTCGGTCTGGCCGAAATGGTCCCGCACCTCCGCCCCGAGAGCATCCGGCGCCCACGAGGTGACGTCCGGGGTCAGCGGCTCGCCGGCCGAGGAGGCGACACGCAGGCGATGACTGTTCGCCAGCACCACTCCCCGCTGCTTGAGCGCCCGGTAGACGGTCGGCGCCGCCGCGAAGTTGGTGACGCCGACCGCGCTGATGACTTGTGCCGTGAGTTCCGCCGAGAACCCACTCGAGAGCAGCACGTTGGGCTGCCCCGTCGCGAGCGTGCCGACCACGCCGAAATACAGTCCGTAGGCCCATCCCGGGTCGGCGGCGTTCCAGAAGACATCGCCGGGGAGGAGATGAAGGCCGTAGCGCATGTAGGCCATGAACGCGGCGACGGCCCGTGCCGGTACTCCCACACCTTTGGGGGCACCGGTGGTTCCCGAGGTGTACAGCTGGATGAACAGACCGTCGGGCCCGACGGCCGCGCTGTTCTCGACCGGAGGATGCGACGCGACAAGGCCGTCCAGCTCGTCGCCCGCCTCGATCACGTCTACGCCGAGAGCGTCGACCTTCTCCCTCTGGCTCGGCTCGGTCACGACCAGCTTCGCCCCCGCGCCACGCACCCGCACACCGATGGCCGGTGCGGCGAAAGCCGTGAAGAGAGGTACATGGACGGCGCCGAGCCGCCACAGGGCAAGCAGGACCACGGGAAGCTCACGCCGCTTGCTCAGCAGCACCCCTACCCGGTCCCCCACACCGATCCCCCGCGCGTGGAGTGCGGCAGCGAGCCTGCGCGATGCGTCCGAGAGTTCGCCGAAGGTCAGGCGCCGGACCTCGAGCGCGCTGTCGACGAGGATGAATGCCGTGTCCTGCCTCGGATGCTCATCGCACAGGACCGAGGCCAGGCAGAGATCGGGCTGTTCGAATCGGCTGCGCAGGTTCTCGACCTCCTCCACGACGTCCGGCAGGTCGAGCCACGGTGCCGAGGCGAGCCGGGGGATTTCGCGGGAGCCTGGGGTGGCCGGCAGACCGGCCATGGGGTCGGACACTTCGCCTCCGTGGATGTCACCATGAACGGGGTCGCAGCACCCCCGCCGCCGAACAGTCGGCGGGTGAGCGCCGACCACAATGTCGCTGCCCCTTTGCACTGAGCCACACCCTCCAAAGAGGGGGGACGCTCTCATTGCACGCGGCTGGGACCTGCCTGAAGAATGGCTCCTGTCCGACGAAGGGGATCAACGGTGATCGCCAACGACCTCGCCCACCGGCTTGCCCGGGCAACCGAACGGGTCCGCAAGCAGACCGGCGTCTCCCTGGCCTTCGCCGGCCTCGTCACACCCTCCAACGGCCTCGCGCTCGGCAATTTCGCGGGCCCGATCCTGGGCGCCCTGCCCGGAGTGGTACTGCGGTACGACGAAGGACTGGGCGGTCGAGCGGTCGCCTCTCGCCGGCCGATGGCGGTGAACGACTACGTCTCCTGCGACCAGATCACCCACCGCTACGACCTGATCATCCGCGCCGAGAGCATCCGCTCCATCGCCGCCGTTCCCGTGGTCGTCGATCGCCGGCCCGTGGCTCTGCTGTACGGGGCCTTTCGCAGCGACGAGATCGTGGGCGACCGGATCCAGGACAGCCTCAAGGACGAAGCCCGCGTGCTGGAGCAGGAACTCGTCACCGTGGACGCGCTCCGCGGAAGCCACGAGGAACTGCACGCGGATCTCGGCAGCCTGCGGGGACGTGTTCGGGAGGCGTACAGCGAATTGCGGACTCTCGGCCGGCATGTCGCGGACCCCGAGGTGGAACGCGCGATCCGCAACATCGCGCAACGGCTCATCGAGCCCGGTACCAATGGTCAGCCGCTGGGCAACCTGACGGGACGGGAGCTCGACGTACTGGCTCTCGCATCCTCGGGACTGTCCAACAAGACGATCGCCGACCGTCTCGGGCTGACGCTCCACACCGTCAAGGGATACATGAAGTCCGCGATGTCCAAACTTCACGCCACGACCCGCGTCGAGGCCGTTGTGATCGCCCGCCGCGAGGGCCTGCTGCCCTGACCGATTCAGGCTCCGCGCCGACGCCGGCCGCGACGCATCCGACCAGCGCTCCCGAGCGGCGCCATCGCTCCCTGCCGGAGGTCAGTGCCCGGCCACGCCGCGGCGTACCCGTTCACAGCGCGCCGCCGGTCACTATCCCCACGCGTTTGTAGGTCCGCAGCAGCACGGCTGTCGCCACGCCGCGCAGACCTTCGAGTTCCGAGAAGACGCGGTCGGTGAAGGCGTAGAGGTCCTGTGTCGAGCGGTGGCTGGAGTAGCCGAGGATGTCCGCCCGACCGGTGGTCAGGACCAGGTGCCTGATGGCGGGTTCTTGCGCGAGACGGCGGACGGTCTTGTCGAGTGCGCGGTGTTTGACGGTGAGCTGGGAGCGGGCCTCGACGGGAAACCCGAGTGCCGCGGGCTCGATGTGCAGGCGCAGGTGGAGGATGTGCGACCGCATGAGGGGGGCGAGGTGGCGGCAAGCCGTGCTCTCCCCCACGCACAGTTCGTCGGCGAGTCTGGCCATCGGCGTGCGGGCGTCGCGCTCCAGCAGCCCGACCAGCCGGCGATCCAGGTCGTCCACGGTGAGCGGCGCCGGCAGGTCGGCGCCTTCGGCGAGCCGGCGGCGGACCGGGGTCGGCTCGTCGTCGTAGGGCCCAGTCGTTCGCGGTGAGGAGCAGCCTGAATACGACCGAGGAGTGGATGTCCACGACGCCGGGGATGCGGCCGATGGAGCCGTCGATCGCGGTCAGCAGCGCGTCGTGGTCGGGCAGGAGAAACTCGGCGAAGACTTCGGGGGCTCCCGTGGAGATCTCGACCGAGCGCGTGTCGGGTCGGGCGGCGAGGGCGGTGTCGCGCCGAGTGCCAGGGGCGCATCGCACGGCCAGTTCCACGGCGAGGCCTTCACTCAGGTGCTCGGGCAGGAGCGTCGCAACGGATAGGACCGTCCGCCCACATGGCCATGGCCATGGCCTGGGCCATCATGCCGCGCAGCTGCTCCCGCGAGTCGAGCACCCCACCGATGCCCAGGGTCGCGTCGAAGTAGCTGGAGCGGCCCGGGGCGAAGAACTCCATGAAGGCATCGAGTTCACGCCGGGTCTTGGTGCCGAACTAGCCGCTGAACAGGGCGGCGGCCTCCCCTGAGGCGTGGCTGGTGTCCACCACGTCCGGTGACGCGCCTTCGCCGGGGCTCAATGACCGTGCTCGTGTATCCATCACTCACCTATTTCACTCGGCCGACGACGGCCGAAGGGCCCGCGGGTCTGTTGACTCGCGGGCCTCTTGCTGCGGTGGTGCGGACTGTTCAGGCGAGGCCGAGGACGGCGGCGAGGGCGGCGCCCTTGGGGGTGGTCCAGTCGACGGCGAGTTCGGAGACGACCTGGGCGGTGGAGGTGATCACGGCGCCGGCCTGTTCCATGCGGCGCAGCGCGGCGTCGTCACCGATCTTGGTGAAGGAGGAGGAGGCGTCGGTGACGACCTGGACCTCGTAGCCCTCGTCCAGGAGCTGCAGGACGGGGAAGACCACGCAGACCTCGGTGGTGATGCCGGCGACGATGACCTTCTTGCGGCCCGTCGCGCGCACCGCGTTGGCGAAGTTCTCGTCGTGCATGGCGTTGACGATGCCGGCCCGCTTGATGCGGTCGGCGAACTCCTTGGGGGCGATCTCCTCCAGCTCCGGAAGCAGCGGGCCCTGGATGTTCTCCTCCATGCTGGAGGTCAGCACCAGCGGCATGTCGGTGTTCACGGCTATCTTCGCCAGGCTCAGCGCCGACTTCTTGACCTCCTCGACATCGTGGGAGTGGGTCCACGCGATGGTGCCGGTCTGGTGGTCGATGAGCAGCATCGCCGCGTTCTCGGGGGTGAAGACATCCTTGTGCATAATCCTTCTCCTGCTTCCTGGGGAGGTAAGGCGCCATTTCGTTGACGCATCACCTTTATACATGACGCATCAACAACCTGGCAAGCGTCTATGTCTAGACACGATGTCCAAGCGACTATCCGTCCTTCGTTCTCGCATGGGGAATCCGCAGACCTCGCCTGGTCAGCGCGTGATTCGCCTCCCTACTGTCGGACCAGACCCCTACAAGGAGGCAATGCATGCACGACGACCGGCCGGTACTCGTGGTGGGTGGCACCGGAGCACTGGGACGACAGGTGGTCTCCGCCCTGCTGCAGCGGGAGAAACGGGTACGGATGCTGGTCCGGCCGACCTCGTCGACCGCCGGTTTCGACACCGACCGGGTCGAGTTCGCGCAGGGCGACATGATGGACCCCGCCTCCCTGGTACGCGCAATGGACGGCGCCGACGCAGTCATCACCTCGGCCGCCGGCTACACCCGGCACACCAAGAGCGACAGCGCCGACATCGACACCGTCGGCAACCGCAACCTCGTCGACGCCGCCGCCGAGACCGGCATTCGGCGCTTCGTCCTCACCAGCATCCTCACCTGCGACCAGACACCCCAGGTGCCGCACTTCTGGCACAAGAAGCTCGTCGAGGACCGCCTCGCCGAACAGGGCGTCCCCTACGTGGCCCTCCGTCCCGGCGCCTTCCTGGAGACCGTCGCGCAGTTCGGCGACCCCTTCACCAAGGGCCGGATCGCCTACGCCGGGTCGCGCACCACGCCCATGACCTTCGTCCACACAGCCGACCTCGCGAGCTGTCTCGCCCGGGCGGTGGACGTCGACGGCATCGAGAACACGCACATCGACATTGGATGGGACCGTCCGGTCAGCGTGGCCGACATCGCCCGCATCGCCGGTGATCTGCTCGGCAAGCAGCTGCGCACCACCGTCATCCCCGGCGGCCCGCTCGTCGCGGTGGCGTCGCTCATCGGCTGGGCGAATCCACTGATCAGCGACATGGCCAAGATGGCTCGCTGGTTCCAGAGCGGCAACTACGTCGCCGACACCAGCCGCCAGCGCAAGGCGTTCGGCCCCCCGCCCACCGCGGAAGAGGCCATCGAGACGTATCTCCGCCTGCTCGGGCACCTGAACTGACCCGGCACCAGACATGCTCGAAGGATTCGAACACCGTTATGCCGAGGTGAACGGCACCCGGCTCCACTACGTCACAGGCGGCGAGGGCGAGCCACTGGTCCTCATGGACGGGTGGCCGCGCACCTGGTACGCCCTGCACGAGATCATGCCCGCGCTGGCCAGGCGCTTCACGGTCATCGCCGTCGACTACCGCGGCCAGGGCGACTCGGACAAGCCCGCGGGCGGCTACGACAAGAAGAACATGGCGAAGGACATCTTCGAGCTGGTCCGGAGCCTGGGCCACGAGCAGGTGAACATCGCCGGCGGTGACATCGGCGCGATGGTCGCCTACAGCTTCGCCGCCAACCACCCGCAGGCAACCAAGAAGGTGTGCCTGTGGGAAGCGGGACCCTTCTCGCGGCTGTGGCTGGATGTCCTCAAGGTCTTTCCCGGGCCCGGCGAGGCGAACCTGTGGTGGTATCCGCTGACCCAGACCGAGGGCCTGCCCGCCGAGCTGCTCGCGGGGCGCTTCCGGCACGTGGTCGACTGGGCGGCCGACCACCTCGCGATCCATCCGGACCGCATCAGCGAGGAGAGCCGCGCCGTCTACGCCGCCGCGTACGACTCCCCCGAGGCGGTGACCGCCGGCTTCCACGTGTACCGGACCTTCCACCAGGACGTGGCCGACAACGAGTCCTACCCGGCGCTGCAGATGCCGGTCCTGGTGCTCGGCGGGGTGTTCCTCGACTTCCTCAAGGCACTGATGGACGGTCGGGCCACCGACATCCGGTACGCCGGCTCCTCGGAGAGTGGTCACTACATGGCGGAGGAGGATCCGCACTTCCTCGCCGGCGAACTGGAGAAGTTCTTCGGCTGACCTTCCCCGCGCAGCCCCACGAGAGCCGCCGCACCGCGTCCGACCTGCTTCGTCACAGGCCGGGCCGGGTGCGGCGGCTCTCGCCGCACGACCTAGACGGCATGGTTGATGCATCCTCTTGTTTATTGACAGGCGACAATTTAAGTTCTAGCTTCGGGCATGTCCGGTAGCCGTGCCACCCTCCGAAGGAGCCGTCATGACCGCTGCCCAAGCCCCCCGTTCGACACACGACATCCCCTCGGCGTTCGCCTATTTCAGGAACGAGGCCACCTCTGCGGGACGAACGGCCGCCCAGAAGATCGGCCGGTTCGTCAAGGGCGGTCTCGCGCTGCCCGAGGAGACCCTGCGGGCGATGGGAGGCGACCGTGCCCGCGGTGACGCGGTCTCCGACGCCTACATCGACACGGCCTTCGCCGAGGGCCACGCGGGCAAGGTCCGCAAGATGGTCGTGCAGGCACTCGACGACGGCATCGACAGCGTCGACGAGGCTCCCGCGGGGCTCAAGGCGCTCTTCGCGCACCTCGACACCGAGCCGGACTGGCTCGAATGGGACCGTGTCGAGCGCGGCGCCCGTCTCTTCCGCCGCTACGGCACGGACGCCTTCTTCTACTTCGGCGTGACGACCTTCGAGGGCTACCGCTTCGAGCACATCCAGAAGCCGCTCGCCCTGACCGGCGCCTACACCGGCGGCTCGGCCTTCGGCCGGTTCCTGGAGACCTGCCGGTTCTGGACGGACGTGTCCGAACCCGGCGCCCTGCGCCAGGGCGGCGCGGGCCGCAAGGCCGCCGTGATGGTGCGGATCATGCACTCGATGATCCGGCACACGATCGGGCCCCACGAGGAGTGGGACGGGGAGCGGTTCGGTGTGCCGCTGAACCAGTACGACCAGTTCACCACGGTCTCGCTGTCCTTCACCCTCAGCCAGCACATGAAGCTGCTCGGCCACCAGATCAGTGACGAAGAAGCCCTCGACCACATGCACTTCTGGCGCTACGTCGGCTATCTCATGGGCGTGGAACCGGCGTTCTACCCCGAGACCGTCGAGGACTGGTGGCGTGCCGTGTACGTCATCTCGATCGGCGCGGACCACAACGACGGAGCCGACAGCCGCATGCTGAGCCAGTCGTTCATCGACGCCTTCGCCCCGGGCCCCGAGGACCAGGGCGCCGAGCGCACGGCCAAGGAGCGCGAGTACCGCAAGGCACTGGCCTATGCCGGCTTCTTCCTGCCCGCCGCCACCCTGGAGGTGACCGGCGTTCCGCAGCCCGGGGTGCTGCGGTGGCAGCCGCTGACGCGCCTCGTGCCCAACCTGGTGACATCCGCCGCCCGACGCGCCGTGCCCGGCTTCGCGGCCACGCTCGACGTGCGCCGGCGGCAGTCCCGCGCCGCCTGGATGAGCCACCACACCGGCGGCCGTCCCGCCGCGTTCACCCCCGTCGAGAGGCTGGCCCGATGAGCATCCACGTCACCGCGGCGGTCGCCCGCGCCGATCGCGACGACTTCGCCGTGGAAGACCTGACACTGCAGGAGCCGCGTGCGGACGAGGTGTTGGTCCGCTTCACGGCCGCCGGTCTGTGCCACACCGACCTGGAGGTGCTCGCCGGTCGGCTGCCCACTCCGCGTCCCGTCGTGGCGGGCCATGAGGGGGTGGGTGTGGTGGAGGCCGTCGGGTCCGCCGTCACCGGCCTCGCCCCCGGTGACAAGGTCGTCGCCGGCCTGGACTCCTGCGGCACTTGCCGCAACTGCCTTGCCGGGCAACCGGCTTACTGCCCGCAGCACGGCGCGCTGAACTTCGCCGCGCAGCGGCCCGACGGCACGGTCGGCCTGACCGACGCCGACGGCCGCCCGGTGCACGACCACTTCTTCAACCAGTCCTCCTTCGCCAACTGGGGCCTGGCCCACGCACGCGGACTGGTCCGGGTGGACGCCGACCTCGACGACACGATCCTCGCCCCGCTGGGCTGCGGTGTCGTCACCGGCGCGGGTGCCGTATGGAACGCGCTGCGGGTCCAACCGGGCAGCACCGTCGCGGTCTTCGGCGCGGGAGCCGTCGGGCTGAGCGCGGTCATGGCGGCGAGGGCGTCCGGTGCAGCGCGGATCATCGCCGTGGAGCTACACGCCGAACGGCTCACCCTGGCAGCCGAGTTGGGTGCCACCGACGGCATCGACGCGTCCTCCGCGGACTCGGTGCGCGAGATCCTCTCCCTGACCTCCGGCGAGGGCGTGGACCACGCCGTCGAGTGCACCGGCCGCCCGGAGGTCATGGCGAGCGCCGTGCAGGCGCTGGCCGCCCTGGGCAGCGCCGCCATCCTCGGCGTCGCCGGACTCGACGCCGACGTACGGGCGAACGCCTTCGAGCTCCTCAAGGGGCGCACTGTCATCGGTTCGGTGATGGGGCATCAGGCCACGGGTGGCCTCATCCCCCGCATCCTCGATCTGTACCGCCAGGGCCGATTCCCCCTCGAACGGCTGGTGCGCACCTATCCCTTGGCGGACATCAACACCGCCGTCGCCGACTCCCGGGCCGGCAAGACCGTCAAGGCCGTGCTGACACACACCCACTGATCCCACCTCACCGGCGACGGAGCCGTAGGAGTTCTCATGTCCCCTGTCGTTCTTCCCCACACCGTCCACGGGTCGGGCCCGCACCGGGTCATCGCCCTGCACGGCTGGTTCGGCGACCGCACGAGCTACCGGCCGCTGCTGGAGTACGCCGACACCGGCCGTTTCACCTATGCCACCGTGGACTACCGCGGCTACGGCGAGGCCCGGCACCTGGAGGGCCACTACACGACCGCCGACATCGCCACGGACGTCCTGGCCGTGGCCGATCACCTCGGCTGGGAGACCTTCTCGCTCATCGGCCACTCGATGGGTGGCAAGGCCGCGCAACACGTGCTCGCCCTCGCACCCCGGCGCGTGCACGCCCTCGTCGGTATCTCCCCCGTCCCCGCGTCCGGCACCGGCTTCGACGCCGATCAGTGGGCGTTCTTCAGCAGCGCCGTCGACGACCCCGCCGTACGCCGTGCGATCGTCAGCCGCACCACCGGCGACCGGCTTCCCGCCGCCTGGCTCGACGCCACCGTCCGGTACTCGCAGGCCTGCTCCACGGAGGAGGCCTTCAGCGGGTACCTCAGGGACTGGGCGGGCACCGACTTCCACGCCCAGGTGAAGGACAATCCGGTCCCGGCCCTCGCCGTCGCCGGAGCCCACGACCCCGAGCTGTCGGCAGAGGTCATGCGTGCCACCTGGATGACCTGGTTCCCCAACAGCACCCTGCACGTGCTCCAGGAGGCAGGCCATTACGGGATGGACGAGACTCCGCTCGCCCTGCTGGCGGTGGTGGAGGAGTTCCTCACCACTGCCGAGACCTCGGCGAACTGAGAGCCGTGCACCCGTGCCGGCGCAGGAATCCGTGTCAGGGCCGCCCCGTACGATGAAGCCCATGGTCAAGACCACCCGCCCGAGAGGCCGCCCGCCGAAGGACGCGGACCCGGCGCCCATGGAGGACGTCCTTCAGGCTGCCCTGCACTCCTTCGCCACCCACGGCTTCAACGGCGTGTCGGTGCGCACCCTCAACCGTGAACTCGGCGTGAGCCACAACCTGCTGCACCAGCGGTACGGCTCGAAGGAAGCCGTCTGGCGGGCGGCGGTGGACTGGGGCTTCGGCCGGCTGGTGGCGAGGCTGCTCGCCGCGGACGACGAAGCGGCCCCGCCGTTGGAGCGGTTGCGGGCGTTCATCAGGACCTTCGTCGAGGTGGCCGCCGACCACCCCGAGCTGCTGCGCCTGATGAACATCGAAGGCGCGGAGGCCGGCGAGCGGCTCGACTACATCGCCGAGCACTACATCGAACCGCAGATCGCCCGCTTCGAGGGCTTGTGGAGCGAGCTCGCCGAACGCGGCGAGGTCAAACCCGTTCCCCCCGAGGTGATCTACTTCCTGATCACCTCGGGGGGCGGTTCGATGTTCGCCGGCAGAGCCCTGACCGAACGGCTCTTCAGCAGCAGGCCGCTGGATCCGGGGCACCGTGCCGAGTACACCGACCAGTTCACCGATCTGCTGATGAGGGCCGTGACCGAAGGCTGAGCCGGCCGGCGTCAGTTCGCCAGGTAACCGCCGTCGACGGGCAGGACGACTCCGTTGACGAAGCTCGCCTCCGGCGAGCACAACCAGGTCACGGCTGCGGCGACCTCGCCGCTCCGCCCGAACCGCTTCTGGGCGGTGCGGTCCACGATGGCGCGCATGGCGTCGGCGGGCATCGCCGCGGTCATGTCGGTGGCGATCGGGCCGGGTGCGACAGCGTTCACGCGCAGGCCCTGGGCGGCGTACTCGTGCGCCGCGCTGCGGGTCAAACCGGCCACTCCGTGCTTGGCTGCGGAGTACGCGGCCTTGCCCGCGCTGCCTACCTGCGCCCAGATGGACGCGGTGTTGACGATGCAGCCGCCGGTCTTCAGCAGCTCCGGGATCTCGTACCGCATGCACAGGAACGTGCCGGTGAGGTTGACCCCGATCACCCGCTGCCAGTCCGCGACTGACAGGTCGGCGGTGAGGCCGGTCGAGGACACACCCGCGTTGTTGAAGGCGAAGTCGAGGCGCCCGAAGCGCCTGGTGGTGAAGCGGATCGCCGCCTCGACGGAGTCGGGGTCGGCCACGTCGGCCTGCACATAGGCCGCCTCCCCTCCCCGTTCCGCCAGCTCCGCGAGCAGGCCGCTCGGCTCCGGGAGGGCGTCGCACAGTACGACCTGCGCGCCGCTGTCCGCGAAGGCCTCGGCGGTGGCCCGGCCGATGCCGCGGGCCGCTCCGGTCACGAACGCGACCTGTCCGCTGAAGTTCATGAGCGCTCCCACATCGAGACGACCCTGTCCTCGGCCACGGGCGAGTCCGCTGCGGTGACCACCGGGGAGGTGACGCTGCCGAGCCAACCGAAGAAGAACGCCGCGGGCACGGAGACCAGGCCCGGGGTCTGGTACGGATACCAACTGAAGTCGACCCCCGGCCACAGCGCGAACGAGGTCCCGGAGACAGTGGGCGAGAACAGCGTGAGCGTGGTGCAGAGCAGCAGTCCCGCGTGGACCGACCACAGCAGTCCCCGGCGGCTGAACCTGCGCCAGAAGAAGGAGTACACCAGCGCGGGGAAGATGCACGACGCGGCGACGCTCATCGAGAAGGTGGCCAGGAACTCCATCGGGAACCGGTGGGTCGCGGCCGCCAGGGACAGACCCGCGATCCCTACGACGAACACCGCCCCGCGGACCGTATGCACCGCACGCACCTCCGCGCCACGCGAGCGCAGGCTCCGGCCACGGGCCCGGGCGTCGTGGGCGAGAGAGACGGCGGCGGCGAAGGTCACGCTGGTCACCGTGGTGAGCACGGCGACGAACACGACACACGCCACCGCGGTGATGAGCACGGCCCGCCCGCCCGAGCCGTCCCGCAGTACGCCCGAGGCGAGTGAGATGAGCGACGACTGCCCGGAGGCGTCGACCGCTCCGATGCCGGAGCCGCCCACCACCGCCGCCGCCGCGAAGCCGGCCGCGATCAGCAGCAGGAAGAAGCCTCCGAGGACACCCACCGCCACAGCCATGGAGCGGCGCGCCGCGTCGCCGGAACGTGAGGCGTTCAGCCGCAGGATCAGATGGGGCATCACCGCCGCGCCCAGGATCACGACGATGTGGTTGCCCAGGGTGTTCAACGGCCCGAACTGCTCGGTGTACGGCCAGAGTCCCGGGCTGAGGTAATCCTCCGGGGCCACACTCTTGTCCACCGCGGCGGCGAGGAGTCGTCCGGGTTCCCAGGAGAACTTCCGCAGCGTCAGCAGGGCGATCGCCGCGAGCGTCACCAGTGTGAGCGGCACCTTGACGACATGCAGGAAGCTGGTCGCGCGCAGGCCTCCGAGGGCGGCGAAACAGATGACCAGGCCGCCCATGAGGACCGTGCACACCACCTGCGTTCCCCTCGTCGGCAGGCCGATGAGCAGGGCCGTGCTGATGCCGGCGGCCCGCAGCTGGACGATCAGGATGGGGAGGGTGATGGCCAGCGTCACCAGGTTCGCGGCGACGCGGGCCCCGGGCCCCTCGGCGCGTACGGCGAACAGGTCGCCCAGCGTGTAACGGCCGCTTTCCCGCAGCCGCTTCGCGAGGAACAGTGCCACCCCGAGCGTCAGCAGACTGTCGACGACGAACGGGACTCCGTCGTAGCCGAACAGGGCGATGACCCCGGAGACCCCCAGCAGGGTGATCACCGAGATGTGCTCGCCGGCCATGGCCATGCCGTTGAACACCGGGGACAGCGAGCGGTTGGCGACGTAGAACTGCTCCGCGGTCTCGTCCTCCGCCGAGGAGAGCATGAAGATCCACAGGAGCGCCACACCGATGAAGACCAGGAAGGCGATGAGCACCGGGCCCCTGGCGTCCGAACCGACCGGGTCGAGCGTGCCCGAACCCAGGATGTGCGAGGTCACCGGTTCACCGCCGGGTGCCGGGCCTCGTACGCCCAGGCGGTGGCGACGAACAGGCCGCACTGCAGGACGCTCCACAGGATGCCCAGGGTGAGGTTCCCGGAGACGGACACCGCCGGAATGTCCGTGAAGGTGGACAACACGATGCCTGCGGCCAGCGGCACCGCGTTGACGACTATGTATGCGCGATCGGCGGGACCGGGGCGAGCGGGTGGAGCGGGGCGGATCTGGGGGTCCACAGAGGGCCTCCGGGCGGTGAGGGTGGGTGGGGGCGGCGGACGTGGGGACGTCCGCCGCCTGTGCATCACCGGTAACTCTCAGTGCGTCGCCCCTCGACCGGTAGCCGGGTCGGGCCTCATTCCGCGATACAGAAACCCGTGACCGGATGGAGGCTCACGGTGACGGACGCTGTGACCATCGTCACCGTTCTGTTCACACCGGCGACACATGTCGCCAGAAGGGGGCAGTGATGAGCCGCTCAGCACCGCCCATCCTCGCGCTGCACGACGTGACGGTCACGTATCTCGGCGGCGCCGTCACGGCTGTCCGCGAGGTCTCCTTGGAGGTGCCGCGGGGCACGACGGTCGCGCTGCTCGGAGCCAACGGCGCCGGCAAGACGACGACCGTCCGGGCGATCACGAACCTGGTCGGTTACCACGGAGGCCGGATGACCGGCCGGATCGAGTACGACGGTGCGCGCGTCGACGGTCTCTCCCCGTCGCGGCTGCCGGGCCTGGGCGTGGCCCATGTCATGGAGAACCGCCGGGTGTTCGCCGCGCTCAGCGTGGCGGACAATCTGCTCGCCGGCGGGCACACGCTCAAATCGCGCAAGGACCGACTCGCCGCGCTGGCAAGGGTGTTGGAGCTGTTCCCGCGCCTGGCGGAACGACAAGGCCAGAAGGCCGGATACCTCTCGGGCGGCGAGCAGCAGATGCTCGCCATCGGGCGCGCCCTGATGCAGTCGCCCCGCCTGCTGCTGCTCGACGAGCCCTCGCTCGGGCTCGCGCCCCGGATCGTCGGCCAGATCACCGACGTACTGCGGGAGATCAACCGGCAGGGAACCAGCATCCTGCTCATCGAGCAGAACACCGCGCTGGCCCTGGACATCGCCTCGTACGGCTATGTGCTGGAGCAGGGCAGGGTCGCCGCCGAGGGAACCGCCGGACAGCTGCGCGACGACCCCGACCTGCAGGCGCTCTATCTCGGCGGCTCGGTGGCGGAGCGGGTCGGGGACGAACTCGCCGCGACGAAGGCGGAGTTGTCATGACGGCGGGCATGCTGGACGTGTCCGGTCTCACGGTCCGCTTCGGTGGCCTCACGGCGCTCGACGACGTGACGTTCGAGGCACGCACCGGCGAGCTGCTCGCGATCATCGGCCCCAACGGCGCCGGCAAGAGCTCGCTGTTCAACGCGCTGACCGGGGTCTACCCGGCCACGGGTTCGGCGACCGTCGAGGGAGCGGAGCTGATCGGGTGCACGCCGCCGGCGATCGCCCGACGCGGCGTCGCGCGGACGTTCCAGAACCTCGGCCTCTTCGACAGCCTCGACGTCATGTCCAACCTGCTCATCGGCCGGCACAC
Organism: Streptomyces sp. Y7; assembly: GCF_043195415.1. NCBI lineage: Bacteria > Bacillati > Actinomycetota > Actinomycetes > Kitasatosporales > Streptomycetaceae > Streptomyces > Streptomyces sp. Y7. Next base: position 250,670 of record NZ_JBIDDQ010000007.1, read on the forward strand.
GCGCATGCGCGGCGGTGTTCTGAGCGGTGCTCTCTGGCTCGGTCGCGCCCGGCGCGAGGACCGTGTCGCCCGGGAGGAACTGGGCGGGTTGCTCGACAGCCTCGATCTCGCCCGGTACCGCCACCAGGTGGTGGGGACACTGCCGTACGGCGTCAGGAAGCAGGTCGATCTGGCCCGCGCCCTGGCCGCCGAGCCCCGGCTGCTCCTGCTGGACGAGCCGGTGGCCGGGCTGAACACGGCGGAGTCGGAGCGGCTCGTCGAGCAGCTCGTGCGGCTCCGGCGCGAGCGGGACATGACAATCCTGCTGGTGGAGCACGACATGCCGCTCGTCATGAGCGTCGCCGACCGGGTCGCCGTCCTCGACTTCGGCCGTCTCGTCACCGTCGGCACGCCCGACCAGGTGCAGAAGGACGAGCGGGTCGTCGCCGCCTACCTCGGTGAGCGCCGAGAGGCGGACGCGGCTCCGGCCGCCTCCGTCCCGGCGAGCAAGGAGATATGACGATGCCCGACCTGTCCAACTTCGCCCAGCTCACCGTCTCCGGTATCGCGCTCGGCTGTCTCTACGCGCTGGTGGCGCTCGGATTCGTCATCGTCCTCAAATCCAGTTCGGTACTGAACATGGTCCAGGGCAGTTTCGTGCTCCTGGGCGCCTACCTGACCTATCAGGTGCACGTGACCTGGGGCGCTCCCTTCGCGGTCGCCGTCGGTGCCGCGGTGGTGGGGGTCGCCCTGCTCGGCGTGGTCACGGAGGTGACGATCGTCCGTCGTATCCCCCACCGCGCCGAGTTCAGCACGGTGATGGTCACCCTCGGACTGCTGGTGGTCGTCCAGACCCTGGTCGCCGCGGTCTGGGGCTACGACCCGCTCAACATGGGCGACCCCTGGGGGCTGTCGACGGTGGACCTGGGCGGGACGACCCTGTCGACCCTTCACCTGACGGTGATCGGGGCGTCCGTTATCGTCCTGCTCCTCTTCGCGGCCCTGTTCCGCTGGACGCGGGTGGGCCTGGCGATGCGGGCCGCCTCCGCCGACCGCGAGGCCGCGATCGCCCAGGGCATCAGCCCAGGGCTGGTCCTCGGTATCTCGTGGCTGCTCGCCGGATCGGTCGGCGCCCTCGCCGGGGTCGCGCTCGGTTCGGCCGCGCAGGGCGGACTGCGGATCACGATCGACCTGGTCGCGCTGGCCGCGCTGCCGGCCGTGATCTTCGGCGGTCTCGACTCCCTCGCGGGTGCCGTCATCGGCAGCCTGGTGATCGGGCTGGCCCAGTTGTACGCCGCCGGTTACGCGCCGGACTGGGCGGGCGCGGGCTTCCCCTCGGTGATGCCCTACGTCGTCATGATCGTCGTTCTGCTCGTCCGCCCCCGTGGTCTCTTCGGAAGTCAGGAGGTGCGTCGGGCATGAGCGCGATCGCCACCGTGCTGGGCCGTTCCCCGTCGGCCGACCCGGTCGTCACCCGTGAGCTGCGGCTCACGGCCACCCGATGGCATTCCCTCGGTGCCGTGGCCCTGTGGGCGTCCGCCGTGCTGCTCCCCCTGTCGGTGGGCAGCGACCTGTGGCTGACGGTACTGGTCTACGCCGGGGTCGCCACCATCGCCGTCGCGGGGCTGAACCTCCTGCAGGGCATCGCCGGCGAACTCTCCCTCGGGCACGCGGTCTTCGTGGCCGTGGGTGCCTACGCGGCGTACTTCGTGGGCGACACCCATGGACAGCCGCTGCTGGTCTGGCTGCTCGCGGCCGCCGCGGCCGGCGGCGTGGTGGGCGCCCTGGTGGCGCCGGTCGCGCTGCGGATCCGTGGCCCCTACCTGATCGTCGTGACCCTGGGTCTGCTGTTCACCGGCACTTATGTCTTCGACAACTGGCGCGGCGTCACGGGCGGATCCGGCGGGAGCGTCGTCGATCTGCCACTGGCGATCGGGCCGTTGGACTTCTCGGCGCTGACTCTCGGCTCCACGGTCTACAGCCGCGCCCAGGGCCTGGCGGTCCTCTCCTGGCTGATCGCGGGGGCCGCTCTGGTGATCGTCAAGAACATCTCCCGCAGCCGTTCCGGGCGGGCGATGCTGGCGATGCGCGACAACGACCTGGCCGCCGAGGTCGTCGGAGTGAGCCTGTTCCGTGCCAAGGCCGGGGCCTTCGTGGTCTCCAGCATGCTCGCCGGTCTGGCCGGCGGACTGTTCGTCGCGCAACTGCAGTTCGTGCTGCCGTCGTCGTTCAACCTCGACCTGTCCGTGCAGTACCTGGCCATGCTCGTCATCGGCGGCACGGCCCGCACCTTCGGCCCCGTGGTCGGAGCCCTCGTGGTCGGCGCACTCCCCCAGTTGGTGACCGAGTACGGCGAGCACTTCTTCTTCGTGAAGTCCACCGCGCTGGAGGCGGGCTTCGGCATCACCGTCGCCCAGTTCAGCGTCCTCAGCTACGGCGGGCTGCTGGTCCTCTTCCTCATCTTCGAACCCGACGGCTTCGCCGGCCTCGCACAGCGGCTGCGACGACGGCTGCGCCGCCCGGACAAGGCGTCCTCACCTTCTTCGACGCCGTAGGTCCCCACTCCCCCAAGTCCCCAAGTCCCCGTCCCCGTCCCCGTCCCCGCACGGGGTTCGGGCCTCCGCGACCGCGCAGGCCCGAACCCCGGACCTCGGCCTGCCCTGCCACGGCCGGGGAGACCCACCGCAAGAAGGAGTTCGCGTGAAAAGAAGAACCCTCGGCGTCGTCCTCGCGACAGCCTGTCTCTCCCTCTCCGCCTGTGCCGGTCAGGACACCGCTGACGCGGGTTCGCTGACCGCGGACGGGCCCGGCTACGACGCCGCGAGCAAGACCATCACGGTCGGCGCGCTCCTGCCGCTGTCCGGCCCCCAGGCGAGCCCGGACATCCTCAAGGGGCTGGAGGTCTACGTCAAAGCCCTCAATGAACGGGGCGGCCTGGACGGCGGATACAAGCTGAAGGTCGACGCTCTGGACAGCCGGTACGACGTGCCCACCGCGCTCAAGCAGTACGCCGGCGCGAAGGACGACGTCACGATGTACTCGGTGGTGCTCGGCGGACCCGTCGTCTCCGGGCTGACGCCGCAACTCGCCAAGGACCACATGGTCGCCCAGCCGATCGCCGGCGACCCGGCCCTCGTCCATGTGCCGAACATCGCGCCCGTCCAGACGCCCTACGTCTACGGCGTGGTGAACGGGGCCGACTACGTCTACAAGCACATGAACGGCGAGAACAAGAAGTGGTGTGCCGCCAACCAGGACGACATCACCGGTCAGACGTACGCGGCCGGCGCGGAGTACGCCTCGCGGAAGCTCGGCTTCAAGATCTCCAAGGTCGTCGACTTCACAGTGGGCGAGGCAGACATGACCGGTCAGGTCCAGCAGCTGGAGCAGGCCGGCTGCCAGATCGTCTTTTACAACGGCGTGGCCGGAGCGAGCGCGGCCGCGGCCACCGCCGCCGACCAGATCGGCTATGAGCCGACCTGGATCACCCAGATCCCGTCCTGGGTCACGCCGTACGCGAAGTCGCCCATCGTCGACTACATGGCGAAGAACTGGCTCATGGTGCTGGTGGGCAACGTCCCCTGGGACGACAAGTCGGCGGGCCAGAGCCGGCTGCGCGCGGACATGGCCAAGTACCTTCCGGACGCTCCTCCCACCCACCACCTGCAGTGGGGCTACAGCTACGGCATGGCGACCGCGCAGATCCTCGATCAGGCCATCGCCGACGGCGACCTCAGCCACGCGGGCATCGAGAAGGCGATCACCGAGATCGACAAGCTGACCTTCGACGGGGTCATCCCCGACTACAGCTACGGCGCCCCCAAGGACCGCAAGCCGTCCAGCACGGTCACCGTCGCCCGCGTCGACGTCGACGCGCCCGGCTACTTCAGGACCGTGGAGGCCGGATACGACAGCGAGATCGCCCGGCAGTACCTGCGGTAGCGCAGACCGCGACGGCCGCTCTCGCCGCGGCGGCGCGGGCCCTTCGTTCGGCGCGGACGGGGGCCCGGCGGAGGATTTAATGACTGGATCACGGCCTGGAGGCCCATGTGAGAATCGGAATGCTCCTGAGCTACAGCGACGGTTTCCAGGACTGCGTGCGAAGACTCGGCGACTTCGAGAAGGCCGGCCTGGACATCGTCTTCGTCCCCGAGGCGTACTCCTTCGACGCGGTGAGCCAACTCGGATTCATCGCCGCCCGGACCGAGCGACTGGAGATCGCCTCCGGAATCCTGCAGCTGTACACCCGCACCCCCAGCCTGGTCGCGATGACGGCGGCGGGCCTGGACTATGTGTCGGACGGCCGCTTCACCTTGGGGATCGGCGCATCGGGTCCCCAGGTGATCGAGGGCTTTCACGGGGTCCCCTACGACGCCCCGCTGACCCGTACCCGTGAACTCGTCGACATCTGCCGCATGGTGTGGCGCCGTGATCCGGTGGTGTACGAGGGCGCCAAGTACACCGTGCCCCTGCCCGCGGACCGGGGTACCGGCCTGGGCAAGCCGCTCAAGCTCATCAACCACCCGGTGCGTAAGCGCATCCCGGTGGTACTGGCAGCCATCGGGCCGAAGAACGTGGCGCTCGCCGCCGAGATCGCCGAGGGCTGGAAACCCGTCTTCTTCCACCCCGAGAAGGCGGCCGAGGTCTGGGGCCCCGCGCTGGCGGAAGGCACCGCGCAGCGCGACCCGGCCCTCGGTCCGCTCGACATCGTGGCGGAAGCACCGCTGGCCATCGGCGACGACACCGCGGACCTGCTCGACCTGGCCCGCCCCCGTCTCGCCCTGTACATCGGCGGCATGGGCGCTCCCGGCAAGAACTTCTACAACAACCTGTGCCGCCGCTACGGCTTCGAGAAGGAGGCCGCCGAGATCCAGGACCTCTATCTGTCGGGCAGGAAGCGCGAGGCCGAGGCCGCGGTCCCCCTCGAACTGCTGCGGGCGACCTCACTGGTCGGGCCGGAGTCCCTGGTGGCCGAACGGCTCGCGGCCTATCGCGCGGCGGGTGTGACGACGCTGAACATCCAGCCGGTCTCCCCCGACACGAACCGGCAGCTCGCCGATGTCGCGAGACTGCGGGCACTGACCGGAGACTCGGGCGGGAGCGGACGGCGTCCTTGACGTGAACCCGAGACCGCCGTCAGCCAAACCGAAAGGCCCGCGCATCCACTGGGGATCCGCGGGCCTTTCGGTTGCAGCAGACGTGATGTTCAGGCGAGGCCGAGGACGGCGGCGAGGGCGGCGCCCTTGGGGGTGGTCCAGTCGACGGCGAGTTCGGAGACGACCTGGGCGGTGGAGGTGATCACGGCTCCGGCCTGTTCCATGCGGCGCAGCGCGGCGTCATCGCCGATCTTGGTGAAGGAGGAGGAGGCGTCGGTGACGACCTGGACCTCGTAGCCCTCGTCCAGGAGCTGCAGGACGGGGAAGACCACGCAGACCTCGGTGGTGATGCCGGCGACGATGACCTTCTTGCGGCCCGTCGCGCGCACCGCGTTGGCGAAGTTCTCGTCGTGCATGGCGTTGACGATGCCGGCCCGCTTGATGCGGTCGGCGAACTCCTTGGGGGCGATCTCCTCCAGCTCCGGAAGCAGCGGACCCTGGATGTTCTCCTCCATGCTGGAGGTCAGCACCAGCGGCATGTCGGTGTTCACGGCTATCTTCGCCAGGCTCAGCGCCGACTTCTTGACCTCCTCGACATCGTGGGAGTGGGTCCACGCGATGGTGCCGGTCTGGTGGTCGATGAGCAGCATCGCCGCGTTCTCGGGGGTGAAGACGTCCTTGTGCATGAGCTTTCTCCTGCTTCCTGGGGAGGTAAGGCGCCATTTCGTTGACGCATCACCTTTATACATGACGCATCAACAACCTGGCAAGCGTCTATGTCTAGACACGATGTCCAAGGTGGGGTGAACTGGGGGTTACGCAGCACGAAGGCCGCGCCGGACGACCCGGCGCGGCCTTGTCATCGGTCCGTTGACGATGCTCAGCGGGGCGCCATGCGGATGGCGCCGTCCAGGCGGATGGTCTCGCCGTTGAGCATGGCGTTCTCCACGATGTGGGCAGCGAGGGCGGCGTACTCCGAGGGCTCGCCGAGGCGGGCGGGGTGCGGGGTCGCAGCCTCCAGCGCGGCCTTCGCCTCGTCGGGCAGCCCGGACAGCAGCGGGGTGCGGAACAGACCGGGGGCGATGGTGTTCACCCGGATCTTCAGCTGGGCGAGATCACGCGCGATGGGCAGGGTCATGCCGACCACGCCACCCTTGGACGCCGAGTACGCGGCCTGGCCGATCTGGCCCTCGTAAGCGGCGACCGAAGCGGTGTTGACGATCACGCCGCGCTCGCCGTCCACCTCCTCCAGCAGGCTCATCCGGTGGGCGGCGAGCCGGATCACGTTGAACGTGCCGACGAGGTTCAGCTTGACGACCCAGGCGAAGTCCTCCAGCGGGTACGGGCCCTTCTTGCTCACCGTCCTGCCGTTACGGCCACTGCCCGCGCAGTTGACGGCGATGCGCAGATCGCCGATTTCGGCCGCCTTGTCCAGCGCGGCCGTCACCTGGTCCTCGTCGGTCACGTCGGCGGGTGCGAACACCACCTTGTCGCCGAGTTCCTTGGCCACGTTCGCGCCGTCCGACGACGGCAGGTCCACGATCACCACACGCGCACCGCCGGCGGCCAGTCGCTCGACGGTGGCCCGGCCCAGGCCGGACGCACCGCCCGTGACGAGCGCGACGCTCTTGCTGATGTCCATAACGTTCCTCCGGGGAAGACAGGTAAATGAGGGGGTGTCAAAGTCGTTCGATGATCGTGGCGTTGGCCATGCCGCCGCCCTCGCACATGGTCTGCAGGCCGTAGCGGCCGCCCGTGTCCTCCAGTGCGTTGACCAGCGTGGTCAGCAGCCGGGTGCCGGAGGAGCCCATCGGGTGGCCCAGCGCGATGGCGCCGCCACGGACGTTGAGCCGTTCCGGGTCGGCGCCGAGCTCGTGCTGCCACATCAACGGCACCGAGGCGAAGGCCTCGTTGACCTCGTAGAGGTCGATGTCCTCGATGGACAGGCCGGTGCGGGCGAGTACCTTCCGGGTGGCCGGCACCACGCCGTCCAGCATCAGCAGCGGGTCGCTGCCGACGACCGAGAAGCCGTGGAAGCGGGCCCGTGGACGCAGGCCCAGTGCGGACGCCTTCTCCTCGCTCATGATCAGGGCCGCGGAGGCTCCGTCGGTCAGCGGGGAGGAGTTGCCCGCGGTGATCCGCCAGGCGATCTCCGGGAACCGGGCTGCCAGCGCCTCGTTCCGGAACGACGGCCGCAGACCGGCGAGGCCTTCCGCCGTGGTACCGGGGCGAACCGTCTCGTCGGTGCGGACAAGGGTCTCGGCGCCGTCCTCGCCGGTGACCGTCACGGGGACGATCTCCCGGTCGAACGCCCCGGTCGCGGCTTCGGCGGCCCGCTGGTGGGACCGTGCCGAGAACGCGTCGAGGGTCTCGCGGTCGAGCTTCCAGCGTGCCGCGACGAGCTCCGCCGAGATGCCCTGGTTCACCAGGCCCTCGGGGTAACGGGCGGCGTGCTGGGCCCCGTACACGCTCTTCCCGCCGAAGGCGAAGCCCATGGGGACCCGGCTCATCGACTCCACACCGCAGGCGATGACCACGTCGTAGGCGCCGGCGATGACGCCCTGTGCGGCGAAGGCGGCGGCCTGCTGGCTGGAGCCGCACTGCCGGTCGATGGTGGTGCCGGGCACCGTCTCGGGCAGGCCCGCGCTGAGCAGGGCGGTGCGCGCGATGTTGAGGGCCTGCTCACCGGCCTGCGAGACACAGCCCGCGATCACGTCGTCCACCAGGGCGGGATCGAGGTCGTTGCGTTCGACGATCGCCTTCAGGACGTACGAGAGCAGATCGGCGGGGTGGGTGCCGGACAGGATGCCGCCCGGCTTGCCCTTGCCGGACGGGGTCCGGACCACGTCGACGATGACGGCGGAACTCATGGCCGCCCCTTTCCTGTTGGAGTGCGGACGGGCGCGGTCATCGGCCCTCCCAGACCGGAGCGCGCTTCTCGGCGAAGGCCTGCGCGCCCTCCTTCGCGTCCCGCGAGGTGAAGACCGTCTCGACGATCGGCCGTTGCCGGTCGAAGCGTTCGTCGGCGGGCCAGGACCGGGACTCGGTCAGGACCTGCTTGCTGACCCTGGTCGCGAGCGGCCCGTTGGCCGCGATGCGGGAGGCGAGTTCGTGGGCGGCGGCGACCGCCTCACCGTTGCCGACGACCCGGTTGACCAGGCCGAGCTGGTGGGCTCGCGCGGCGTCGATCGGGTCACCGGTCAGGGCCAGTTCCATCGCCGCGGCCGGCGGGATCCGGTCGGGCAGCCGGACCAGGCCGCCTGCTCCCGCCACCAGGCCGCGCTTGGCCTCGGGAATCCCGAACCTGGCGTTCTCCGCCGCGACGACCATGTCGCAGGCCAGCACGATCTCGAACCCGCCGGCCAGGGCGTAGCCTTCCACCGCCGCGATGAGGGGCTTGAGGGGCGGTCCCTCGACCAGACCGGCGAAGCCCCGCCCGGGAACGGTGGGGTCCTCGCCCCGCAGGAAGCCCTTGAGGTCCATTCCCGCGCAGAAGACGCCACCGGCACCGGTGATGATGCCGACCGCGATCTCCGGATCGCCGTCCAGCTCTTCCACCGCCGCCGCGATGCCCTGGGCGACGTCCGCGTTGACGGCGTTCTTGGCCTCGGGCCGGTTGATGGTGATCTCCAGGACGGCGCCGTGCCGGGTGACCAGCACGGCATCCGCCGAGGTCGATGCCGTTGTACTCATCGTCATGCCCCGTCGTCTCAGAAGTAGCAGGGCATCACGCGGACGCCGTGGATGAGGTTGCTGGTCAGTAGTTCCGGCTCGCCCGCCTTGATGTCGGGCAGCTGGGTCAGCAACTCGCGGAAGATCGCCTTGAGTTGGGCCTTGGCGACCTGGTTGCCCAGGCAGTAGTGCGCGCCACCGCCGCCGAAGCTGACATGCGGGTTCTCGGGGCGGCTCAGGTCGTACCGGGACGGGTCCGTGAACACCTCGGTGTCCCAGTTGCCCGACGAGTAGAACATGACGACCTTCTCACCCGCCTTGATCGTCTGGCCGCCCAGTTCGACGTCGGCGACGGCGGTCCGGCGGAAGGTCATCACCGGGCTGGCCCAGCGGACGAACTCCTCCATCGCCTGATTGATCCGGCCCTCGTAGTCCTCCATGAGCCAGGCGCGCTGGCCGGGGTGATCGGTGAGGGCCTTCAGGGTGTGGCTGGTGGTCTGCCGCGTGGTGTCGTTGCCGGCCACGCACAGCAGGATGAAGAACGCGGCGATCTCCTCGTTGGTGAGCGTCTCGCCGTCGACCTCGGCCTGGACCATGTTGGTCATCAGGTCGTCCTCGGGCTTGTGGCGGCGCTTCTCGGCGAGGTCGAGCGCGAGTCCGCGCAGGTAGGCCTGACCCTCGTACAGCACGGCCATGGGGTTGCGCCCGGCGAGGAAGACGGGGTCGCCGGTCGACAGCAGCGCCTCGGCGGCCTCGGCGACCTTGTCGTGCTCCTCCTCGGGGATGCCGACCATGTACGACAGGGTGAGGATCGGCAGCCGGGCGGCGCAGAGGGCGACGAAGTCCGCGCCGCTGCCGGCGGCGGCCAGCTTCTGCACGATGGCCTTGGCGTTGGCCTCGATCAGGTCCTGGATCCGCTTGACCTGCTTGGGCGTGAACGCCGCGCTGACCAGCTTACGGATCTTGGTGTGCTTGGGCGGGTCCATCGCCAGGATGGACATGGACGCCTCCAGGACGTCCTGCGGAAAGGTGTCGAACAGGACGCCGTCGCTGGACACGAACACGTCGTTGCGACGGCTGACCTCGACGATGTCCGCGTGCCGGGTCACCGCCCAGTAGCCCTGGTCGGCCGGGTCCCGCGGCACGAAACTCAGGCTCTCGGCCGGCGCGTGCCAGGAGACCGGCCGCTCCGCGCGGAGCACGGCGAAGGCGCGCTCGCGTTCGGCCGAGGTGCCGGCCCAGAAGTCGCGGGAGGACAGGTCGATCTCGTCGTACGGTCTGGTCGTCGAGTCGCTGGCGGTCATGGCGTACCTCTTCAGGATGGGGCAGGGACGGTGCGGGGTTTCATCGGGTCCCGGCGCGGGCCAATTCACGGCGCTGGGCGGCGAAGGCGAGGGCGTCGGACCAGGTGGCTCTGCGGGCGATGAGGGCCCGGAACTTCATGATCTCCCTGGGCTGGTTCATGGCGAGGGCGCCGGCCAGCCGGTCGCCGGTGCGGTAGAGGGTCACAAACCGGCCTGACTCCACGTCTCCGAGCGCGAGTTGTGCCTCCTGCGCGTCGGGCACGCCGACGAACTGGATGCGGGCGTCGTACCAGTCCGACCAGAAGTACGGGACGGTCTCGTATGGCACGGCCGTGCCCGGGATCGCGGCGGCGGCGCCCGCGGCGGCGCCTTGTTCGGCGGCGCTGCTCCAGTGTTCGAGCCGCATGTACCGGTCGAACAGCGGGTTGAACCAGCGCACGACGTCCCCGGCCGCGTACACGCCGGGCAGTCCGGTGGCCAGCGTCGCGTCGGCGACCACGCCGTTGTCGATGTCCAGGCCGGAGCCGGTCAGCCACTCCGTCGCCGGTACCGCTCCGATCCCGGCCACCACGAGGTCCGCGGGGATCACGGTGCCGTCGGTGAGCCGTACCCGCTCCACCTTCCCGTCGCCCTCCAGCGCCGCCACGCCCACGCCGAAGCGCAGTTCGGCGCCGCCGGCCAGGTGCAGCGCCGAGCAGGCCTGCCCCATGGCGGTGCCGATCGCCCGCACCAGGGGGGTCGGCTCGGTCTCCACGATGGTCACCGGCAGACCGCGCTTGCGGGCGGCCGAGGCGACCTCGGAGCCGATGAACCCGGCCCCGATCACCACGACACGCGGTCCGCTCTCCAGGGCCGCGCGGACGGCGAGGGCGTCGTCCAGGGTGCGCAGCGCGTGCACACCCGCGAGCTGCCCGGCATCGGGGAACTGCCGCGCCCCGGCACCGGTCGCTATGACCAGGCCGTCGTAGGGGACCTCCCGCCCGTCCACCACGACGACCCGCTGAACGGGGTCCAGTTGCCGGGCGGGGGCGCCCAGCATGAGCTCCGCCTTCAGCTCGCCGGTGATCTCTGCCTCGGTGCGGTAGAACGGCGCCTGTGCCCCGCTCTCCAGGAACGCTTTGGACAGCGGCGGGCGGTCGTAGGGAAGGTGGTCCTCGGCCCCGATCAGGGTGATCGGGCCCTCGTACCCGGCCCGGCGGGCTCCTTCCACCGCCCGCAGGCCGGCCAGCGACGCGCCGACGACAACCAGTCGGCGCGTCACGGCTGGAGCCTCAGGGCCGCGGTCGGGCAGCCGTCCACGGCACGCCGCACCGCGGCCTCCATGCCCTCGGGGACCTCCTCGGAGAGCAGGTCCAGATCCCCGTTGTCGTCCACCTCGAAGACATCGGGTGCGAACGACTCGCAGATGCCGAGTCCCGTGCACTTGTCGCGGTCAAGAATGATCTTCATGGCTGTCTTCTCACTCACGTCGCCGGCAGCAGGACCGGCTTGACTACGTCGCCCTTGAGGCTGGCCTGCTCCGCCTCGTTGATCTGGTCGAGGGGGAAGGTCTTGACGAGCCTGTCGAACGGGAAGCGGCCCTGCCGCCACAGCTCGATCAGCTTCGGGACGAACACCTGCGGGACGGTGTCGCCCATGAGGATTCCGGTCACCGTGCGCCCGGGACCGAGCGCGTAGGGGTCGAGCGCCAGGTCGCCCTGCTGCACTCCGACCAGGCCGCAGACGCCGGTCGGGCGCAGGGCGTGGACCGCAGTGCCGATCACCGCCGGAAGGCCGGTGGTGTCGAGGCTGTACTGCGCGCCTCCGCCGGTGGCCTCCTGGAGAGCCGTCAGCAGGTCCTCGCGCGCTCCGTCGAAGGTGTGCGTGGCGCCGAGCTCCCGGGCGAGTTCCAGTCGGCCCGCGTTGAGGTCCACGGCGATGACGGTGGCCGCGCCGGCGATCTTCGCCGCCATCACCGCGGACAGTCCCACCCCGCCGGCGCCGAACACGATCACGCTGGAGCCCGCAGTGACGCGCAGCGAGTTCAGCACCGAGCCGGCCCCGGTCTGCACGCCGCAGCCCAGCGGGCCGAGCAGCTCCAGCGGCAGCTCCGGGTCGACCTTCACCGCGTTGCGCGCCGCGGCCAGGGCATGGGTCGCGAACGACGACTGCCCGAACCAGCGCGAGGCCACGGGCTCGCCGTCGGCGTCCCGCACCGGCGTCGCGCCGTCGACGCCGTGCCCGGTCAGGTTCCGCGGGAAGAACGTGTCGCAGTAGGCGTTGTGAGCCGACTGGCAGTTCGCGCACTCCCGGCAGGAGTCGTAGGAGAGCACCACATGGTCGCCAGGGGCCAGGCCGCTCACGTCCGGTCCCACCGCGTCGACCACACCGGAACCCTCGTGACCGGTGATGATCGGCGGGGCGGCCATGGCCCCGGGAACGCGCGGCATCAAGTCGGTGTGACAGACACCCGAGCCCACGATCCGCACCCGGATCTCACCGGGCCCCGGCTCCGCCAGCTCGAGCTCCTCGATCGCGTAGGGCGCATCCGGGGCGCGTAGCACCGCTGCCTTGATTCGCATGGTGATTCTCCTCATTGAGTCCGGTCTCGATCGCGGATGACGTGCGTGGAGAAGGCATGAGGGGGGCGGCGCTCATGAGGCCCTTCGCCTGGTCCCTCGCGGATTCGAGGCGGTGCGATTTCCAAAAGGTTAAGAAGGGGTGTTACATGCTGTCAATACACTGTCTCTAGACAGGGAGTCTAATTTTCTGCATGATCGACTGCCATCGGTACGCTGGCGGGACGACGAAGGAAGAGGGAGACCTAATGCCGACGGTGACGGGCGGAGCAGGGGCACGGCGCAGGAAGCGCCAGGCCGAGATGGAGCAGCTCCTGCTGGCCGCGATGGAGCGCCTGATGGGTGAGGGGCAGACGTTCACCGAGCTCAGCGTCGATCGGCTCGCCTCCGAGGCGGGAATGTCCCGTGCGACGTTCTATCTCTACTTCGAGGACAAGAGTCATCTGCTGCGCAGCCTCATCACCCGGGTCTTCGCGGAGATCATCGAGACCAGCCGCACCTGGTGGGACGAGTTCGAGCATCACGACATGGCCGACTTCCACACCTCGATGTCCGGGATGATCGCGACGTACCGCAAACACCAGTCGCTGATCACCGCCGTGATCGAGGTGGCGACCTACGACCCCGAGGTCGACGAGGCCTACCGCGGTCTCATTCAGGGCGTCCAGGACACCACGCAGGCCTTCATCGAGCGCGGCAAGTCCGAGGGCTCGGTCCCCGAGTCGGTGCCGGCCGAGGAGACGGCCGCCGCGCTGACGTGGATGGCGGAACGGACCGTGCACCAGACGGCGCGGGTGACCTCCCCCGACCACGACGGCCGCCTGGCCACGGCCCTGGCCCACATCTACTGGAGCACGCTGTTCGCGGGCTCGGATGACAACCGCTGACCAATCCAGCCCCTGAGGCAGGCGGTCAGCGTGACACGCCGGGCGAACGGGCAGGCCTCACCTGTACCCTCCCGTCACACCGGATGCACTCGTGCACGACACGAGGCACAGTCCCGGCGAACCGATCGACGCCATGACCATGCCTCCTGTCCGCACACCCTTGGTGCCGGCCAAGTCGGTCGGGCACCACGGGTGTTGCTCTAAAGCCAGCGGCCCAGAACGGGCCTTCCCTCGGTCCTCCCCCGGCCGGCCAGCCACCGCGTGACGTCGGCCGCGGAGCCGTCCACGACGGCGGGTTCACCGCCGAGCACGTCGACGACCCGCCATTCGTGCTCCCGGTCGTCCGGTCGGATCACGAACGCGGGGCCGCCGTCCCTGTTCTGCCGCAGGGTGGTGATGTCGGTGATCAGCGCGTCGAGCAGTTCGGCGGGAAAGTCCTCGAACCGGAAGCCGGTGCCGAGGTCGACGGTGTGGATCCACACCTCACGGGTCCGCAGCCAGGGAATCTCCGTAGCCGGTACCGTCCGGCCTTGCGCGGTGCGCACCTGCGCGCCCCACGCGTGCAGTCCGACCAGGTCGGCCCCCAGCCGCTCGTCGGTCTCCCGAACCAGGGCCCGCAGCCGGGCCGGCGGCAGGCCCGCACCGTGTTCGATCTCCGCGGCGCGCTGATCCGGGCCGCTGTACATCGGCGTCTCCTCGCCGGTGCGCGCCCAGTGCACGAGCCGGGACAACGCCGCCGCGTTGTAGGCGACATGGGCGACAAGATGGGCGACCGTCCAGCCGGGCAGGCCGACCGGCTCGGCCCAGTCGTCGTCCGGGAGCTTCTCCACCTCCGTGAGGAAGATCCGCGAACCCTCGTGCATCCAGCCCAGCCGCTGGTCGGGCACGGACGTCATCGCCGACCGCCGTCGCAGCGGATGATTGCCAAACTCACAGCGGGATCTCCTCAGGGAACGTGGAACTGGTGCGGATGATCGAGCCCGTCCCCGCACTTTACGGAGCGTCTCACGGCGGTTTCCGGGACGGGAAACCCTTTCTGCTCTGAGGAACACCGAGCCGGCCGCGGCGCTCAGAAGTGGCAGGGCATGGCCCGGACGCCGTGGAGGAAGTTGCTCGTCAGCAGCTCGGGCTCGCCCGCCTCGATGCCGGGCAGCTGGGTCAGCAACTCCCGGTACAGAGCCCGCAGTTGGGCCTTGGCGACCTGGTTGCCCAGACAGTAGTGCGTGCCACCGCCGCCGAAGCCGAGGTGGGGGTTGGGATCGCGGCTCAGGTCGAAGGTGTCCGGGGCCGTGAACACCTCGGTGTCCCAGTTGCCCGACGCGTACAGCATGACGACCTTCTCGCCGGCCAGGATCCGCTGACCGCCGAGATCCACATCGGCCGTCGCGGTACGGCGGAATGTGGTGATGGGCGTCGCCCAGCGGACGAACTCCTCCACCGCCGAGCCGATGCGCCCCTCGAAGTCGGCCGCCAGCCAAGCCCGCTGCTCGGGATGGTCGGTCAGCGCCTTCAGCGCGTGGCTGGTGCTCTGCCGCGTGGTGTCGTTGCCGGCGACCACCAGCAGGACGAAGACGGCGGCGATCTCGTCGTCGGTCAGCGTGTCGCCGTCGACCTCGGCCTGGACCAGGTTGGTCATCAGATCCTCCGCCGGTGCGCTGCGCCGCTTGGCAGCGAGTTCCAGCGCGAGTTCACGCAGGTAGGCCTGCCCCTCGTGCAGCACGGCCAGCGGATCGCGCCCCGCGAGGAACACCGGATCGCCCGTCGACAGCAGCGCCTCAGCGGCCTCGGCGACCTCGTCGTGCTCCGCCTCGGGGATGCCGACCATGTACGACAGGGTGAGGATCGGCAGCCGGGCCGCGCACAGCGCGACGAAGTCCGCGCCACTGCGGGCGGCCGCGAGAATGCGTACGACAGTCTGGGCGCCGGTGTCTATCAGGCGCTGGATCCGCTTGACCTGCTTGGGCGTGAACGCCGCGCTGACCAGCTTGCGGATCTTGGTGTGCTTGGGCGGGTCCATGGCGAGGAACGACATCGACGCCTCCAGCACCTCCTGCGGGAAGGTGTCGAAGAGCACGCCGTCGCCGGAGATGAACACGTCGTTGCGGCGGCTGACCTCGACGATGTCCGCGTGCCGGGTCACCGCCCAGTAGCCGTGGTCGTCGGGGTCCCGCGGCATCAGGCTCAGGCTCTCGGCCGGCGCGTGCCAGGACACCGGCCGCCGTGCCCGCAGAACGGCGAAACTGCGCTCGCGCTCGGCCGCGGTGGACGACCAGAAGTCTCGGGAGGACAGGTCGATCTCGTCGTAGGGCCGCGTCCGGGTGGTGGTGGCGGTCATGGTGCTTCCCTTGAGAATGGTGAGGTGGGTGGGGTGGGGTGGCGGATCAGCCCGTCCGCCTGGTCGATGAGGGCCTGGGCCATGGCGTGCAGGCGCGTGCCCATGTCCGCGGGGGCCTGGCCGGCGCCGGCGCGGGCGTTCGTGCCTTCCAGGACCACGGCGAGGCGGTAGCAGGCGAGGACGCGGAACCAGGTCAGTGCGTCGAGGTCCCGCCCGGTGCGGGTCGCGTAGTGCTCGACGAGGTCGTCGCGGCCGGGCAGCCCCGGTGCCGAGAGGTCCGCGCTCACGGGGTTGTCGTCGACGGGCCAGGTGGCGAGGAGATGGCCGAGGTCGAGCAACGGGTCGCCGATGGCGGCCAGTTCCCAGTCGACGAT
The DNA here is from genome assembly GCF_043195415.1 of Streptomyces sp. Y7. Classification (NCBI taxonomy): domain Bacteria; kingdom Bacillati; phylum Actinomycetota; class Actinomycetes; order Kitasatosporales; family Streptomycetaceae; genus Streptomyces; species Streptomyces sp. Y7. The sequence continues at coordinate 266,875 of NZ_JBIDDQ010000007.1, forward strand.
CGCCGCGACGGTTCCGGTGTCCGGACGCACGATCACGTTGGCGAGATGGAAGTCACCGTGGATGACGCCGATCTCGGCACTGCGGGGTTGTCCCTCACTCAACCACGCCGTGACGCGGTCCACCGCTTCGGGCTCGAACCCGGGATAGTTCTCGTACTTCCGGTAGGAGTCCAACTGGGCGCTCCAGCGGCCTACTTGGCGGGCGAGCCAGCCTTCGGCCCGGGCCGCGTCGTAGTAGGGCACGGTGCGCGGGTCGACCCGGCTCAGGGCCGCGATCGAGTCGACCATGGACAGGCCGAGCTGCCGCTGGAGTGCGGGGTCCTCGGACAGCGGGGCGGGCAGGCCCGCCGCCGGGTTCACGCCCTCGACGGGTTCCATGAGGTAGAAGGCCGCCCGGATCACGTCGGTGGTGTCGCAGGCCGCGATCAGCCGCGGATGGGGCACGTCGGTGCCGGCGAGTGCGGTCAGCAGGTGGGCCTCCCGCCGCATGGTCTCGTCGCTGCCCGCCCGCTTGTGCCGGGGCGGTCGTCTCAGGACGTACTCCCGCCCGCCACGCTCGAAGCGCACCAGCACGTTCTGCGTGCCGCCGGTGACGGATCGCACGTCGCCGATCCGGCCGCCGGGCAGCCCGTGGTCGTCCATCCAGCGGCTCAGCCGGTCCGCATCGAACAGCTCTCGGTCGACTGGTGGGGTGTCGGTGTCCGTCATCGCGCTCCCGCTCATGGGAGGCCTCCGTCCAGGCGCAGCACGGCACCCGTGGCATAGGAGGCTTCGTCGCCGGTCAGATACAGGGCCGCGCCGACGATTTCGTGCGGTTCGGCGCAGCGGCGCAGGGCCAGCGTGCTCGCCAGCTCGTCGCGTTCCTTCGGGTCCCAGGCCGCGGCGATGTCGGTGAGGACCAGACCGCACTGGATGGCGTTGACGCGCACCCGGGGTCCGAACGCCTTGGCCGTGCCCTCGGTGAGGGTGTTGAGGCCGGCTTTCGCGGCCGCGTAGGGCAGCGAGTACGGGTCGGGTCGGATCGCCGCCATGGAGCTGATGTTGAGGATCGATCCGCCGTCGCCCTCGGCCATGCGGGTGCCGATGAGCGCGGAGAGCCGGAACGGCCCCTTGAGGTTGACTCCGATCACCTTGTCGAACAGGGCCTCGCCGACCTGGTCGAGGCTGGGGTACTGCGGGGCGATCCCGGCGTTGTTGACCAGGACGTCGACGCGGCCGAACTCGGCGTACACGGCGTCTACGAGCGCGTCGCACTGGTCCCAGTGGCTGACGTTGCACGCGACGGGCAGGGCGCGTACGCCGTGGCGGAGGCGGACCGCGTCCGCGACCGCCACGCAGTTGTCGAGCTTGCGGCTGGCGACGACCACGTGGGCGCCCCGTGCGGCGTACGCCTCGACGAGCTCTCTGCCCATGCCCCGGCTGCCGCCGGTGACGACGGCCACCTTTCCGGCGAAGGTCATGCGTACTTCCGGAGTTCCGCGCGGGCCAGGGAGTTCTTGTGGACCTCGTCGGGGCCGTCCGCGATGCGCAGGGTGCGTGCGTTGGCGTACAGCTCGGCCAGGGGGAAGTCCTGGCTGACGCCGGCGGCGCCGTGGACCTGGACGGCCCGGTCGATGATCCGCTCGACCGCCGTGGGTACGGCGATCTTGATCGCCTGGATCTCGGTGTGGGCGCCGCGGTTGCCCACGGTGTCCATGAGCCACGCGGTCTTCAGGACCAGCAGGCGCAGCTGTTCGACCGTCACCCGGGCGTCGGCGATCCAGTCGCGGATGACGCCCTGCTCGGCGAGCGGCTTGCCGAAGGCGACGCGGGCCGTGGCCCGCCGGCACATGAGCTCGATCGCGCGTTCGGCCATCCCGATCGCGCGCATGCAGTGGTGGATGCGGCCGGGGCCGAGCCGGGCCTGGGCGATGGCGAAGCCGGACCCTTCCTCGCCGATCAGGTTCTCGGCGGGCACCCGCACGTTGTCGAGGACGACCTCGGCGTGACCGCCGTGCGCTCCGTCGGTGTAGCCGTAGACGGTCAGGCCCCGGCGGATCGTCAGGCCGGGGGTGTCGCGCGGGACGAGGATCATGCTCTGCTGGCGGTGCCGGTCGGCGTCCGGGTCGGTCCGGCCCATGACGATGAAGATCCGGCAGTTGGGGTTCATTCCGCCGGAGGTGAACCACTTGCGGCCGTTGATGACGTAGGAGTCGCCGTCGCGCACGATGCTGGTGGCGACGTTGCGGGCGTCGGAGGAGGCGGTGTCGGGCTCGGTCATCGCGAAGGCGGAGCGGATCTCGGCGTCCAGCAGGGGGCGCAGCCAGCGCTGCCGCTGCTCGGCGCTGCCGAACATCGAGAGCACCTCCATGTTCCCCGTGTCCGGTGCCGCGCAGTTCAGGGCGGCGGGCGCGATGATGGGGCTGCGGCCGGTGATCTCGGCCAGCGGGGCGTACTGCAGGTTGGTCAGGCCCGCGCCGTGCTCGCCGGGCAGGAAGAGGTTCCACAGTCCGCGCTTGCGCGCCTCGGCCTTGAGGTCCTTGAGGATCACGGGCGGCGTCCAGGGGTCCTCGCTCGTGGCGAGCTGGTGGTGGAACTCCGGTTCGGCGGGATAGACGGAGGAGTCCATGAAGTCGAGCAGCTCGGCTCGCAGTCGCTCGGTCTCGGCGTCGTAGGAGAAGTTCACGGTCGCTCCCGGTAGGTGTCGTCTTCCGCCGGCTTGGCCGACTTGTCGGCGATCGGATGCGCATGCGCCTGGTAGAGGCCGTCGAGCGTGTCCTGGTGGCGTGTCTCGATGGCGGAACGGCGGAGCTTGAGCGTGGCGGTCAGCGTGCCGTCGTCGATGCTCCATGGCTGTGGCAACAGCTCCCAGCGCTTCACCTGCTCGGCGCGGGAGAGTTGGCTGTTGGCGTGCTCCACCGCACGGGAGACCTCCGCCCGGACGGCGGGGTGGGCGGCCAGCGCGGCGTCGGTCAGGTCGTCGGCGTCGATGCCGTGTTCCTCGCGCAGCCAGGTGCGGGTGAGCGTGGGGTCGAGCGCCAGCAGCGCCACGACATAGGGCCGGCCGCTGCCGTGGGCCAGCGCCTGCGCGATGAGTGGCGACAGGGTGAGCAGGGACTCGACGGCGACGGGGCTGACGTTCTTGCCGCCGCTGGTGATGATGACTTCCTTCTTGCGGCCGGTGATCCGCACATTGCCGCGGGCGTCGATGTCGGCCAGGTCCCCGGTGCCCAGCCAGCCGTCGGCGTCGGTGACCGGCACGAGGGTGCCGTCCGGCTGCAGGTAGCCGGGCGTCACCTGCGGCCCGCGCACCACCAGTTCACCGTCGGCGGCCACCCGCAGTTCGACTCCGGGCATCGCCCGTCCGACCGTCCCCGGCTCGAAGTCGGCGGCGCTCGACGAGGTGATCGCGCCAGCCGCCTCGGTGCTCCCGTAGACGTCGACCAGTGGAAGGCCGTACGCGCTCAGTCTGGCCGCGACGTCGGGCGGCAGCGGTGCGCCGCCGGTGAACGCCACCTTGAGTTCGCCGAGTCCGATGGTCTGCAGCGGCGTGGCACCGGACCGGTGTGCAGCGGCGGCCTCGTCCAGCTCACGGAGCATCTTCTCCCAGATGCGGGGCATCGACTGCAGCACGGTGGGGTGCGACCGTGCGATGACCCGGCCCAGGGCTTCCTGGCGGGGGCTGAACGAGATGATCCCGCCGGTGACCAGCGGGATGTAGATGCTCGTCTGCCGGTCGACGATGTGCGCGAGGGGCAGGTAGCTGATGGTGCGGTAGGGGCGCGGGGAGTGCTCCGTCGTGGCGAATCCCGAGGCGACGGTGCTGATGTTGCGGTGGGTCAGCGGCACCGCCTTGGGCGTGCTGGTGGTGCCCGAGGTGAAGATGATGGCGGCGATGTCGTCCGGGGTGGCGCAGGTGGCCCGCTCGGTCACGGCGTCCGGGTGCCGGGCCAGGAGCTCCCGGCCCCGGGTGAGGGTGTCGGCGTAGCTCTGGGTCCGGATTCCCGACGGGGCGGCGGGGACGCCGGAGTCGAGGACGATGACCCGGCGCACGCCGGGCGAGGCCAGCGCGAGTTCCCATTGCTCACGCTCTGCACGGCCTTCCAGCACCACGGTGGCGATCCGGGCGTGGGCGGCCTGGGCCCGCACCTGCTCCGGAGCCAGCGTCGGGTAGAAGGTACTGGGCACCGCGCCGGCGTGGAGCACGGCCTGGTCGGCCAGCCAGTGCTCCGGACGGTTCGCCATCATCAGCGCGACCCGCTCTCCCGGTGAGAGACCGGCGGCGATGAGGCCCGCCGCGAGCGTGTGCACGTGCGCCCGGACGGCTTCGCCGTGCAGCACGCACCAGCCCGACGAGTCGGCGGCTGGGGTGTCCCACTCCGGTGCCGGAGAGAGATCGTCGGCGAACCAGGACAGGGATGGCGGATCTTGGGACTCGGTGAGCAGGTCGGTGAGTGTCCGGCCGGCCGATGACGGCATTGTCATGGCTGTTCCTCTTGGCTGGGCGTGTTCCGCGGTCGGCAATGTCGCTGGGCGAAGAGGGGGTGCCGCCGTGCCGTGGTCGTCGGTCACGGCGGCGCCTTCCGGATCAGTTCTGCCAGAACGTCTTGGACAGCTTCCGGCGCTGCTCGCGCTTGTCGCGGTCGCGGAAGTCGCGGACGCCCTCGGTGAGGGCGCGCCCGATCCACTCCGACTCCAGCGCCAGACCGAAGTCGATGTTGTCCGCGCCGTACTTGAGGTACTTCTTGGTGCGCTCGACGACCCGCGGCTCCTTGGCGAGCATGACCTCGATCAGCGACTCGACCTCGGCGTCCAGCTGCTCCGGCGTGGTGAGGCGGTTGATCAGGTCGTAGCGCTCGGCGGTCTCGGCGTTGAACAGCGCGCCGATCAGGTTCCACTCCTTGGTCTTGCGACGGCCCGCGAACCAGGCGAGCCGGTTGGTGCCGCCCCAGCCCGGGGTGATGTCCCAGTCGATCTCCGGCATACCCCAACGCGAGCGGTCGGTGGCCACGACGAAGTCACAGACCAGGGTCAGTTCGAGGCCGCCGCCCACCGCGATGCCGTCGACCTTGGCGATGGTGACCTGGGTGAGGTCCTCGATGATCTTGGCGGTCTCCTGGTACAGCCGGATCTGCCGGCCGATGCTCTCGTCGGGCCAGTCGCTGAACTCGGACACGTCGTCGCCGGCGCAGAAGGTGTTGCCCGCGCCCTGGAACACCACGACCCGGCACTCCACGTCGTCGCGGATCTCCCGCACCGCCTCGTTCAGCTGCTGGGACAGATCCCGGTCGAGGGCGTTGTGCACCTGCGGTCGGTTCAGCGTCAGCGTGGTGACGGGTCCGGACTTCTCGACGATCAACTTCTGCTCGGTGCTCATGCCGACCTCCCTGAGGTAGTTACTTGCAAATCGAGACTGGCTTGCAAAACAAGACCTTAGGCAGGGACGGGGCGCGGCGCAAGTGTTAGATTCGAGATCGCGTCAGGCGCTTTCCGGCTAGGGGGACTTCACGGTGAACGACATCGGCGAGCGCCCCGACGCCGTCTACCTGACCTCGCAGGCGGTCGGCAACGCCTGGTCATGGCTGGTGATGCGGGAAGCCGTACTGCACGACGTACGGCGGTTCGGCGAGTTCCAGAGCCGCCTGGGCCTGGCCCGCTCCACGCTCAGCGCGCGGCTGTCCCAACTGGAGGAGGGCGGACTGCTCACGCGCGGCCCGGAGCACACGAGCTCGGCGGAGGAGTACCGGCTCACCCCGGCCGGCGAGGACTTCTTCGACTGCCTCATGGTGGCGATGGCGTGGGCGGACCGCTGGTACTTCGCCGACACGACTCCGCCGCTGCGGGTCACCCACCGGGTGTGCGGCGGCCCGGCGGCGCCGGAGTTCCGCTGCGCGGTCTGCCGGAAGGTGGTCGTGGCGCAGGACATGACCGCGCTGCATCCCGAGCGGAGGCTGGGCGTCACGCGGCTGCCGGGGCAGTACCACCGGGCCCCGGACTACCGGCTGCTCGAACGCAACCGGCCGTGTTCCATCGCGCGCTCGCTGACGGTCATCGGGGACTGGTGGAGCACCATGGTCGTCCGCGAGGCGTTCTTCGGGGTACGCCGCTTCGACGAGTTCCGCAGCAACCTCGACGTGTCGACGAACATCCTGACGACCCGGCTCGCCCACCTGGTCGAACAGGGAATCCTGACCAAGGTGCCGTACCAGAGCAGGCCGATCCGTCACGAGTACCGGCTGACGAAGAAGGGGCTCGACTTCTACCCCGTCCCGCTGGCGGCCATCGTGTGGGGTGAGCGCTGGAAGAACCCGGGCGAGCCTCTCGTGCCGCTGCGGCACACGCCGTGCGGGGAGTCACTGCGCCCGGTCCTGAGCTGCGGCACGTGTGCGGCGCCGCTGTTGCGGGCCGACGTCGACGTGGCTACGTGAGGACGGGCGGGGCGCGCCGGCCTGGGGAACTGGGTGAGCAACTCCAGGAAGACCACGGGCAGTTGTGTCTTGGCGACCTGGTTGTCCAGGCAATGATGGGCCCCCACCGCCACCTAACCCGACATGCGGGCTGCTCGGCGCGTCCGCGACGTTGTCGCGCTCCTCGTCCGGGATGTCGAGCATGTCGCCGAGGGTGCGCACGGGCAGCTTGGCGGCACACTCGCTCATGAAGCCGGCGCAGTCACCGGCCTCGACGAGACCCACGAACGACTGCGCCTGCTCCACGATGTCCTGCGGGGAGACGTCGAACATGACGCCCTGGCCGGAGACGGTAGACGGTTCGCCCTCACAGAACGCCGTGCCGCGGGCATCCGCTCTGCGGCACGCCCGCGTCGGACCCGCTCAGAAAGAGGCTTCGGCGACCTCCATCAGGGAGTCGTCGGTGGACTCGGCGACGCGGAGACGGACCGCCAGTTCCGGCAGCACCGTCCGGGCGAAGAACTGGGCGGCGGCGATCTTGCCGGCGTAGAAGCTCCGGTCCGCCTCCGGCACATCCGCGGCTTCGAGACGGCGTACGGCGACCTGGGCCTGGCGGATCAGCAGGTAGCCGACCATCAGGTCGCCCATGCCGAGCAGCAGGCTCGTCGTGTTCTGCCCGACCCGGTGCACCGCCCCGGACCGGTGGACGTGCCGCAGCTCGTCGACCATCGCCTGCACGACACGCACAGCGTCGCCCAGGGCGGCCGCGGGAGCCGTCAGGTCGTCCTCGCGGACGGACTCGGCGAGCCCGAGTATCTCGGCGCACAGGGCGCCGAACGCCCGCCCTTCGTCGCGGACGATCTGGCGGAAGAAGAAGTCGTTGCCCTGGATCGCGGTGGTGCCTTCGTAGATGGCGTCGATGCGGGTGTCCCGGACGTACTGCTCCAAGGGATAGTCGCGCAGGTAGCCCGAGCCGCCGAGAAGCGTCAGCAACTGACCGAGCAATTCGTACGACCGCTCGGAGCCGACGCCCTTGACCACGGGCAGCAGCAACTGGCTCCGTGCCATGTCCGCGGACGGATCACCGCCCGCGTCCCGGCCGACGGCGATCCGGTCCTGCACCGTGGCCGTGTAACTCACCAGCGCCCGCAGCCCTTCGGCGTACGCCTTGGCCAGCATCAGGCTGCGGCGCACCTCGGGGTGCCGGATGATCGCCACCCGGGGCGCGGTGGGGTCGGACGACGACGCCAGGTCGGCGGACTGGATGCGCGTCCTCGCGAACTCCAGGGCGTTGAGATAGCCGGTGGACAGGGCCGCCATGGACTTGGTGCCCACGTTCATCCGGCTGTGCTCGATGAGCTGGAACATCTGCGCGATGCCGTGGTGCACCTCACCCAGCAGTCGGCCGACGGCCGGCTTGCCCGGCTCCTGGCCGAAGCTGAGTTCGCAGGTGGCCGATCCCTTCAGCCCCATCTTGTGCTCGATGCCGGTGGCGAAGACACCGTTGCGGGCCCCGAGTTCACCGGTGTCCGGGTCGACGTGGAACTTCGGTACGACGAACAGGGACAGGCCCTTGGTGCCGGGTCCTGCGCCGACCGGGCGGGCGAGCACCATGTGGACGATGTTGTCCGCGAGGTCGTGCTCGCCGTTGGTGATGAAGCGCTTGACGCCCTCGATGTGCCAGGAACCGTCGTCCTGCGGCACGGCACGGGTCCGGATGGAGCCCACGTCGGAACCGGCGTCCGGCTCGGTGAGCACCATGGTGGTGCCCCAGCCGCGGTCGACGACGAGCTGGGCGAGGCGGCGCTGCTCCTCGGTGCCGTTGCGGTGGATCATCCCGGCGAACGCCGGGCCGGACAGGGCCATCTGCAGGGCCGGGTTGGCGCCCTGCAACAGCTCCGAGACCGCCCAGACCAGCGTTCTCGGCGCGACCTGGCCGCCGAGTTCGGGCAGGGTCTCCAGGTTCCACCACTCGCTGGCCCGCAGCAGGTCGTAGGACTTGCGGAACGCCTCCGGCAGGGTCACCGAGTGGGTGACCGGGTCGTACACCGGCGGTTCCCGGTCGGGGACCGAGAAGGTGTCGGCGAGCGGCCCTTCGGCCAGCGCCGCGACCTCGATGATGATGTCGTGGACGATCTCCGCGTCGAAGTCGCCGTAGATCCCGGCGCCCAGGTGTTCCCGGGCGTCCGGCATCTCCAGCAGATTGAACAGAAGGTCACGGATGTTGCTCTTGAAATGGCCGGACATCGCAGGCCGCCTCCTCTGTGCTGACTTTTCGGGCATGCCGACGAGTACGCGGGGACCACGTCGTGCAGGCCGGTGTTAACTGGCGGCTTCCTGGAGCACGCGGCGGTACAGCAGGCGCGAAACGGCGCGTGCGGTGTCGACGACGGGTTCGCCGAGTTCCATCAGCCGACGGTAGGGGGTGCGCACGCTGGGCGCCGCGACGGCGATCGCCGCCACCCCGCGTCCCGCGGAGTCGAAGACCGTCGCGCCGACGGCGCTCACGCCGTGCTCGGTGCCCTCGACGTTGATGCCGAACCCGCGGCGCCGCGTCAGCGCCAGCTCCCGCAGCAGTGCCGCGAACTCCGGGCCCGCCGCCTCGGTCCGCAGCCGGAGCCCCTGGGGGTACAGCTCCGACAGCTCTTCGTGGGTGAGGGTTGCCAGCAGCGCCTTGCCGCCGGAGGTCAGATGGGCGGGCAGGACCTTGCCGACGCGGCTGCGGACCCGCCCCGGACGGACGGTCTCCGCGCCGCCCACGAACCGGGTGCCGGTTCCTTCCAGGGTGACCAGGTGGACGGTCTCCCCCGTCGCGGCCGACAGTCTGTCCAGGTGGTCCTGAGCCTTCTCGACCAGACCGGCGGGTTCGTGGGCTTCCGTGGCCACCATTCTGAGCGCCGGTCCCGGTCGGTACACGTGCTGGCGGTCCTGCACCGCGAAGTCGTGGTGCACCAGCATCGCCAGCAGGCGATGGGCGGTGGACGCGGCGATGCCGAGATCGCGGGCGACGTCCTGGACGCGGAGGGACTCGCGCTCACCGAGCAGGAAGATCAGACTCAGTGCGCGGTCGACCGAGTTCAGCGGGTATGCGGGAGTGGACAACGACCTCACCGTCCCTTCCTCAGTGGGCATAGCGGTCCTGGAGCACGCGCTTGACGAGCTTGCCGGTGGGTGTGCGCGGCAGTTCGGTGGCGAAGTCGATGCTGCGCGGGACCTTGTAGCGGGCGATCCGCTCACGGAGGTATCCGGTGAGCTCCTCGGCGAGTTCCGCACCGGGTTCGGCTTCCGGCGCCGGCTGGACGACGGCCTTGACCGACTCCCCCATCTCCGCGTCCGGCACCCCGATGACGGCGACGTCCTGGACCTTGGGATGCAGCGCGAGGGCGTCCTCGATCTCCTGCGGGTAGATGTTCACCCCGCCGGAGATGATCATGAAGTCCTTGCGGTCGGTGGGGAAGAGGTAACCCTCCTCGTCCAGGTAGCCGATGTCGCCGGTGGTGGTCCAGTTGGGGTGCCGGGGGTGCTGGGCCCGCGCGGTCTTGTCCGGGTCGTTGTGGTAGCGGAAGGACAGCTCGGGGCGCTCGAAGTAGATGAGACCGATCTCGCCGGCGGGCAGTTCCTCGCCGTCCTCGCGGCAGATGTGCGGGATGCCAAGCTTGGACTGTCCCACCGAGCCGGGCTTGCGCAGCCATTCCTCGGTGCTGATGACGGTGAACCCGTTCCCCTCGGTCGAGCCGAAGTACTCGTACAGGACCGGGCCCCACCAGTCGAGCATCGCCCGCTTGACCTCGACCGGGCACGGTGCCGCCGCGTGGATGGCGACCCGCTGGCCGGACACGTCGTACTTGCTGCGGATCGCCTCGTCGAGCTTGAGCATGCGGACGAACATGGTCGGCACCCACTGGCTGTGCGTGACCCCGTAGCGTTCGATGGCCGCCAGTGCCCCCTCGGCGTCGAACTTCTGCATGAGGACGACGGTCCCGCCCAGGGCGTGCACGATGCCGCCGAAGCGCAGGGGCGCGGCGTGGTACACCGGCGCCGGGGACAGGTAGACCGTGTCCCGGTCGAAGCCGAAGAGCGGTCCGGAGGTCGCGACGTTGATGTCGCCCGGCTCGTGGACCTGGTGGGTGGGCAGCGCCGGCTTGATGCCCTTGGGGCGGCCCGTGGTGCCCGAGGAGTAGAGCATGTCGATGCCGCGGGGCTGTGACGGCAGCGGCTCCGCCGAGGTGCCGGCGAGGGCGTCCTCGTAGGAGCCGTAGTGCTCGACGGGGCCGTTGTAGGCGAGGCGGATGGTCACGGCGGGTGTCTCGGGCACGATCTCCCGGGCGACCTCGGCCACCCCGGCGGACACCACCAGTGCCTTGGCTCCGCAGTCGTTGACGATGTAGCTGACCTCGGCGGGCGCCAGGTGCCGGTTGACCGAGGTGATGTACAGGCCGGACCGCAACGCGGCCCAGTAGACCTCGAACACCTTCGGGTCGTTGTCGGTCAGTACGGCGAGGTGGTCGCCCCGGCGCAGTCCCGCGCCGTACAGATGGCGGGCCAACCGGGCCGAGCGCTCGTCCAGTTCACGGTAGGTGATGGTCTCGTCGGTGCCGGCGACCACGACTGCCGGCTTGTCGGGGAACTCCGATACGTAGGCACCTGGGTACATGTGCGGCTCCTTGCAACTGCGTGGTTCGGCAAATCAGTTGGACGGTCGTCCACCGTCGCGGCCGGAGGTGACGCGGTTGCTCAGCACGCCCAGCCCTTCGATCTCGATACGGATCTCGTCCCCGACCTTCAGGAAGTCGCCGGTCGCCGCAGCCACTCCGGCGGGCGTGCCGGTCAGCACCAGGTCGCCCGGTTCGAGGGTCATCACCCGGGACAGGGCGGCGATCTGTTCGGCGACCGGCACCAGCATCTGGCTGGTCGAGCTGTCCTGGCGGAGATCCCCGTTGACCCAGGTCCGGATCGCGAGCCGTTGCGGGTCGGCGACTCGCCAGTGCGGGACGAACGCCGGGCCGGTCGGGCAGAACCCGTCGTGGCCCTTGTGTCCGATCCAGTCGAAGCCGAACGGCGGGCCCAGCGGGTCCTTGCGCCGGAAGTGGCCGCGAGCGGAGATGTCGTTGGCCACCAGGTATCCGGCCACGTGCCGCAGGGCCTGCTCCGCGCTGACGTCGCGCACCCGGTGCCCGATCACGACGCCGAGCTCCGCCTCGTAGTCGAGGCGGACGTCAGGGCCGGACGGCATCGGGACGGGTGCGCCGGGGCCGGTGACGGTGGTCGTCGGCGGCTTGAGGAAGAAGAACGGCCGGGCATCCGCGGGCGGGTCCGCGAGCCCCATCTCCTTCATGTGGTCGCGGTAGTTGGCGCCGGCGCAGATGACCTTGTTCGGGTAGGTCAGCGGCGCCGCCAGCGGTGTCCCGGCCAGCGGCCCGACGCGCCGCTCGGGCGTCCAGGTGCGCAGGAGCCCGCCGGCGGTGTCCCAGTCGGCGAGCACCGCCATCAGGTCGAGACCGGCGAGCTGCTCCGGCGGCGCGAAGATCTCGTCGCCCACGACGACGGCCAGCTCGTACGGAACTCCTGGTCCGTCCTGGATCTGGACGAGACCGGTGAGGGTGTCTGTCATGTCTACGCCTCTGATCGCACCTCGCCCACGACGGAGGCGTCCTGGGCGAGGTGGTTGTTGGTCAGCATGTTCTCGATGGCGACCGCGGTCGCCCGTACCTTGTCGATCACCTGGCGCCGGTCGCGTGTCGAGAGCCGGAAGACCGGCCCTGCCACCGTGACGGCACCGGGTCGCTGACCGTGCCGCACGATGCCTGCGGCGCAGGCCCACACGCCCGGCTCCAGCTCCTCCTCACTGGTGGCCCAGCCCTGCTGTTCGGCCTCGGCGATCTCGGCTTCGAAGGCCTCGCGGCGGCCGGCGAACCCGCTGTCGACGCGGACCCGCTCATCGAGGTGGCGGGCGCGTTCCTCCGGCGACATAGCCGCCAGCAGCACCTTGGTCGTCGCCCCCGATCCGAACGGGAAGGTGTGGCCGACGCCGAAGTCCAGGCGCAGCGCGTGCGAGGACACCACGCTGGACATGCAGACGGCCGCGGCGCCCGACTGGCGCATGAGCATGACCGTCTCGCCGACTTCGGCGGACAGGGCCTCCAGGTGGGGCTGTGCGACGCGCACGAAGTCCTGCACCGCGATCGCGGCGCGCGCCACGGGCAGGATGCGCGGGGTGACCTGGAGCGCGGAGGACTCCTCGTCCTCCTCCAGCAGGTCCAGCTCGCGGAAGAGGGAGATGTAGCGGTAGATGCTGCTCATCGGCAGCTCCATCCGCTGCGCCAGCTCCGCCGGGGTCGCGCGCGGGTTCTCGGCGTCGAAGCTCAGCAGCATCTGCAGGGCTCGGCGTGGGCTGGACACGCCCGGCGTGAGCCGAGTGGGTTCGTCTGTCATGTCAGTTCGCCGTCCCGGGGTGGTGGGCGAACTGCTGGGAGCGGTGTATGAGTTTCCAGTTGCCCCGGAACAGCGGTTTGACGGTGTGCGTGCGCCATCGCCACTGGTCACCGAGGAGCTCCCAGGTGCTGTCGAACCAGCACGCGGAGACGAGTTCGGGCTGCCCGGTCGAGGGGTCGACGGCGAAGAGGCTGAGGTAGTTGCGGACCTGGGCACCCGGCGGGCTCGCGGACTCGTCGACGTCGATCGTGACCGTCGAGATCACGTGCTGGGTCTGCGCGTCCTCGCGGATGACGGTGCGGCCCCACTCGCGGACCGCCTCGGCGCCCGGTGCCTCGCAGAAGTGGTAGCGGCCGTGCTCGAAGAGCGCGGCCAGCCGGTCCCAGTCATGCGTGTCCGATGCCAGGGCGTACTCGAACAGCTGCCGACTGATCTCCGTCTCGGCGCTCTGCCGCAGATCGGTCATGACGTGGTTCCTTCCGTTGCCTTGTCGCGGCCCCAATATCCCGTGCGCTGGCGGTGTTCCGGCCATCCCGAACAGACCGCTCCGGTCAGCTGGGTGCGCAGGCACTGGGGCGGGTCGCAGGCACAGCCGTGGATGTCGTCGCCCGCGGCGGCCTTGGCCGGCCAGTCGGGGTCCGCCAGCAGCGGGCGGGCCAGGGCGACACCGGCCACCTGTCCGCCGGCCAGCAGGCTCTCCGCTCGGTCGGGGTCTGCGATGCCGCCGTTGGCGAGCACGGGGATGGAGACGGCCGACTGGATCGCCAGGGTCGCGCCGAGCTGATGCCCCCAGCGCCGCTCCTCGCCGTCGGCGGTGATGGCGCGCACCGTCTCGAAGGTGGTGACGGACGGCAGCAGGAAGTCGGCTCCGTTCGTCTCCAGGATCATGGCGAGTTCGATGGCCTCGTGCAGCGACCAGCCGCCGTGCGCCGCCTCGTCGCCGAGCAGCTGGACGCCGACGATCGGATCAGGACCGACGCGGAAGCGGATCTCCGTGAGGCATTCCAGGGTGAAGCGGATGCGGTTCTCGAAGCTGCCGCCGTAGCGGTCGGTGCGGGTGTTGGTCCGGGGGGACAGGAACTGGGAGGGCAGGAAGCCCTGCGACGCGTGCAGCTGCACCCCGTCGAATCCCGCCTCGATGAGCAGCGCGGCGGCGCGGCCGGTGTCGGCCACGGTGTCGGCGATGTCCTTCTCGGTCATCTCCGTCGGGGTGACGATTCGGTCGCCGACCAGCCGGAAGGGCAGGGCGGAGGGGGCGAGGCGCGGCTGCTCCTCGTACCGGTCCCAGGGACCCCCGTACCGGCCGGCGTGTCCGAGCTGGGCGACGATCAGCGCGCCCTCCTCGTGCACCGCCTTGGCCAGCGCGGCCAGGCCCTCGACCTTCTCCTCACTGTCGACGACGGTCTGTTGCGGCAGTTGCCGTCCGGCCTCGCTGACCGTGAAGTGCTCGGTGATGACCAGGCCGACGCCGCCCTGGGCGCGCCGGGCGTAGTGCTCGATCTCGGCCTGGGAGACCGTGCCGTCGGGGTTGGCGTAGGCGACGGTCATCGGCGCGAGCGCGATCTTGTTCCGGGCCTGCTTGGAGCCGATCCGCAGGGGCGAGAACAGCGTGGGGTGGGCCGTGGTGCTCATCCGTTGAACACTCCCCCGTCGACGTACAGCGTCTTGCCGGAGATGAAGGCGGACTCGGAGCCGAGCAGGAAGGCGACGGCGGAAGCGATGTCCCCGGGCTTGCCGTGCCGGCCGAGCGGAGGCAGGGGAAGCGCCGCCGAGCGGACGGGGTCGCTGAGGAGCTCCGCGGTCATGGGGGTCTCGGTGATGCCGGGTGCCACCGCGTTCACGCGGACGCCCGCCGACGCCACCTCGTCCGCGAGTGACTTGACCAGCATCGCCAGCCCCGCCTTGGACACGCAGTACGGACCCCGGCCGACGAGCGGTCGTACCGCGCCGCCGGAAGTGAGGGCCACTATCGATCCGCCGCGGCCACCCTGGACCATGGCGCGCGCCCCCGCACGGAGCGTGTAGAAACCGCCGGTCAGGTTGACGTCCAGCACATGCCGCCAGCCGTCGTCGTCCTGGTCGAGCAGCGGTACGAACACCTCGCCGTCCGGGCTCGCCGGCCGGGCGGTCATGATGCCGGCGGCGTAGACCAGCAGGTCCAGCCCGCCGTACTCGGCGACCGTCTTGGCCACCAGCGCGTCGCACTGGTCGCTGTCGGTGGCGTCGAGCCCCGCGCCGGTGGCCCGGCCGCCCGTCTCCGCGGCGGCGGCCCGCACTCCGGCCTCGTCGCGGTCGGCGAAGACCACCGTGGCCCCGCGTTCCGTGAGCAGCGCGGCGATGTTCCGTCCAATGCCGCCCGCCGCCCCGACGACGATCGCGGTCTTCTCGTGCAAGGGCCCCGTCGCGGCCTCGTTCGCCGAACCCATGGCCAGTCCTTCCGCTCACCAGAATGATTAGACACACTGTCTTGACGTGCCGTCTTCGCCAACCTAGCTTTCTCACATCGTGATGTCCAGATCCACTATGTAAGGCGACTGGGTAGGCCATGATCCACAGCGAAGACAGCAGCCGCGCAGACGTCCTGATCGTCGGCGCGGGCATCGGCGGGCTCACGCTCGCGCTCGAGCTGCATGCGGCCGGGCGTCAGGTGCAGGTCCTGGAAGTCGCGGAAGAACTGGGCGCGGTCGGCGTCGGCATCAACGTCATGCCGCACGCCACGCGGGTGCTCGCCGAACTGGGCCTGCTCCCCGCCCTCAGCGCCATGGCCGTGACCACCCGCGACGGCTACTACTTCAACCGTTTCGGCCAGCAGATCCACCACGAGACCCTCGGCACCGGGGCCACCCACGCGTACCCGCAGCTGTCGATACACCGCGGCGATCTGCACACCGTGCTCCTGCAGGCCGTCCGGGACCGCCTCGGTCCACACGCCATCCGCACCGGCGTGAAGTGTGTCGGCTTCAACCAGGACCGCGACGGCGTGGCCGCGCTCGTCGAGGCCACCGCCGACGGCCGCAGGCTGCCTCCCGTACGCGCGGACGCGCTCGTGGGCTGCGACGGCATCCACTCCGCGATACGCAAGCAGCTGCACCCCAACGAGGGCGCGCCGGTCTACAGCGGTGTCAACATGTGGCGCGGCGTCACCGTCGCCCCGCCCTTCCTCGGCGGCGCGGCGATGGTCAGGGCGGGCTGGCTCACCACCGGCAAGCTGGTCATCTACCCGATCCGCGACAACGTCGACGGCCAGGGCAACCAGCTCATCAACTGGGTCGCCGAACTGGAGACCCCGGCGCACAAGGCGCGCGCCTGGAACACGCCCGGCGAGCTGACGGACTTCTCCCTCGCGTTCGCCGACTGGAAGTTCGACTGGCTGGACGTGCCCGCCCTGCTCGCGCAGGCGGAGTCGGTCCTCGAGTACCCCATGGTCGACCAGGACCCGCTGCCGTTCTGGGGCGAGGGCCGGGTGACGCTGCTGGGTGACGCGGCCCACCCGATGGTGCCGCGCGGCTCGAACGGCGCCGCCCAGGCCATCCTCGACGCCCGCGCCCTGCGCGAACACCTCGCCGAGCCCGACGTCGAGCGCGCGCTGGCGCACTACGAGGCCGAGCGCCGGCCGGCGACCTCAAGCGTCGTCCTGGCCAACCGCGCCACACCGCCGGACGCCATCCTGCGCGAGGTCTACGAGCGCACCGGGGACCGCGCCTTCGACGACATCTCGAACGTGATCAGCCCGGACGAGATGGAGAAGCTGCTCCAGCAATACCGCCGGCTCACCGCCGGCGCGGATCGATGAAATACCTTTCACAGCTCCACGAAGGATCCTCATGATCTCCATTTCCCGCGAATTCCCTGTCAACGAGCCCGGCGAGACGGTAGTCAATCGCTCCCAGCTGTGGCGCGGCCTGGAAATGAAGGCCAGAAACGCCACGCTGTTCGTCCGCCGCATGCAGTCCTGCGTCGTCATCGAGGACGGCGAACTCGAATTCACCCGCGACATCGTCATCCGTGACGAGCCGCACCGTGAGCACATCACCTTCACGCCCGAGGAGAAGGTCCGCTTCGAGCGGATCGGCGGCAACACGAGGGGATACATCACCAACGAGATCCACGAGGACACCGCCGGGAACCTCGTCCTGCGCTTCACCTTCAACCTCGAACGGACCGACCTCGAACCCGGCGGCGCGGAAGAGCGCACCTATTTCGCCAAGGTCGACGCCGAATACGAGGACGCGGTCCGCACCACGCTCGAAACGACGCGCCAGATGGTGCGCGACGAGGCCGGCGAAACCGATGCGAGCCACACGGGAGCTGCGAAATGACACTTCGAGTGACGGGCCTGCTGCATTTCGGACTGCAGGTACCGGACCTTTCCCAGGGCGAGAAGTTCTACGCCGATTTCGGCCTCGACACCCAAGAGCGCGACAGTCGGCTCGTCGTCCGCTGCGACGGACGCGAACAGGACCAGGCCGTGCTCAGCGAGGGCCCCGCCAAGGCCCTCGGACATGTGGCGTTCGGCATCGAGAGCGGGTGCACGCAGGAATGGGCCCGCCATCTGCAGGGCCAGGGGCTGAAGCTCCTCGACGCCCCGGCGGGCGGTCAGGAGGGCGGCCTGTGGTTCCGTGACCTGGACGGAAATCACGTCAACCTGCGCGAGGAACCGCTGGCCGAGTGGCGGTCGTTCGGCGAGCAGACCTACAACTTCGGCGACGCCACCCCGCGCGTGGGCCGGGCCGCCTGGCAGCAGTACATGGGCGGCGTCACCAAGCCGCGACGCATGGGTCACCTGCTGGTGTTCTCCAGCGACAACGAGAAGTCGGAGCAGTTCTACGCCCGCACCCTCGGCATGAAGCTGTCGGACAAGATCCCCGGCCGGGCGACGTTCATGCACTCCGCCCCCGGCGACCACCACATCTTCGGGTTCATCCAGAGCACCCACCCCGGCCTGCACCACACCAGCTGGGAGGTCGCCAACATCGACGAGATCGCGCTGGGCGCCCAGACCATGTCGCAGCGCGGGCATCACGAGGCCTGGGGCCTGGGCCGCCACACCCTGGGCTCCAACCTCTTCACCTACATCCGTGACCCGTGGGGCAGCTGGGTCGAGTACTTCAGCGACATCGACAAGATCGCCGACGACTGGGAGCCGCGCAGCTACGACGTGCCGCCCGCCGTCTGGTGCGCCGTCATGCCCAAGGAGTTCCACGCCAATCTCGAAACGCCGCGGCGGTCGTGACCGAAAGGAGCGCAACGATGCGCGAGTACGACTCCCTGTATGTCGACGGCCAATGGCGCAAGCCGCCGGCCGGCGGGACGATCCCGGTCGTCTCCCCCGTGACCGAGGAGCAGTTCACCAGCGTGCCGCTGGCCGACCGCTCCGACGTGGACGACGCGGTCGCCGCCGCGCAGCGCGCGTTGCGCTCCCCCGAGTGGGGCGCGATCAGCCCCGACGAGCGGGCGGTACTCCTGGAGCGGTTCGCCGACGAGATGGAGAAGAACGCCTCCGAACGTGCTGCGCTCACCACCGCGCAGAACGGCATGCCGATCGGACTGGCCGAGGGCTACGAGGGCCAGGGCCCGGTCTATCTCCTGCGCTACTACGCCGGGCTCGCCCGGGCCACTCCCCTCGAGGAGCACCGGCCGCGGTTCGGTGGCGGGGGCACGACCGTGGTGCGGCGTCAGCCCGT
Source organism: Streptomyces sp. Y7 (assembly GCF_043195415.1). Classification (NCBI taxonomy): domain Bacteria; kingdom Bacillati; phylum Actinomycetota; class Actinomycetes; order Kitasatosporales; family Streptomycetaceae; genus Streptomyces; species Streptomyces sp. Y7. The sequence goes on from NZ_JBIDDQ010000007.1 coordinate 285,377, forward strand.
CGGGGTCGTCGCGGCGATCGTGCCGTGGAACTTCCCGCAGGCGCTGACCATGTTCAAGGTGGCCCCGGCGCTGGCCGCGGGCTGCACCGTGGTGCTCAAGCCGTCCCCCGAGACGACGCTCGACGCGCTCGAACTGGCGGCCACGGCCGAGCGTGCCGGACTGCCGGCGGGCGTGCTGAACGTCGTCACGGGCGGCGTCGACATCGGCCGGCACCTGGTCGCCCACCCCGGGGTCAACAAGATCGCCTTCACCGGGTCGTCCGCCGCCGGCCGCGAGATCGGCGAGGTGGCGGGGCGCCTGCTGCGCCCGGCGACTTTGGAGCTGGGCGGCAAGTCGGCGGCGATCGTCCTGGACGACGCCGACCTGAACGCCTCGGTCGAGGGCCTCGCGATGGCGGGCCTGCTCAACACCGGTCAGACCTGCTTCGCCTCCACCCGCATCCTCGCCCCCCGGTCCCGGCACGACGAGGTGCTGGAGGCGGTCGCCGCGTTCGCCTCGAACCTCGTCATCGGTGATCCCACCGACCCGGGCACCCACGTCGGGCCGCTGGTCAGCGACCGGCAGCGGCAGCGCGTGGAGTCCTACATCGAGGCGGGCAAGGCCGACGGCGCGAGGCTCGCGACCGGCGGCGGCCGCCCCGAGCAGGACAAGGGCTGGTTCGTGCAGCCGACCGTCTTCGGCACCGGCAACGACACGAAGATCGCCCGAGAGGAGATCTTCGGCCCGGTGCTGGTCGTCATCCCCTACGGCGACGTGGACGAGGCCGTGGCCATCGCCAACGACTCCGAGTACGGACTTGGCGGCACCGTCTGGACCAGCGACCCCCAGCGGGGTCTGGACGTGGCGCGCCGGGTCGAGACCGGCGTCGTCGGCATCAACAACAGCATGCTCGACTTCGGCGCGCCCTTCGGTGGCGTCAAGTCCAGCGGCATCGGGCGGGAGCTCGGGCCGGAGGGGCTGCACGCCTACTTCGAGCTCAAGTCGGTCTTCCTCCTGGACTAGCCGCTCGTAGAACCGTTCCACCGAATTCCCCAGGCCGGTGACACCGGCTCCGGCGGTGCCCCCTGTCACCACTGGAACCGGCCCTCCCCGGTGCGGCCAAGAAAGGTGCCACCAGGCATGACCAGCACAGTGACCACCATCCGCAGCGCGGACGAGGCACGCAGTCTGATCGATGTGGATCTGCAGCCCAGCGACTGGCTGGAGGTGACCGCCGAGCGGATCGCCGCGTTCGCCGACGCCACCGGCGACCACCAGTGGATCCACCTCGACCCGGTACGCGCCGCCGCCGGCCCCTTCGGCAAGCCGATCGCGCACGGCTTCCTGACGTTGTCACTGCTGCCCGTCCTGATTCCGCAGATCGTGCGGTTCGACGGGTTCGGCATGGTCGTGAACTACGGCACCGATCGCGTGCGCTTCCCCGCTCCCGTTCCGGTCGGCTCGCGGGTGCGGGGCACCGCGCGCATCGAATCGGTCACCGACGTGCCCGGCGGCATCCAGGTGGTGATGGCGGTGGTCATCGAGATCGAGAACGGCGCCAAACCCGCCTGCGTGGTCACGTCCGTCAGCCGCTACTACCTCTGAGGCAGCCATGCACATCGAAGGTTCCGTAGCCCTCGTCACCGGCGCCAACCGGGGCCTGGGCAAGACGTTCGTCGACGAACTCCTCGCCGCCGGCGCCGCGAAGGTCTACGCCGCGGGCCGTCGGCCGGACGAGATCGACGACCGCGGCGACGACCGGGTCGTACCCCTCCCGCTGGATCTGTCCGACCCCGCGTCCATCGCCTCCGCGGCGGCCCGGGCCACCGACGTCACGCTGCTCGTGAACAACGCCGGCATCAACACCTTCACCCCGATCCTGGGCGACGAGGCCGAGATCCGCCGGGAGTTCGAGACCAACGTGTTCGGCACGCTGGCGGTCAGCCGGGCCTTCGCCCCGGTGCTGGGCGGCAACGGCGGTGGTGCCCTGGTCACCATCCTGTCGTCGCTGTCCTGGTTCGTCACCCCGGACAGCGGCGGCTACGCGGCCGCCAAGGCGGCCCTGTGGTCCGTCACCAACGCCCTGCGCCTCGAACTCCTCGAACAGCGCACCAACGTGGTGGCCGTGCACTGCGGTGCGATCGCCACGGACATGGCCTCGGCCACGGCGCGCAATCTGATCTCGCCCCAGGACGTCGCCAAACTCACCCTGGAGGGTGTCGAAGCCGACGCCTACGAGGTGCTGACCGACGAACTCTCCCGCCGGGTGCGCCGCCTGCTCGCCGAACCCGTCGAGGCGATGTACCGCGCGCTGCAGGGGCGCTCCGCGACCTGATGTCCCAGAACTGACGGGCACGGCCACAGGACGGTGCGGGTGCGGACGCACCTCCGGGGTTCCGGCCGTGCCCGTCATCCCCACCACAGCAGTTCCCCAGCACAGTGGAAGGATCGCCATGCAAGGACTCAAGGGAAAGACGGCCATCGTCACCGGCGGCGGCCGTGGCATCGGTCGGGCCGTCGCCACGCGCCTGGCCGCCGAGGGCGTGTCCGTCGCGGTCAACTACCGGTCGGACCGCGAGGCCGCGGAGTCCCTGGTCGCCGAGCTGACCAAGGCCGGCGGGAACGCCTTCGCCATCCAGGGCGACGTCAGCGACCCCGCGGCGTCGCGTGCGGTGATCGACCAGTCCGTCGCCCAGCTCGGCGGGCTGGACATCCTCGTCAGCAACGCCGGCATCGAGCACTTCAGCTCTCTGGACGACATGACCCCCGAGGACTTCGACCGGGTCTTCGGCACCAACACCCGCGGGCAGCTGTTCGCGGCCCAGGCCGCCGCCCGCCACCTCACCGAGGGTGGCCGGATCGTGCTCACCTCGTCGGTGAGCGCCCACAAGGCGGTGATGCACCACGCCCTCTACGCGGCCAGCAAGGCGGCGGTGGAGTCCCTGGTACTCAACCTGGCTCTGGAGCTCGGCCCGCGCGGCATCACCATCAACGCCGTCGCACCCGGCGGCACGCGGACCGACATGGCCGCCTCGGCGCGCGGGAAGTACCGGCACCCCGCGCTGGACATCACCTCGGAGGTCTACTTCAAGTCCCACATCGCCCTGGGACGCCTCGCCGAGCCGGAGGAGATCGCGGCCGCGGTCGCCTTCCTGGTCTCCGACGACGCCCGGTACGTCACCGGCCGGACCACTCAGGTCGACGGCGGCTACTGACACACACGCAGTCTGAGAAAAGGGAAATTCGCATGATGTTGGAAGGCAAGGTGGCGGTCGTCACCGGCGCCGGCCGTGGACTGGGGCGCGCGTACGCCGTGGCACTGGCCGCGGCCGGCGCGTCGGTGGTCGTCAACGACCTCGACGCCGAGGCGCTCGACGAGACCATGGAGATCATCGAGGCGGCAGGCGGCACGGTCACCGGCCTGGTCGCGGCCGTCGGCTCGGCGGAGGTCGCCGACAAGGTGGTGCGCACCGCGGTCGGCACCTACGACAGGCTCGACGTGATGGTCCCCAACGCCGGGGTGCTGCGTGACCGCACGCTCACCAAGCTGTCCGACGAGGACTTCGACACGGTCCTGGAGACCCATCTGCGGGGCACCTTCACCTGTGCCCGGGCCGCCGTAGCGCGGTTCCGTGAGCAGGGCACCGGCGGACGTCTGATCCTGATCGGTTCGCCCGCGGGGCAGTTCGCCAGCTTCGGCCAGACCCCGTACTCGGCGGCGAAGGCCGGCATCGTGGGCATGGCCCGTACCCTCGCCGCCGAATGCGGCCGGATGGGCGTCACCGTGAACGCCGTCATCCCCACCGCGCTGACCCGGATGGTCGCCACCATCCCCGGCCTCGGTGAACTGGTCACGGCGGTGGACGCCGGCGAGCCGGTCCCGCCGGTGGCCCGCCGCGCCGGACTCGGCACCCCGGACGACGTGGCCGGCCTCGTGGTCTTCCTCGCCTCGGACCTGGCCGCCGACATCACCGGGCAGGCCATCGGCGCGGGCGGTGACCGGCTGTCGGTCTGGTCGCATCCGACCGAGGTCGTCGTCGCCGCCAAGGAGGGCGGCTGGAGCGCGCAGGACATCGCCGAGCAGGCGAACTCGCTGCTGCGCCCGCATGTTCAGTCGTACCAGGGCGCCCCGCCGCCCGATCTGTCAGGTGCCGACACATCGGCCAGCAAGAAGGAGCAGGTGTCGGCATGACCGGCTACATCCCCCGCATCGATCTCGACTCGCTCGTCGCGATCGACGTACACACCCACATCACGGCCTCGGTCACCGGCGCCAAGGACGAAGTCGCCGAGGGCATGGCGGGCTACTTCGGCAAGAGCGACCTGGGCGACGGCACCCTGCCCGCGCTCGCCGCCTACTACCGCGCCCGCAACATGGCGGCGGTCACCTTCCCCGTCGACCTCGGCCCCGACGGCGACGACATGACGATCTCCAACGAGGAGATCGCCGAACTCGCCATCGACCACTCCGACGCCGTGATCCCGTTCGCGAGCGTCCACCCCGCCCGGGGCGAGACCGGACTGGCGCTGGCCGAGAAGCTCATCACCGAGTACGGCGTGCGGGGCTTCAAGTTCCACCCCAACACGCAGGGCTTCTTCCCGAACGACCCGATCGCCTACCCGCTGTACGAGCTGCTGCAGTCGCACGGCATCCCGGCGCTCTTCCACTCCGGGCAGGCCGGCACCGGCGCCGGGACCAAGGGCGGCGGCGGTATCCGGCTGAAGTACTCCAACCCGATCCACCTGGACGACGTGGCGGCCGACTTCCCCGACCTTCCCATGGTCATCGCGCACCCCTCCTTCCCCTGGCAGGAGGAGGCGCTGGCGGTCGCGACCCACAAGGCGCAGGTGTACATCGACCTGTCGGGATGGTCGCCGAAGTACTTCCCGCCGATCCTCATCCAGTACGCGAACACGCTGCTGAAGGACCGCATGCTGTTCGGCAGCGACTTCCCGATGATCACCCCGGACCGGTGGATCGCGGACCTGGAGAAGACGGGCATCCGCGACGAGGTCAAGCCCGGCATCCTCAAGGACAACGCCATCCGGTTCTTCGGTCTGGACCGAGGGTCGGCGGGGACCGCGGGTTCGTCATGACCGGGCGGGTGCCCGGGGCGAACCCGAGCGGGGCCGTCGGGCGCCATCTGCTGGCCGTCGCCAGCGCGTTCGCCGACCGCCCCGCGGTCGTCCAGGGCGAACGCGTCGTACGGTGGCGGGAGTTCGCGGCGGACGCGGCCCGGCTGGCGGCCGAGCTGGACCGGCGCGGCATCGGCGCGGGCTCCCGGGTGGCGCTGTACTACCGCAACTGTCCCGAGTATCTCGTCGCCCTGTTCGCGCTGTTCACCTTGGACGCGGTGCCGGTGAACGTGAACTACCGTTACCGGGCCGTGGAGTTGGCCTATGTGCTGCGCGACTGCCAGGCCGCGGGGGTGATCCACGCGTCCGAGCTGGGCGACGTCGTCGACGAGGTCTGGTCCGGTCCGCGCATCACCGTGGACACCGAGCGCGGCGGCTTCGACCTGTCCGCCACCCCGGCCGACGTCGGCCCGCCGTCGGAGAAGCCGGCCGACCTCGACGAGTGGCTCCTCTACACCGGCGGTACGACGGGCATGCCCAAGGCGGTCGTCGGAAGCCAGCGCGAGCGCCTCGGCGTGAACTACGGCATCGGGCTCGGCCACATCGGCTGGCCCGGCGAGCCGAACCCGCCGGTCGACCAGGTCGCCGCCCATCAGCGCGAACACGGCATCGAGCCGGTGTACTTCGCCGTCGCCCCGCTGATGCACGGCACCGGCCTGTACTGCGCCCTGATCGGGATGACGATCGGCGCGACCGTCGTCCTCACCGAGTCCCGTTCCTTCGACGCCGCCGAGATCGCGCGGGTCATCGGCGCCCGGCGGGTGACCGACATGCATGTCGTCGGGGAGGCGATGCTGCTGCCGCTCGTCGAGGTGCTCGACGAGGCCGAGCGTGCCGGCACTCCGTACGACGTCAGTAGCCTGCGCCGGGTCCAGAGCAGCGGCACGGTGTGGACGCCGCGGACCAAGCGGCGCCTGCTCGCGCACGCCGATGCGAAGCTCACCGACATGATCGCCGCGACGGAGGGCGGCCCCTTCGCGCTGTCCGTGACCTCCCGGGCCCGGCCGCCCGCCGACGACACGCCGTTCGTCCTGGTGCCCGGCGCCCGGGTGCTGCGGGACGACGGCACGGACGTCACACCGGGTTCCGGCGAGGCGGGCGTGCTGGCCGCGCCGACGGCGGCCGGTGCGCACTACCTCGGCGATCCGGCCCGTACCGCCGCGACCTACCGCGATGTCGACGGCCGGCGCTATGTGGCGCCGGGCGACCTGGCGACGGTCGGCACCGACGGCACGGTCACCCTGCTCGGCCGCGGCAGCTCCGTGATCAACACCGGCGGCGAGAAGGTCTACCCCGACGAGGTGGAGGACGCGCTGCGGCAGCACCCGGCCGTCCGGGACGTCACGGTGGCGGGCGTACCCCACGAGCGTTTCGGCGCCGTGGTGGGTGCCGTCGTCGTACCGGCCGCCGGGCCGGACACCGACGCGCACCAGCTCGCGACGTTCGTCGCGGGCCGTCTGAGCAGCTTCAAGAAGCCGCGAGTCGTCGTCTTCGTTCCGGAGATCCGGCGGCTGGCGAGCGGCAAGACCGATCTCGGCTGGGTTCGAAAGCAGTTGGAAAGCAGGGGAGTTGAGGGAAATGTCTGATGCCGGAGTCATCGCGAGCAGACTCCTCGTGGCGGACGCGCTGCGGATCGCCCGGAGTCTGAAGCCGGAGGAATGGCAGGCGCAGAGCGCGGCCGAGGGCTGGCGGGTGCAGGACGTGTTCACTCACCTGGCCGTCTTCCTCAACATGGTCGCCGATCCGTCCATGCGGCTGCCGGACAACCCGTCGGGCAAGGCGGAGCGGATGAACGACCTCACGGTGGACGAGCGTCGGCAGTGGTCGCCCGCTCAGGTCCTCGACTACTACGAGGCACAGTCGCGTGCCGGGCTGGCGGCCCTGGAGGCACTCCAGGGCCCCGAGCTGGCGGACGTACCGATGCGGATGGCGGAGCTCGGCACGTACCGGATGTCCGAGCTGAGCGATGCGATGGCCTTCGACCATCTGGTGCATCTGTCGGCGGACGTCCTCATGCCGAGGGGTCCTGTCGGCGGTCCCGTCATGATCCTCGACGAGACGCGGGTGGCTCCGGCGCTGGAGTGGATGCTGTCCGGCCTGCCGAAGATGTCCGGCGGAGCGCTCTTCCCGGTCCTGACGGAGCCGGTGCGGTTCGTGCTGGACGGCCCGGGCGCGCTCGAGTTCGTCCTGGCGCGCGCCGAGACCGGCACGGCGCAGGTCGCCGTGGACCGGGACGGCGGCTCCGCCCGGCACACGGTGCGCAGCTCGACCACCGACTTCCTGCTGTGGGGCACGACCCGTGAGCCGTGGGAGAAGTCGACGCGGATCGACGGCGACGTCCCGTACGTCGCCGCGGTTCTCGGCGCAATCGATATCGTCTGACACCCGAAAGGCGCTGAGTCGCATGAGCGGTCACATCGAAGGAAAGGTCGTCGTCGTCACCGGAGCGGGAGGTGGCTTCGGTCGGCTGACCGCGGAGCTTCTCGTCGGGATGGGCGCCGAGGTCGTCGGCGGCGACATCGACGGGGAGGCGCTCAAGGCCGTCGAGGCGGAGACGGCGGCCGACACCGGCTCGTTCATCGGCGTCCCCACCGACGTGACGCGGCGTGCCGATGTCGAGCGGCTCGTCCGGACGGCGGTCGAGGCCCACGGCTCGGTCGACGTGATGATCAACAATGCCGGGACGATGCCTCTGGCGTTCTTCTCCGACCACGCGGAGGCGCACGCGGCCTGGGACCGCTGCGTCGACATCAACTTCAAGGGCGTACTGAACGGCATCACCGCGGTCTACGACCAGATGATGGCGCAGGGCCACGGTCACGTGGTCAACATCTCCTCCATCTACGGCAACTTCCCCGTGCTCGGCGCGGGTGTCTACGGCGCCACCAAGGCCGCCGTGAACGTGCTGTCGGAGTCCCTGCGCGTCGAGGCCCAGGGCAAGATCAAGGTGACGGTCGTCAAACCGACCGGCGTGGTGGCGACCGGCATCGGCTCCACCATGATCAATCCGCAGGCGATCACGGGGATCGGCGGCCAGAACACGCCGAAGTTCTTCGAGAACTACCAGAAGTACGCCAGCGGCTCCCTGCCGGCCGAGATGACGGACCCCGGCAGCACCGCGTACTGGACGATCGACCCGCGCGAGCTGGCCGAGAACGTCGTGTACGCCATCGACCAGCCGCTCGGTGTGTCGATCAGCGAGATCACCGTGCGTGCGACGGGCGAGAACTACATCCTCTGAGCCCGGCACCGAGAGAGGGGCGACGGCCTTCCGGGCCGTCGCCCCTCTCACATAAAAACTGTTCGGACAGTCAATACCGCTCCCGGACACGCGCATGCCCCCTGCCGGTCGGTCGGCAGGGGGCACGTTTCCCAGGCGCGGAAGCTCAGCCGAGGGTCGGGTAGTCGGTGTAACCGGCGTGGTCACCGCCGTAGAAGGTGCCCGGGTCCGGAGTGTTGAACGGGCCGCCCGCGGCGAGGCGCTCGGGCAGGTCGGGGTTGGCCAGGAACAGGCTGCCGTAGGCGATCAGGTCGGCGACGCCGTCCTCGATCAGCTGAAGCTCCTCCGGGCCGGTGGGCTGCGGGGCGGTGGCGGGGTTGAGGACGTAGGTCCCCGGGAACTGCTTGCGCAGGCGCAGGGTCAGGTCGCGGACGCCGGGGATCTCCATCTGGTGCAGGTAGGCCAGGCCGAGCGGGGCGAGCGCGTCCACCAGCGCGCTGTAGGTCGCCTCCCGGTCCGTCGCGTCGGACTCGTCGATGTCCTGCAGCGGGACGCCGGGAGAAAGCCGGAAGCCGACCTTGTCCGCGCCGATGGCCTCGGCGACGGCCTTGGCGGTCTCGACGGCGAAGCGGATGCGGGCCGTGGGCGAACCGCCCCAGGCGTCGGTGCGCTGGTTGGAGTTCGGCGCGAGGAACTGGTGGATGAGGTAGCCGTTGGCGCCGTGGATCTCCACGCCGTCGAAGCCGGCCTCGATCGCGTTGCGCGCGGCGGAGGCGTAGTCCGCGATGGTTTCGAGGATCTCGGCTTCGGTGAGCTCCTTCGGCGTCACGAAGTCCTTCGGGCCCTCGTGCGTGTAGACCTGCCCCTTGGCCGCGACGGGGGACGGGCCGACGGGCGTGAGGCCCATCAGGGTCGGGTGGCCGACCCGGCCGGTGTGCATCAGCTGCGCGAAGATGACACCGCCCTCGGCGTGCACGGCGTCGGTCACCTTGCGCCAGGCCGCGACCTGCTCCGCGGAGTGCAGTCCCGGGGTGTCGGGGTAGCCCTGGCCGATCACCGACGGCTGGATGCCCTCCGTGACGATCAGGCCGGCACTCGCCCGCTGGGCATAGTAGGTGGCCGTCAGATCGGTCGGGCACTGGCCGTCGCCGTACGCGCGGCTGCGGGTCATCGGAGCCATCACGATGCGGTTGGCCAGACGCTTGCCGTTGAGGTCGTAGGGCTGGAAGGCCGTCGACATGATCACGTTCCTTGTCTCACGAGCAGGCCGCCGCTTCCGGCAGCCCATGACGGACGAGCGCTCATCGCGCTTTTTACTGTCCGAACAAGTAAACCACGTCGAGCAATACGTCACACCGGTGGTCCGCGTCATCTCACCCTTCTTCGCCCTGCCAACAGGGCTGTACAGAGCAGTGGTTGAACACGACCTCTTGACGTCGCAGCGAAGCGGTAACCTTTACTTGATCAGCCAACCCAGACCGGGCAGCGAGGAAGACATGAGACAGCCGGAAAGCACGGGCAACCGCCATTCCACCGCGGCCGATACCGCGGCTTCGGCGGACGCGCCCACGCCGCTGCCGTGCTCGGCCGCCGTCGGCACCCTCAGTCACGCGATCTTCCGTGTGGCCCGCCTGCACCGCATGCTCGCCGGGCAGCTGCTGCGCCGCGTCGGCCTTCACGTCGGCCAGGAACTGGTCATGCTGCAGTTGTGGGACAGCGGCCCGCAGCGCCAGACCGACCTGGTCCGCCTGCTCGGTTCGGACGCCGCCACCATGACCCGCACCATTCAGCGCCTGGAGCATGCGGGCTTCGTACGCCGCCGACCCTCGCCCACCGACAAGCGGGCCACCATCGTCGAACCCACGGCGGCCAGCAACGCCCTGCGGCACGAGGTGGAGAACGTGTGGCTGGAACTCGAAGCGAGTGTCGTCGACGACCTGACGTCCGAGGACCAGGCCGAGGCTCTGGAGGTCCTGGCCCGGATCGAGGACAGTCTCACGCGGGCCGCGGCGCGAATCGGCTGATCGACCGCACGACGGAAGGGGCCTCAGCCGTCCGCCCGCGCGTGGGCCGGGGCCATCGCCCTGATCTCCGTCAGAGCCTTGGCTTCTGGCGTTCAGGAACTTCACTGCTGGTGAGGACGGCGAAGTCGGCGCGGGCCTGTTCGACTGCTCCGGGGGTATGCCTCCCGCTTGGCGTGCTCGGCGAGCGCCCGGCGTCACAGCACGGTGTGCAGCATGTAGTCGGTGGTGATCGGCAGCCGGCCTCCATGCCTGCCCCTGCGGAGCGTGGTGCCGAGCCCTTCGAGCGTGGACCCCGGATGCACTCCCGCTCGGTCTCCACCATCGCGGCGAGGTACGCAAACAGCAGCCTCCCCGGACGGGTGGGGTCATGCCGGTCAGGGCCCGGGAGGCATTTCCAGGACCAGGCCGTGGGCGGTGAGCTGTTCGGCGAGCGCTGCGGCGTCACGGCCGAGCCGCTTCGTCTCGTGCACGGTGAAGAGGGCCCGGCAGCGCGGGGCGTGCGCCTTGACCTCCCGCGCGGTCCGCAGCGGATCCAGATGACGGCCAGGTCGTCGCCGTAGCGGTGGGCGAGTTCGGCGAACGGTGCCAGGCTGACCGCGCATTCCCCGCCAAGCGTCGTGATCCGTGCCGGATCGTGTTCGCGAATCACGTCCAGGGCGCTCGCGAGCTGCTTCAGCACAACCGCCTTGGCCTCGACACCGCCACCCTCTTTAGGCCATCGTCGCTCACGGTGACGGGGACGGTCGGGGTGGGGCCGTCGTGCGAAGGCAGGATGGCTTCGAGCACCTTGGTGCCGACTGCGTAACCGCGCCGACCGACGTCGAGCGGAAACTCTTTCAGGGCGTGGTGAAGGTGGCAGCGCGCCCGCTCATGCGTGCGGTCCGGTGTACATCGGTCACTCAGGGTGTATCGCGGTGCCGGGCAGGTCGGTCTGAGACGCGCCGTCCCTGTGGGCAGCGGGAGGCGCTCCAGCTGGCGAGGAGGGCGAGGGCCTGCGCGGATGGGGAGCCGGGTCCCGCGGTGTAGACGCACAGGGACACCGACCACGGGGTGGTGGAAGTGCTGAATGCCGTGGGCACACTGAGCGACCCGGTGGCTGTCCCACCAGGTGCTGAACTCGGGCACCTTTAGGACGGCCTCACCGATCAGTTCGTATACAGCTCGCGGGCGGCCGGATCGAACAGCACGAAGCGGGGGAAGCTGCGCTCTCGGTGGGGCAGCGCCTCCCAGTCGGTGATCAGGGCTTTGGCCAGCTGATTAGCGGCGAGCACAGCACCCCGGTGATTGGAGACGAAGGCCGGGGTGACGCTGTTCAGGACGTCCAGCATCCGGTGGACTTCGGGACGCACGCGCTGCACGGGTTCCGGGCGGCTGCGCTGCGAACGCGCGCTACGGCTGCGGGCGAGGTCGAAGAGGTGAGCACGTTCGTCGACGTCCAGGCGGAGGGCGCGGGTCACGGCTTCGAGGACGGCATCGGAGACGTTGGGTGGCGGACCTGTTCGAGGCGGGTGTAATAGTCCGTGCTCACGCCGGCGAGACGGGCGACCTCCTCGCGGCGCAGCCCCGGAACCCGGCGGACGCCGATACCGGGGGGCAGGGCCGCTTCGTCCGGGCTCAGGCGGGCCCGGCGGGTGCGGAGGAAGTCGGCCAGTTCAGCGTTCTGCTCCAATTCTCCAGTGTCCGCCGGTGGTGGGGCCGTCGCCTGGCCCAGCTGAACCCAGGCTCGGCTGGGTCCAGCACCTTCGCCCACAGCACGTAGGAGTTCATGCTCTTCGGGCTGCTGCCCTCCCTCGCCGGTGACCCGAGCATCTCGCTGCCGGAGGCGGGGCTGCTGGTGTCGGCGTTCGCGATCGGCATGGTCGTCGCCGCTCCGCTGCTGACGCTGGCCCCCTGAGGCTGCCCCGCCCTTGTCACTTCGTGGCAACTTCGGGAGCACGGGCCGACACGGCGCGCTGCCGAGGCAGGAAGAGGGCCAGGGCCAGTCCGACGGCCATGGCGGCGGTCGCGATCAGGAACGAGAGCCGGAAGCCGTGCATGGTCGGCATCTCCACGCCGCCCACCGTGTCCGCGGTGTTGGCGAGGACCGTGCCGATGACGGCGCTCGACAGTGACGTACCGATGGACCGCATGAGGGTGTTGAGGCCGTTGGCCGCGCCCGTCTCGGAAGGGTCGACCGCGCCGGTGATCAGCGCGGGCAGTGAGGCGTAGGCGAGGCCGATGCCCGCGCCGAGCACGGTCGAAATGAGGAGGGTCTGCCACACGGCGCTCATCAGGCCGGTCCCGGCGCCGTATCCGATCGCGATGATCAGCAGCCCCAGTACCAGGGTGGCCGTCGGGCCGTACTTGGCCGACACCCTGGCGTAGACGGGGGTCATGAGCATCATCGTCACGCCCATCGGGGCCATGCACAGGCCCGCGACGACCATCGACTGGCCCAGGCCGTAGCCGGTGGCAGTGGGCAGTTGGAGCAGCTGCGGCAGGACGAGCGTCTGTACGTAGAAGGCGACGCCGACCATGATCGAGGCGAGGTCGGTGAGCAGGACCTGACGGCGGGCAGTGGTCCGCAGGTCCACCAGCGGTGCCGTGCGGCGCAGTTCGAGCACGCACCACAGGACGAGGACCACGACCGACCCGGCGAACATGCCGAGCGTGGTGCCGGACGTCCAGCCCCAGTCGCCGCCCTTGGTGATCGGCAGCAGGAAGAGCAGGAGCCCGAGGGAGAGGCCGAGCGCACCGGGCAGGTCGAAGGAGCCCTCGGCGCGGACCGGGGACTCGGGTACGGCGAGCAGGACGAGGCCGATCGAGACGGCGCCGAGGCCGGCGGCGCCGTAGAAGAGCGTGTGCCAGTCGGCGTGTTGGGCGATCACTGCGGCGGCGGGCATCACCAGGCTGCCGCCGACGCCTATGGAGGAGCTCATCACGGCCATGGCCGAGCCGAGTTGCTCGCGCGGCAGCAGATCACGCATCAGGCCGATGCCGAGCGGGATCACGCCCATGGCGAAGCCCTGCAGGGTCCGGCCCACGATCATGACCGTCAGCTCGCTGGTGACCGCGCTGATCAGGGCGCCGGTCACCATGAGGCCGAGGCTGGTGACGAGCATGCGCCGCTTGCCGTAGAGGTCGCCGAGGCGGCCCATGATCGGGGTGGCGACGGCTCCGGAGAGCAGCGTCGCGGTCAGCACCCAACTGGCGTTGCTGGACGTGGTGTTCAGCAGCTGCGGCAGGTCCTTGATGACCGGGACGAGCAGCGTCTGCATCATCGAGGCGAAGACGCCGGTGAAGGCGAGCACCGGGATCACTGGTTGGTGCGTTGTGCGGGCCCGCCGGTGCGTCGGCCGTCGGGTTGTCGTCTGGGTCATGGGAAAGAGGCCTCCGGGCCGGAGCGGTGGGGTGGGCGGGGCGGAGCCGGGCAGCGCGCGGCAACCACGGTGTCGGAGAAGGGGGTTCAGGCTCAGCGGTGTCCCTGGCCGCCGAGTCGTCGGCTCCGGCCCTGCGCCCGACCGCTCAGGCCGGCCGGCGCCGCGGGCGGGCGAACAGGCGCTCGGCGGCGACCTGAAGGTGCTCGCGCAGCTCGTCGTCGGCGACCTCGGGGAAGCCGACCGGGGCGATGGCGAGGCCCCGGATGGCGGCGGCGAGGTAGAGGCGCTCGCTGAGGTCCTCCTGGTCGCCGCCGACGAGCCGGGCGAGTTGCTCCCCGACCCGCGGCCACTGGCGCATCACGGGCTCGGGGTCGCGGCGGTCGCCTTCCTTGGCCAGGAACGCGAGGATGCCGCGGTGCTTGACCAGGAGTGCCACGTAGTCGGCGATGGCCTCGCGCCGCAGGGCGGGCTTGAGGGGGCCGGTCCTCCACTTCTCGAAGTAGGCGTTCAGGTCGGTGAAGGCGGGCTCCACCACCGCGTTGAGGAGGTCCTCCTTGGTACGGAAGTGGTAGGTGACCGCCGCCTTCGTCAGTCCCGTGCCAGACGCGATCATTCCGATCGACGCGCCCTCGTACCCGAGCTCCGTGAACAGTTCGAGGGCACGGCGCAGCATCCGCTCGCGCGTCTGCTCCTGGTTCTTCGCCTCTGACATGGCTCCTCCTCGTTGCGTCGTCCCCCTCGTCCGGGGCTCACTGGACGGTCGTCCAGCATAGGGGTTTCATGATCCCCGGCCCCGGTGCGAGGGAGTCGAGGACTAGGCCGTCGGCAGCAGGACGGACTTCACCTGGAAGTACGCCAGCAGTCCCTCGACGCCGTTCTCGCGGCCGAGGCCGCTGGCCTTGTAGCCGCCGAACGGGGCGGCGTTGTCCATGCGGTAGCCGTTGATGCCGACGGTGCCGGTGCGGATGCGCCGGGCCAGTGCGGTGCCGCGCTCGGTGTCGGCGGTCCACACGCTGCCCGCGAGGCCGTACTCGGAGTCGTTGGCGAGCGCGACGGCCTCGTCCTCGTCCCGGAAGGGGATCACGGCGATGACGGGGCCGAAGATCTCCTCGCGGGCGATGACCATGTCGTTGCTGGCGTCGCCGAAGACGGTGGGCTGGAGGAACCATCCCCGGTCCAGGCCGGCCGGACGGCCGCCGCCGGTCGTCAGCCGTGCGCCTTCGCCGCGGCCGGTGGTGATGTAGCCCTCGATCCGCTCCCGCTGCCGGGCGGAGACGACGGGGCCGATGGCGGTCGCCGGGTCGAGCGGGTCGCCGACGGTCATCGACCTGGCCATGTCGGTGATCGCGTCGAGGACCTCGGTGTAGCGGTGGGCGGGGGCGAGGACGCGGGTGTTGGCGGTGCAGGTCTGCCCGTTGTTGGGGAACGACACCCGGGCCAGGTCGGCGACGGCGGTGTCGATGTCGGCGTCCTCGAGGATGACGGCCGCGGACTTGCCGCCGAGTTCGAGGGTGACCGGGCGCAGCAGCCGTCCGGCGGTCGCGCCGATGATGCGTCCGGTGGCCGTGGAGCCGGTGAAGGAGACCTTGTCGACGCCGGGGTGGGCCACCAGGGCCTCGCCCGCCTCGACTCCGCCGGGCACGACGTTGAGGACGCCGGCCGGCAGTCCGGCCGCGGCGGCGGCCTCGGCCATGATGTTGGCGTCCAGGGCCGTCTCCAGCGCCGGCTTGAGCACGACGGTGCAGCCGGCCGCCAGAGCGGGCGCGACCTTCATCATCGCCAGGGCCTGCGGGTAGTTCCACGGCACCAGCGCGGCGACCACGCCCAGGGGCTCACGCCGCACCAGGATCTCGCCGGGCAGGAAGCCAGGGCGTACCTCTTCCAGCGGGAGGCTGCGGATCAGTCCGGCGTTGTAGCGCAGCAGGCTCGCGCCCGACAGGCCGTTCGCGCCCGCGGAGAGAGTGATCGGCATGCCGTTCTCGGCGGTGACGGTCTCCGCGATGAGGCCGGCGCGCTTCTCCAGCTCGTCGGCGAACCGCCCCAGGACGTCAGCTCGTTCGCCCGGCGTCAGGTCGGACCAGCGGCCGTCGTCGAAGGCGCGGCGCGCGGCGGCGACGGCTGCGTCCACGTCGGCGGCGTCACCGAGGGGTGTGCGGCCCATCGCCTCCTCGGTGGTGGCGTTGATGACGGTGTTGACGTCGGTGGAGTGCGGTGCGATCCATCGGCCGTCGATGAACAGGGAGGTGTAGTCGTGCGACATGGTTGCTCCGTGAGTGTGTCGGACGGCCCGGGTCAGGCCGCGTGGTGTTCCGGCGCGATGTGCGCCTGGTAGGCGGTGTGGTCGGGCATGTTCTCGGCGACGACGGACGCGATGACGGCGGTGAACTCCTCGCGGGCCAGCGCGCTGGTCTCCGGGGTGCGGTGCTGCAGGGCCCAGGACTGCGCGCTGACCGCGCCGAGGAGCGGCAGCAGTTCGGTGTTCCGCGAGCGGGGAAGGCGCAGGCCGTCGGCGAACCGGTCGCCGTGGACGTGGCGGAGCAGCCCGTTGAAGAGATCGCGCACGGTCTCCCGGTCCAGCATGGCCAGGGGCCCGGCGGACATGGTCGTGGCGTTGGATTCGAGCATCGCCTCGGTCAGCGCGCGGGCGTTGTCGTCGGGTTCGCCGATGGTGGAGTCCAGCAGGTCCAGCAGCTCCTCGGCGGCGGCGTCGCTGCGGATGTCCAGGTGGAACCGCTCGTCCAGGCCGAGCACGTGCGCGAGATAGGACCAGAACCGGTAGTGCTGGGCCTGCTCCTGCTCGCTGAAGACCATGCCGAAGGCGCGGGCGTACAGGAACGGCACGATGGTGAAGCCGAACCAGGTGCGCGCGACGTCGGTCTGGTTGATGGGGACGCCCCACTCGGCGCTGTCCCAGCCGTGCTTCAGCGCCGTGTGGCGCACGCGTGCGTGCAGCAGCCGTACCTGGACCGTGCCGACATGGCCGGGCGCGCCCCGCAGCAGGGCGCCGGGCAGCACCGTCTGGTTCTTCCACATGCCGGTCTCGACCAGTCGCCGTTCCGCCATGGTGGTGAGCTGTCCCGTCTGGACCAGCAGCTTGGCGATGCTGGGTGACGCGTACACGTGGGCCAGCGAGAGCCCGGACGAGGCGAGCGCCTTCCACACCGGAGGAAGCGAGAGGTCGGGCACGTCGCCCGCGGCCACGGTCTCGTGGTCGATCCACTCCGGCATGGTCTCGATCTGCGTCAGGAACGCGGCGATCGCCAGCGGCGGGTTCTCCAGGCTGTCCAGCCCGTGGAGGACGCCCTGGTTCAGCTGCCGCTTGGCTTCCTTTCCGAGCGCGTTGACCTCCAAGATCACCGCGTCGGCCAGAGGGTCGCCCACCTGGAGCATGTCCAGCATGAAATCAGCCCTGGAGCCGTGCTTCGCTCGGGCTTCCTCGAAGTTCGTGACCCGCTCGGGAAGCTTGACGTTGCCCGCTGTCGACACCACGATGTCGCCTCTTTTCGGTAAGTGGGGAACTCTGGAAACCGCCTCGACCAGGTGTTTCAGCGACCAAGAACAGGTCACCCACTGGACGATCGGACAGTTGAACATTACACCCGTTGCTGCACGACCGTAAAGCTAAGAGCCTTACGATCGTAAAGTTACTTCCCTTACGATCGTAAGGCTCAGGTCCTTACGTGTGCGCGGTCGGCGAAACGTCATGCGGCCGGTGCCTCGGCAGGGGCCGCCTTCGCCACGACCGCCGCCTTCCGCAGCGGCGCCTCCCTGATGAACAGCGTGGCCAGGAAGGCCAGGAAGGCGAACGGCGCGACATAGAGGAAGACGTCGGCGATCCCGTGCCCGTACGCGCTCTCCAGCCAGGTCCGCACCGGCGCGGGCAGCAGGTCCATGTCGGGCAGTTCCCCGGTGCCCGCGGCCTTGGCCGCGATCACCTGGTCCGCCCGGTCGAGCGAGCCGACGGTCGCCCCGGCGTGGTGGGCCGTGCGGCTGGACATCACCGAGCCGAGTGCCGCGACACCCACCGCACCGCCGAGCGAGCGGAAGAAGGTGACGATCGAGCTGGCGACACCGAGTTCCGCCACGGCCACCTGGTTCTGGGTGGACAGGACCAGGTTCTGCATCAGCATGCCGATGCCGAGACCGAGCAGGGCCATGAAGATCGAGATGCGCCAGTACGCGGTGTCGTAGCGGATGGTGCCCAGGAGCCCCAGGCCGGCCGTCAGCAGCGCACCGCCCGCGACCAGCCAGGCCTTCCACTTTCCCGTCCTGGTGATGAGCCGCCCGGAGCCGGTCGACGCCAGGAACAGGCCCGCGACCATCGGGATCGTCATCACGCCCGACATCGTGGGGGACTTGTCACGCGCCAGCTGGAAGTACTGGCTGAAGAACACGGTGCCCGAGAACATCGCCACCCCGACGAACAGCGAAGCCACCGAGGCCAGTGTGATGGTGGAGTTGCGGAAGAGGTGCAGCGGCATGACCGGTTCCGCGGCCCTCGCCTCGACCAGCACGAAGACGGCCGCGAGCACCAGCGCGCCGCCGACCATGGCGCAGGTCTGCGACGACAGCCAGGCGTACTTGTCTCCGGCGAAGGTCACCCACACCATCAGCAGCGACACGGCGGCGGTGACGAAGGAAGCGCCGGCCCAGTCGACCTTCACCTCACGCCGGCTGTGCGGCAGCCGCAGTGTGCGCTGCAGCACCACCAGGGAGGCCACCGCCAGCGGGATGCCGACATACAGACACCAGCGCCAGCCGAGCCAGGCCGTGTCGGTGATGACCCCGCCGATCAGCGGGCCACCGACGGTCGCGGCGGCGAACGTGGCCCCGAGAAACCCGGAGTAACGCCCGCGCTCCCGGGGCGGGACCATGGCGGCCAGGATGATCTGGCTCAGCGAGGCCAGTCCGCCCGCCCCCAGGCCCTGGACGACCCGGGCACCGATCAGCATCCCCGGGCTCTGCGCGAGGCCGGCGGCGACCGAACCGGCGATGTAGACGCCGAGGGCCGTCTGGACCAGCGCCTTCTTGTTGACCAGGTCGGCGAGCTTGCCCCACAGCGGAGTCGAGGCCGTCATGGCCAGCAGTCCCGCCGTCACGACCCAGGTGTACGCGCTCTGACCGCCGCCCAGATCCTTGATGATCTCGGGCAGCGCGCTGGAGACGATGGTGGAGGACAGGAGTGCGGCGAACTGGCCGAGCAGGAGCCCGGAGAGCACCCGCATGATCTTCCGGTGTGTCATCGGGGTCCCTTCCTTGCGTGCGTGAGAGAGCGAGCAGGACGAATTACTTGCATCACACACACACTATACGACCGTAAAGCCATCCGCTTTACGGTCGTCAAGTAGAGGTTCCCTTTTGTCCCCGCCACCGCTCGTCTTTCAAGGGCAGCGTGCTTGCCCTGTTCACCGACGGTCTCGTCAGGGGCCACGACCAGGACATCGACGAGAGCCTCGCGACGCTGTCCCGCACACTCGCCCGGCCCGCCGACTCGCTGGAGAAGCTGTGCGACGCCGTCCTGGACACGCTGCGTCCCGAACAGCAGGCCGACGACATCGCCCTGCTGCTGGCCCGCACCCGCATCCTCGATGCCGACCATCTCGCCTCATGGGAGTCCCGGTCGATCCCGCGGCCGTGGCCGAGGCCCGCCGCCTCGCGTCCGACCGGCTCAGCGCCTGGGGGCTCGACGAGGCCGCCTTCATCACGGAACTGGTCGTCAGCGAGCTGGTCACGAACGCCATCCGGTACGGCAGCGGCCCCATCCGCCTCACCCTGATCAGGAACGACACCCTCGTCTGCGAGGTCTCCGACGGCAGCAGCACCAGTCCCCACCTGCGCCGCGCCCGGATCTACGACGAGGGCGGTCGCGGCCTCTACATGGTCGCCGAACTCACCCAGCGCTGGGGCACCCGGTACACCCACGAGGGCAAGACCATCTGGGCCGAGCAGTCCCTGTCCTCGCCGTGACCGACAGCGCCCGGCTCAGCCCCGGTACTCGGCCTGCCCCTCGCCCACGACGACCGCGCTGGTGCGGTTGGTGCTCGCGTCCTCGATGCAGCCACGCAGCCGCATCACGTCGTGCTGCGGGAGGGCCGGGCGGACGACACCGGCGTAGACGCCGTCGCGCATGTGGTTCAGTGTCGCGTTGCCGTTCTCCGCGGCGGTGGAGCGGCGGCAGGTCTCCCACAGGTCCTGCGCGGCGAGCTGGACCGCCTGGGCGCTCTGGTCGCCGCGGGTCTCGACGCGGAAGACCATGGTGGTGCTCGCCGAGTCGGGAGCCTTCTCGGCCCGGGTCTGGGTGGCGTCGGCCAGGGCGGTCCACAGCACCGGCACGAGCGCCAGCGCGGCCACGGCAGTCACCACGGCGATGACCTTCCGGCCGGTCCGCGCGGGCGGCATGGCCGGCTGGTCCGCCAGGCGAGCCGTACTGCCGGCGGCCGGCGCCGCGGCCAGTGCCGCCAGCCGGCCGGCCAGCCGACGTTCCGCACCGGGCCGTGCGGTGGCTCCGGCCACCTTCTGAATGACGAGAGCGAGGCCAGACAAGGCGGCCCCGGCCACCATCAGCACCGGCACGAAGACAAATGTCCGGTGGGTCCCGTTGAGCTCCGTACGGTCCACGGAGGAGAGCCAGTTGAAGCGGTTCGGCGCGGGGGCCCGGGTCTGCTCCAGCCGCCTGCGCACGTCCTCGATGCGGGCGTCCGACTGCTCCAGCCGCTCCTCCAGCCGGGCGAAGCGGGTCAGGAGCAGGACGGTGGCGAGGAAGACCTCGACGACCAGGAGCAGCGCGGCGGAGATCAGGGCGCGCTGCCATTCCCAGCGGGTCAGGTAGAGGACGGTGTAGTAGCCGGCGTAGACGGCGGACAGACCGCCGAAGGTGTAGCCGACCAGTCTGATGGCCTTCATGCCGCCGGCTCCTTTCGCGTCGTGGTGGCTCGGGGAGCCGTGTCGGTGGTGGCTCGGGGAGCCGTGTTCGTGGTGTCGCCGTCCGTGTCGTCCGTGTTGGTCCTGACGACCGCGCCGGTCCCGCCGTCGACGCTCAGGGATGTACCGACGGGGAAGCGGTCAACCGCTCCGGGGACGCCGACCGCCGTGGGCACCCGGTATTCGCGGGCGAGCACGGCCAGGTGGGACAGCGCGCTGCCGGTCTCCGCGACCAGTCCGGCGAGGTCCGGCAGCAGCGGGGCCAGGGCGGGGTCGAGGGAGCGGACGACGAGCACCGGGTGTTCGGGGCGTTCGCCGTGCCCGTCCCAGGCCGTGCCGGCGCCGAAGCCGCCGCCCGCGCCCTGTCCCTCGCCCTGCGAGCGGCGTCCAGGCGGCAATTGGGCCACGGGGTGGCCGTCGGCGAGGCGGAACGCGGCGGGCAGCGGGCCGGTGTCGGGGCGGGCCGGCCGTTCGGCGAGATCGGCCGGCAGTCCTTCGCCGTCTGCCGCCCTGACCAGTTCGTCCCAGCGCAGCAGCACCAGCCGGGACAGCCCGAGCCTGCACTCGCCTGGCCCCATCCGATGCCCCATCTCCCGCACCATCTGGGCCTGCATCTCCTGCACCCAGCGGATGCGCAGCCGCAGTCCTTCGCGCACCGGCAGGGCGCCGATCCCGCGCGGCACCGTCGTCCAGCCGGTGGTCGCGGGGAGCGGCGGGCGCTCGCCGAGGGTGGGGGGCAGCAGGGCCAGCAGCACGGGGTGGCGTTCGATCAGCTCGTCGTCGCCGAGGCCCCGGGTGCGGCCCTCGGCCAGCTCGGCGAGCGCCTCGCCCGCGGCCGTGGCGCCGGTGCCGGGCCCCAGCAGGGCGCCGGCCAGCGACTCCTGCGCGTGCAGGGCGGACAGCACCTGCCGTCCCCAGGCGACAGCCTCGAGCATCTGGCCGCTGAGCATCTCCTGCGGTGGCGGGAAGTCGGAGAGCGCCTGGTCGACGTCTGCCATCAGGTCGACCGCCAGCAGCGGCAGCGCCGAGCGCAACCGGCCCACGCGCCAGGCCGCTCCGGCCCTGCGGGCGCCGGGAGCGGGGTTGATGAAGTCCAGAACGGGATGGGCGGAGGGCACGGCGCCCAGCAGCCGCAGGTCGGCGGCGGCCCGGCCCTGCACGGTGGTGACCAGGGGCAGCTTGCGCAGCTGACGGCGGGAGGCGGCGCCGGCGATGTCGAGGGCACGGGTGAGGCCGTGGGACATCGGGGCCACCCACAGGTCCTCCTCCAGCGGCTGGAGCACACCGGGCAGCGTCTCGGCGACCGGGCCGGGGCCCAGCAGACGGGCGCCGCGGGCAGGCCGGGCGGCCATCGCGGTGATCGGCCGGGCCTGGAAGAGCCAGAGCTTTCCGTCGGCGTCGAAGCCGAACTCCATGTCCTGCGGGCCGCCGAACACCCGCTCGGCCTTCCGGGCCAGCGCCACCAGCCTGACCTGCTGCCGGTGCGACAGCGTCCGGTCGCCGCGGGCTTCGGCCGGCTCGATGCGCACCAGCCGCGCCATGCGGGTCAGCTGGTAGCGCACGCCCTGGGTGCTGCCGTCGACCAGCTGATCCGGTCCGCCGCGCACCGCGCTCACCAGGATCCGGTCGGTGCGGCCCTCGACCGGGTCGGCGCCGAACATCACTCCGCCGGTGGCCGCGGTGAGCATCGGCTGCACCAGCACGGCCATGCCGTCACCGGGCGGGGCGTCCTCCGGCGGCCGCAGGGGACGTACTCTGCGGGCGGAGTCGAGCACGGTCTGCACGGCGGTGGTGAAGTTCTCCCAGCCCCGCACGTCGAGGACCGACTCGAAGCGCCCGGCCATCGAGGAGTCCTCGGTGTCCTCGTGCGCGGAGGAGGAGCGCACGACCAGCGGCCGCTCCTGTCCTTCCGGTCCCGCCAGGCCCCGCCACGCGCCGAGCACCGCCGCGTTCCCGGTCGGGGCACCCGGCGCCAGTTCGGTGGGCACCAGCACGAATCCCGGCAGCGTCGGCAGACCCGCCACGGCGGCGCGCGCCAGATTCGCGGCCTTGGCGCCGGTGACGGTCGCGTCCTCGGCCCGTTCGCTGTCCAGCGGCACGACCGCCAGCTCCGCACCCTCGAATCCCATGGGTCAGCCTTTCTTCGCATACGTGAGCATGTGCAGCGGTTCCCGCGCCGGAACCCGGATCTCCGCACCGCCCGCGACCACCGTGGAGCGGGACCGCTCCCTACGACGACGGCGGGTGTGGATCCGTACAACAGTGAAAACCGTGACGGCCGCGGCGGCGATCGCACCGAGGGCGATCAGCCCGACCGAGTGGAGGACGTCGATGACGGCCGCGCCGGCGAAGTAGCCGAGCACCACGTTGCCGATGCCCCAGATGACGGACGCGACCGTGCTGTAGAGGAAGAAGCGGCGGTACGGCATCCCGGAGGCACCGGCGGCGAACGGCAGGAAGGTCCGCACGAAACCGACGAACCGGCCTGTGATCACCGCGGTGCCGCCGTGGCGCAGCAGGAACGCCTGAGCCCTGCCGATCCGGTGGTCGGGCCGGGCATGGCGCGCCATCCGTGCGTTCGGGCGGTGCTTGCACCGATGCCCCAGGGCGTAGCCGAGACTGTCACCGGACATGCCCCCGGCCACCACGGCGGCCGCGAGCAGCAGCACGTTCAGCTGTCCGTGGCCCGCGAGCGCGGACGCGAAGAGAATGGCCGCCTCGCCGGGCAGCAGGAGGCCGACGAAGGCGCTGGTCTCGCCTGCCGTCACGGCGAACAGGAGCAGGTACGTCCACCATCCGGCGGCCTCGATCAGGGCATCGACGTTCATGGCGATCAGGCCGCCCGGCGCACGGGCACAGAGGCGGCTCCCACGGCACGGGACGGAAGTGCGATGACGTCCGCCGACGGTGCCACCGTGGGCGAGGCGCTTGTGGCCCCGCCGAGCCGGACGCGGCTGCGGATGGGAATGCCCGCGACGAACCACGTCACGACCGGGGCCCCCACAGCCAGCAGCGCGGCGAGCAGACGGCTGTCCGCGGCCAGTACCTCCCAGGTGACCGCGGTCAGCGCGGTGAGCAGCGCGGCGGCCCGTATCCGGGGCCGGACCACGGTGGCGGCCACCGCCAGAGCCATCAGCACGTACCAGCTCGCTCCCACTCCGGGCAGCGCCAGGTAGTCGCTCAGCAGGGAGGTCTGACTCTCCGGGAAGCCGTGGGAGGAGACGAAGGCTGCGAGTCCGGCCGCGCTGGACAGCACCAGCGCGAAGCCGAGGCGCGCGTATCGGGCCGGGGCCCGGTGGGCCAGCCAGACCAGGGTCAGCGCCATCAGCGGCCATGCCGCCGGGGTGAGGATCTGTTCGACGCTCATGGAGCTCACCGAACCGTTCCGCCGACGAGGACGGCCGCACCGCCGTCACCCGATGCGCAGCGCGCCGGGGTGGGGTTCAGGCCGTGGATCTCGGCAGCGCGCCACAGGGGAACGACGGCTCCGAACGGCCGCACCGGCGCGTGCTGTGCCGGGGACGCACCGTTCCTCGCGGTGATGGATGGGTTCACGGCAGCCTCCTGCTCGGCCAGGACGCACTTGTTCGTTGATGCGTCAACGACTCCATGGTGCGCCCATCATGTTGATACGTCAACTTGAACGAGGCAGCTCCCGATGTGCCGACCGTCACTCACCGCGGGACGCACAGGAGGAGGCGGGCACCGGTGAGAACCGGCACCCGCCTCCTCGCACACAGCACGCGTCCCCTCAGTCGCCGTCCGGGAAATCACCCGAGAACGCCGCGGCCAGGCGGAGCCAGGACGCCGCCTCCTCGTGCCTGCCCTGACGTTCCAGCGTGCGCCCCAGCATCAGGTGGGCGTAGTGCTCCACCGGATCGCGCTCGACGATCTCGCGCAACTGCTTCTCCGCGCGGCCCAGTTGGGCGGAGTGGTAGTAGGCGCGCGCCAGCAGCAGCCGCGGGCCGTTCTGTTCCGGCGCCTCTTCGACGACGGCGGTCAGCAGCTTGGCGGCGCCGATGTAGTCCTTGGCGTCGAAGAGCAGCCGAGCCCGCTCCCAGCGTTCGACGGTGGTCTCCTCGCGCGGCGCTCCGGCACCGTTGTCGAACAGGTGCAGCGCGCTGGCCCACCGGTCGGGCGCCACCCCGTCGTACGCCGGGTAGGTGTTGAAGTTCTCGGTCATGGGTCCTCAGCCCTCCTTCGGGCTCTCGCATGGGTTACGGGGGCACGCCGGCCGTTCGGTCTCAGGCCACCGGGTCAGCAGCCTGGGCACGGTCGGCGCCGCGGGCCGCGAGCAGCGAGGCGTGGGTGGGCGCGTCCGGCACACCGGCCGGCCGGTACTTCGCGAACTCCTCGCGCAGCACCGGGACGACCTCCTCGCCGAGCATGTCCAGCTGCTCCAGCGCGGTCTTCAGCGACAGGCCGCCACCGTCCACGATGAACAGCTGGCGCTGGTAGTCGCCTGCGTACTCGCGGAAGGTGAGCGTCTTCTCGATGACCTGCTCGGGGGTGCCGACGGTCAGCGGGGTCTGCCGCATGTACTCCTCCATGGACACGCCGCCACCCATCACGGGCGACCGGTCGAAGACCGGGCGGAACTCACGGACGGCGTGCTGCGAGTTGTGCCGCATGTAGACGTGCCCGCCGAGCCCGACGATGGCCTGCTCGGCCGTGCCGTGCCCGTAGTGCGCGTACCGCTCCCGGTACAGCTCGATCATCCGCTGGGTGTGCTCCTTCGGCCAGAAGATGTTGTTGTGGAAGAAGCCGTCGCCGTAGTACGCCGCCTGTTCGGCGATCTCCGGGGACCGGATGGAGCCGTGCCAGACGAACGGCGGTACGTCGTCCAGGGGCCGCGGCGTGGAGGTGAAGCCCTGAAGCGGCGTGCGGAAACGACCCTCCCAGTCGACGACGTCCTCACGCCACAGCCGGCGCAGCAGGGCGTAGTTCTCGATGGCGAGGTTGATGCCGTCGCGGATGTCCTTGCCGAACCAGGGGTAGACGGGCCCGGTGTTGCCGCGGCCCATCATCAGGTCCACCCGGCCGTCGGCCAGGTGCTGGAGCATCGCGTAGTCCTCGGCGATCTTCACCGGGTCGTTGGTGGTGATCAGGGTGGTCGACGTGGACAGGATGATCCGCTCGGTGCGGGCGGCGACGTAGCCGAGCATCGTGGTCGGCGACGACGGCACGAACGGCCGGTTGTGGTGCTCGCCGGTCGCGAAGACGTCGAGACCGACCTCCTCGGCCTTCTGCGCGAGAGCGACCATGGACTTGATCCGCTCGTGCTCGCTCGGGGCGCGCCCGGTGGTGGGATCGGGGGCCACATCACCGATGGTGAAGATGCCGAACTGCATCGCCTTCACCCTTTCTCTGAGGGTTGATGTATCAACTAATGGGCTACAACGAGGCTCCGCCGGTCACTATTCCGGCTACGCGGAGGGTGCGGCCTCGACCTGCCCGATCACCCGGTTGGCCACGCGGGCGAACTGGCGCAGCTCCTCCGGCGTCAGGAGGTCGACGAACAGCTCACGGACGACCTCCACATGCCGGGGCGCCGCCGCCCTGATCGTCTCCATGCCCTTCTCGGTGATGACCACGAACGCGCCACGCCCGTCCTCCGGACACTCCTGGCGGTTCACCAGCCCCCGCTTCGTCATCCGGGAGATCTGGTGGGACATCCTGCTCTTCTCCCACTCCAGACACCTCGACAGGTCCGCGTGCCGCTTGCGGCCGTCCGGTGCCTCACTGAGGTCGACGAGCACAGCGAAGTCGGCGGGGGAGAGATTCGCGTCCTGCTGAAGGTGGCGGGAGAGGCGGCCGGCCAGCTTTTCGTACATGCGAACGACGCCGCGCCAGGCATCCTGCTCCTCCGGTGTGAGCCATTTCGGTTGTTGAGTCATACAACGAGAGTACTCGCTTGTTGACTCATCACCTACTCTTGAGGATGTGACGTCTCCGACCGGGGCGGAGGGTTCGCCACCGGACTCTGCCTTTGATGTTGACGCATCAACAGTGCATCGCTAGAGTTTCGAGGCGACCTCCGCGGTCAGGTCGTCAGCAGCGCTTCAGGACCCGTCCTCGTCCAGTTTCGCGACCACCCGCGCGGAGATCTCGCCCAGCGTGCGCAACTCCGACGGAGTGACATGGTCGAGGAACAACGCCCGTACGGCCTCCACGTGACGCGGGGCCGCCGCCTCGATCGCCGCGCGCCCCTGCTCCGTGATCACCACGAACGCGCCCCGCGCGTCCTCCAGGCACTCCTCCCGGATGACCAGACCCCGTCCGGCCATCCGCGCGATGTGGTGGGACATACGGCTCTTCTCCCACTCCAGGGAGCGAGCCAGATCCTGGTAACGCTGCCGCCCCTCCGGCACGTCCGTCAGATTGACCAGCACCGCGAAGTCAGCGGCGGACAGGCTCGAGTCCGTCTGCAACAGGCGGGACAGACGACCGCCCAGCTTCTCGTGCAGCCGGACGAAACTCCGCCACGCATGCTGCTCCTCCGCCGTCAACCACCGCACGTTTTCCTCCATGCAGAAATTGTAGACGTGGTTGATAGTTCACCAAACGTGACCCCGAACTTCCGCGCTTTCGCGGGAGCCCACCCCACCGCTCCGGGGGCGCGGCGCGCCCTGTCCTGCCCTGACTGTCCGCGCCGCGCCTCCGGGCCTGCCTATGCCACTCTCAACAGATCAGTTGACGCATCATCTAGTTCCGGCTAATTTGGATGATGAATCAATGAACTCGGTGAGGCCTGCTCACGACGGGTCCGCTCCCTCAGCTCTCAAGAGGTATCCCCATGAACGTCGCCTTGTGGGTCGTCGCGGCCCTGCTCTCCCTCGTCTTCCTCGCCGCCGGCTCCATGAAGCTCACCCAGTCGAAAGAGAAGCTCCTCGCCTCGGGTCCGACCATGGCCTGGGCCGAGGACTTCTCGCCCAGCATGATCAAGATGATCGGCGCCTTCGAGGTTCTCGGTGTCATCGGGCTGCTGCTGCCGCCGGCGGTGGACATCGCCACGGTCTTCGTCCCGCTGGCCGCCACCGGCCTGGGCCTGATCATGATCGGCGCCGTCATAGAACACGGCAGGCGCAAGGAGTACCAGAGCATCGCCGTCCCCGTGGTCCTGCTCGCCCTGGCCGTGTTCGAGGCGTGGGGCCGCTTCGGCCCGCACTCCTTCTGAGGGCGACCGGCCCGCACTCCTCACGGCAACCGCAAGAAACGGAGAAACCCATGCCCGCGATCACCGTGGACGACGTACTCGTCCTGCCGCGACTGCCCGAGCTGGACCCGGCCGCGACCCGCTACCGGCCCGTCCGCCGCCTGGCGAAGGCCGAGCGCGGCTTCGAGGGCGAGGGTTTCCCCGTGCGCCGGGCCTTCGCGGGCGTGACGCTGCCGGAACTGGACCCGTTCGTCCACATGGACCATCTCGGCGAGGTGGAGATGGCTCCGGGCGAACCCATGGGCACGCCCTGGCATCCGCACCGCGGCTTCGAGACCGTCACCTACCTCATCGACGGCGCCGTGGAGCACCAGGACTCCAACGGCGGCGGCGGAAAGCTCAGCGACGGCGACACCCAGTGGATGACCGCGGGAGTCGGCATCCTGCACATCGAGCAGCCGCCCGAGCAGCTGGTCATGAAAGGCGGGGTCCTGCACGGCGTGCAGCTGTGGGTCAACCTGCCGCGGGCCAAGAAGATGAGCCCGCCCCGCTACCAGGACATCCGCGGCAAGCACACCGGACTGCTCACCACCCCCGACGGCGGCGCGCTGATCCGGGTGATCGCCGGGGACATCGCGGGGCACACCGGCCCCGGTGTCACCCACACCCCGATCACCGTCGCCCACCTCACCCTAGAACCCGGCGCCCAGGTCGACCTGCCCTGGAACCCGGACTACAACGCGCTGGTCTACGCCCTCGCGGGCCACGGCACGGTCGGCGCCGAGGGCCGCCCCTTCCAGGAAGGCCGGCTCGCCGTGTTCGGCGAGGGCGACGCCCTGCGCCTGACCGCCGACCGCGCCCAGGAGTCCCGTGCGCCCAAGCTGGAGCTCTTCGTGCTGGGCGGCCTGCCCATCCGCGAACCCGTCGTCCAGTACGGCCCGTTCGTGATGAACACCGCCCAAGAGGTGCAGCAGGCCTTCGCGGACTACCAGGCGGGCCGCCTCGGCGTCATCCCCGCCCAGCACCTCCCTCACACCTCCTGAACCGGCGTTCAGGGCAGCACAACCCATCCAACCCATAAGGAAATCATGACCAGGATCGGCATCATCCTCGGCAGCACCCGCCCCAACCGCAACGGCGAGCAGGTGGCCAAGTGGGTCTACGACATAGCCTCCCAGCGCGGCGACGCCGAATACGAGCTCGTCGACCTGCGGGACTACCCGCTGCCGCACCTGGACGAGCCGCTGCCCCCGTCGATGGGCCAGTACCAGGGCGAGCACACCAAGAAGTGGGCGGAGAAGATCGCCTCCTTCGACGGCTTCGTTTTCGTCACCCCGGAGTACAACCACAGCACCTCCGGCGTGCTCAAGAACGCTATCGACTACCTCTACAACGAGTGGAACAACAAGGCAGTCGGCTTCGTCTCCTACGGCGGTGTCGGCGGCGCCCGCGCCGTGGAACACCTGCGTCTGGTGGTCGGTGAGCTGCAGATGGCCGACGTGCGCCAGCAGGTGGCACTGTCGCTGATGACCGAGTTCGAGAACTTCAGCGTCCTCAAGCCCAGCGACTACAACGTCGGCGCGCTCGGCACCCTGCTCGACCAGGTCGTGGCCTGGAGCGGGGCCCTGGCACCGCTCCGCACGGCCACCGTCACGGCCTGACGCGGTCGGTTCTGATGCCGGGTCCGGTACCACCGGGCCCGGCACCCCTCTTTCCGCGCCGGTGGCCTGGTGATGTGATGCCGCACACATACGTCCTGAGCCGCGCCGACCCCCGTGTTAGCGTCCGGCCGTGATCTCCCCGGCCCTGGACATATCCGCGCCCCGCGGCGGAGCAGCAGGTGTCGCCACGGCGGCCGACCCCCGTTCCGCCGACCCCACTGATCCGCTCGGTCTGCTCGACCTGTTCGGCGCCCCGTTCGTCCACGACCCGTACCCCTAGCTGGACCTTCTGCGGTCCGAGTCGCCGGTGCACCACAACCCCGGCACGGGGCTGTGACTGGTCAGTCGGCACCAGGATGTGCGGCAGGTTCTCCTGGATCCGGGTGTCTTCCTTCCGGACAACGCCCAGAACGCCGTCACCCCGCTGCCCGTAGCCGTGCTGCGGATCCTCGTCCAGGGCGGCTTCACGCTTCCTCCGGCGCTCGCCAACAACGGCACCCCAAGCCATCCCGGGCTGCGCCGACTGGTCACGCGCTTCTTCAACGCGGGGCGCGTCGCGGCCGCCGTACCGGTGATCGAGCGCATCGTCGACGAGCTGCTGCGGCCGGTGCGGTCCGAGCTCGACGCGACCGGCGGTTGCGACCTGTTCCCGTCGTTCGCCCAGGTGCTGCCCTGCCGTGTGCTGATGGAGCTCCTCGGCATCCGGGGCGTGGACCCGGCCACGCTCGTCCGGTGGAGCGACGCCTCGCTGGAGCTGTTCTGGGGCAGGCCCGCGCCGGAACGGCAGCTGGAACTCGCGGAGCTCGTAGTGGCGTTCCATCAGTGGCTCACCGAGACCGTGCGCGACGGTTCCGCTCCTGCCGACTCGTTCATCGGGGCACTGGCCCGCCATCGGCTGCCCGACGGCAGCCCGCTGGACGTCGGGACCGCGGTCGGCATGTGCTTCTTCGTTTTCATCGCCGGTCAGTCCACCACCGGGCAACTCATCGCCATGGTGCTGCGCCGGGCGCCGGCCGAGCCTGGCATGTGGGCGCGCGTGGCGGACGAGGCGGGCCTGGCCGAGGCCTGGGTGGAGGAAGTCCTCAGACGTGAGCCTCCGGTGACCACCTGGCGCAGGGTCGTCACACAGGCCACGGAACTTGGCGGGGTGCGTCTGCCGGAAGGGGCGCAACTGCTGCTGATGCTGTTGGGCACCGGTTCGGACCCGGAGGTCTTCCCGGAGCCGGAACGGATGTGCCCGCACCGCGAGAACATCCGCCACCATCTGGCCTTCGGAGCCGGCCGCCATCGCTGCCCGGGCGCGTCCCTAGCCCGCACGGAGGCCGCTGTGGCCCTCAAGGCTGCGGCGCGCCATCTGCCAGGCGTGCGGCAGGCGGCGCGAACGGCACAGGTCCCGATGCTGGACCTGCTGTCCTTCCGCGCTCCACTGCAGGTGGCTGTCGAACAGCGGTAGCCGTACGGGATGAACGCGGTAAGGGGCGGCACCCTCCCGGATGCCGCCCCTCATCGCAGGTCCGCCTTTACGCCTGGGGCGTGTCCGGGACCGGGGTGTTGAGAAGCTGGAACTCCCAGGCGGTCACTATCCCCGTGGCGCCGGCGTGCCCCAGGGCCGCCAGCTGGTCCTCGGGCTTGATGATGTCCGTCCGGGCCCAGTCACGCTGCCATTCGCCCGTGACGGCCAGCCACGTGATCGGGACGATCCCGGCCTGGACCATGCGCTGTACGGCCATCTCGTGGGCCTCGGTCGACACACCTCCGGAGGCGTCGGTGACGGCGTAGACCTGGAAGCCCTCCCCGGCCGCCTGGAGGGCGGGCATGGCCACGCAGATCTCCGTCCACAGGCCGGCGATGACCAGCTTCTTGCGTCCGGTGGCCTTCACGGCGTCCACCACACGCTGGTCTTCCCAGGTGTTGATCCACGTCCTGTTGATGGGCTTCTGGTCCGGGAAGACGTCCTGAAGCGGCTGGATCAGATTGCCGCCACGCTCCTCCGTGACCGTGGTCAGGATCGTCGGGACGCCGTAGCCCTTGGCGGCCTTGGCCAGGCCGACGACGTTGTTGGCGACGAGCGCCGGTTCGTGGCTGTGCAGGTTGGCGAACTGGTACGGCTGGTGGTCGATGAGCAGCAGGACGCTCTCCTCGGGCGTGAGCAGGGCATCAAGACCGGTCTTCGGCGACGAGCTCATGGATGTCTCCTCGGTTGTGCCTCTCGCGAGGCGGGAAGTTGATGCGTCATCTTTATATATGAAGATTCAACCTTCTGTCCAGTGGTTGACATATCAATGCTTGTTGATGTGTCATCTTCTTGGAAGGCGGAACCCCCATGCCGCCCGAGGAGAAGCCATGAGCACGTCGCCGATACCCGGTGAGAGCGTCCTGCTGCTGATCGACCACCAGCCGCTTCCGTATCTGCACAGCCACGCCGCTACGGCCGTGGCCGCCAACGCCATAGCCCTGGCCGAAGCAGCCAGGGCTCACGACGTTCCGACGGTCCTGACCACGGTCGTGGAGGAACACAACGGCGCCCTCCTCCAGCCCCTCCAGGACGCCTTCGCCTCTCAGCGGCCCATCCAGAGACACCTCATCAGCCCCTGGGACGACCACCGCGTGCAGGACGCCATCGCGGCCACCGGGCGCACGCAGCTGGTCCTCGCCGGCCTGCACACGGAGGACGCCGTGACGATGTCCGCGCTGCGGGCGACCACCGAGGGACTCGCCGTGTACGTCGTCACCGACGCCTGCGGAGGCGTGATGGCCGAGACCCATGAACTCGCCGTCGAACGCATGGCCCGAGCAGGCGTCACCCCGGTCACCTGGGCGGCCATCGGTCGGACATGGGCACACCGGCCCCTCGCCGCCGCCCGGATGTGACCACGCGCCCGCGCCCGATCAGGAGACTGCCGTGACCACGAAGGGCACGCGGAACAGCGCGGCACCCCCCGACCCGCCCGACCCGCCCTCCGGCCGACCGCCGCGAAAGGCCACAGGCCTGACCACAGCACACCGCTGGGCCGCCGGAGTGGCCGTGACCGTTCTCGTGTACATCACGCTTCTGACGCTGACCGCGGGTGCCAAACCCACCCCTTGCTGCCACTGAGGGGCACCTTCGCGAACGCCGCGGAAGGCACCAAGGGGAGCCGATCCCCCCCCCTCGGCCGAAGCGGACGCAGCACACGCGCCGAGCCCGACCCAGGAGGCACCGAGCCCATGACCACTCCGAAGCTGGTAGCGACCGATCTGGACGGGACGCTTCTGCGCAGTGACGGCACACTGTCACAGCGCACGCGAGCCGCGTTGTCGGCGGCCGAGAGAGCCGGAATACCCGTCGTCCTCGTCACGGGTCGCCCGCCGCGGAGTGTGCCGGCCCTTCTGGAACGCATCGGGCCCCACGCCGTCATCGCCGCCAATGGCGCCACGGTCCACTCTCCCGACGGGGCCATCGCCCGCACCTCCCCCATCCGTCTCCACACAGCCCTGCGACTCGCGCAGCGGCTCCGCACGGCCCTCCCCGGCGTGTCCTTCGCTTTCGAGTTCGACGGGGCGTTCGGTCATGAACCGGCCTATCCTGACTGGTCGTTCGGAGACGAGGCGGTCGAGCTGGTCGGCTCGGCCGAGAAGATCCTGGCCCACGCCGCGCCGGGCGGACCCTTGCTGAAGGTGCTGGCCCACCACCCGGCGCTTCCGCTGGACGCCTTCTACGAGCAGGCGCGACGCGTCGCGGGTCGGGACGCCGAGACCACCCACTCCACGGGCCTGTCCCTCGTCGAGTTCAGCGCGCCCGGCGTCACGAAGGCCAGCACCCTTCTCGCCTGGAGCGGCCGGCTCGGTATCGCCGGCCGGCAGATCGCCGCCTTCGGCGACATGCCCAACGACCTGCCCATGCTCGGTGCGGTGGGGCATCCGTACGCCATGTCCAACGCCCATCCGGACGTGCTGGCCGCGGCGGAGCGGCGCGCTCCCTCCAACGACGAGGACGGAGTGGCACAGGTGCTGGAGGGGTTCGTCGACTCGCTCGCCGGGCGATCCGCCACGGGCTCGGGTGTTTGTGGAATCCCTGCTATGGGTCTAGGGTCACACTACAGTTGATACATCAACATCTCACCGTCCACTCACGCCTCAAGGATGGAGCCCACCCGCCATGTCTCTCGCAGTGCAGTTCTCCTCGTACGGCACCACCGACGGCCTGCGTGCCGTCCAGGTGCAACCCCCGGCGCCCGGCCCCGGCCAGGTGAGGCTGGCCGTCCGCGCGGCCGGGGTGAATCCGTTCGACTGGAAAGTCCTCCTGGGCTGGATGCGCGACCAGGTTCCGCTCGACCTGCCCGCCGGACTCGGTTCCGACGTGGCCGGCGTCGTGGACGCGGTCGGTGAGGGAGTGAGCAAGTTCAGCGTCGGTGACGCGGTGCTCGGGTCCTCGATCACCCCCTCCTTCGCCCAGTTCGCCCTGGCCGACCCCGCGAAGCTGGCGCTCAAGCCCGCGGATGTGCCCTGGGCGGTGGCGGGCAGCCTCTCCGGTGCGGGCGGCACCGCCCTGAACGTCGTCGACCGGCTCAAGGTCTCCGAGGGCGAGACGCTGCTGGTCCATGCCGCGGCCGGTGGCGTGGGCACCTTCGCGGTCCAGATCGCCGTGTCGCGTGGCGTACGCGTCATCGGTACCGCAGGCGAACGCAACCACGATCTGCTGCGCGAGTTCGGCGCCGTCCCGGTCACCTACGGCGAAGGTCTGGTCGACCGGGTGCGCGCGGTCGCCCCGGACGGTGTGGACGCGGTGCTCGACGCCTCCGGCCGGGGCGAGATCCCGGACTCGATCGAGCTCGCGGGCGGCCCCGACCGGGTCCTGACCATCGCGGCGTTCGACGCCGCCGACAAGGGGATCCAGGTCCATCAGGGGCGCCCGGCGGAGACCCGGGACCTTCGCACCCTTCTGGGCCTCGTCGAGGAGGGCCGTCTCCGCGTTCCGATCTCCCGCACCTACAGCCTCACGGAAACCGGTGCGGCGCTGGACGCCAGCCAGGCCGGCCACGTCAGCGGCAAGATCGTCATCGTGCCGGAGTAGGACGCGCCCCCCGGCAACGTGAGAGGCGGACACCGGTCGACCGGTGTCCGCCTGTCATGGGTTTCAGCCGAGCAGCGACTCCAGCCACTTCAGCACATCGGGCGTCACCGATCGGTGATGCCTGCGAACTCGTCGTGCCGCTTGAGGAACTTCGCCACATAGGGGCAGACCGGCACGATCCGCTTTCCGGACGCGCGCACATCGGCGAGCGCGTGCTGGACGAGCTGTGCGCCGAGCCCCTGGCCCGCGAACGCCTCGTCGACCGCCATGTGGAAGAAGACGCACCTCAGCGCCGCGGGGTCGGTTTCCACGTTGCTCACCGATCGCACCTCCCCCTTGATCTAGTTGTTACATCAACCATCATGTCACGAAGATCGAACGGATCAACACAACGACCGCCCGACGCCACGGCAGGCACTCAGGCATCGACCCCTGCCGTCAGGCCCTTCCTCAGCGCAGTCGCGATCCGTTCGGCCGCGGCGAGCTCGTCCGGCCCGAGGGGGCGGACGAACAGCTCACGGACATCGCGTAGATGCGGCAGGGAGGCGCGCCGGAAGGCTTCCGCTCCCGCGTCCGTGAACACCACTTCCGCACCTCGGCTGTCGGCTGCGAAACCCTCCCGCCGGAGGAGTCCACGCCGTTCCATGCGCCCGACCTGATGGGAGAGGCGGCTGCGCTGCCATCCGATGCAGGCCGCCAGCCCGGAGGGGCGCAGCCGGTGGCCGTCCGCTTCGCTCAAGGCGAGGAGCACCGCGTAGTCCCCGGGCGACAGCGACGACTCGCTGTGCAGGCGAGCCGCGAGTTCGGCACGCAGCACTTCCGTCGCCTCGATGAAGTCCCGCCAGATCCGCAGCTCCTCGGCGGTCGGGAGCGCCCTTCGTCGCTCTGTCATGGCATCCACCCTCCTTGGTTGACACATCAATTATGTTGAGTAATGATTGACATGTCAACAAGCCGGATGCCGGATGCGTCCGGGGAGTGCAGCAGCAGGAGGAGTCCATGACCGCCACGGAGTTCGAGCTCGGGCTCAACTCGTTCGGAGAGGTGGCGACCGACGAAGGCCGCACACTGAGCGACGCCGAGACCGTTCGGCTGCTCATCGAGGAGGCACAGCTGGCCGAGGCCGTAGGGCTGGACGTCTTCAGCCTCGGCGAGCACTACCGCGCCGGTCACACCGACAGCGCCACCCCGGTGCTGCTCGCGGCGATCGCCACCGCGACGGAGCGCATCCGGCTCGGCACCTCGGTGACCGTGCTCAGCACCAACGATCCCGTACGCCTCTACCACGAGTTCTCCACCCTGGACGCCGTCTCGAACGGCCGCGCCCAGCTCGTCCTGGGACGGGCCTCCGCCACCGAGTCGTTCCCGCTGTTCGGCTACGACCTCGCGCAGTACGAGGAGCTGTTCGAGGAGAAGCTCGACCTGTTCATGCGGCTCCAGCGCGAGGAGAAGGTGAGCTGGTCGGGAAAGTTCCGACCGCCCCTCGTCGAGCAGCGGCTCCATCCCAGGATGCCGCCCGGTGGCATCCCCACCTGGATCGGCATCGGCGGCAGCCCAGGCTCCGTACTTCGCGCGGCCCGCTACAACCTGCCGCTGATGATGGCCATCATCGGTGGCCGCCCGCAGCGCTTCGCCGGTCACGTCGAGCTCTACCACCGCTCGCTCGCCCAGCACGGGTTCGCCGCGCAGCCGGTCGCCCAGCACTCGCTGGGGCTGATCGCCGACACCGACGAGGAAGCGGTCGAGACCTGGTGGCAGTACTGGCAGCCGGTCGTCGTCGCCCTCGCCGAGGAGCGCGGCTTCTACGCCCCGACCCGCGAGCGCTATCTGGCGGAGGTCGACACCGGCGCGCTCTTCGTCGGCTCGCCCGAGACCGTCGCCCGGAAGATCGCCACGATGGCCCGCGACCTGCGCCTCAGCCGCTTCGACCTCAAGTACGACCTCATGAACCTCCCGCGCGAAGCCCGCACCCGCTCCATCGAGCTGCTCGGCAACGAAGTCGCCCCGCGGGTGAAGGAACTGCTCACGAAGGAGCCCACCCATGTCTGATCTCGTCTTCGGTCTGGACACGTTCGGCGACGTTCCGCAGAACGCCTCCGGCAAGCCGGTCTCCGACGCCCAGGCCATCCGGCAGGTCGTCGACGAGGCCGTTCTCGCGGAGCAGGTCGGCGTCGACGTCATCGCCCTCGGCGAGCACCACCGCCCCGAGTTCGCGATCTCCTCCCCCGAGACCGTGCTGGCCGGCATCGCCACCCGTACTGAGCGCATCCGCCTGTCCTCCGGCGTGACCGTGCTCAGCTCGGACGACCCGGTCCGCGTCTTCCAGCGGTTCTCGACCGTGGACGCGCTGTCGAACGGCCGGGCGGAGATCATCCTCGGCCGCGGCTCCTTCACCGAGTCCTTCCCCCTCTTCGGGTACGACCTCGCCGACTACGACGAACTGTTCGAGGAGAAGATCCAGCTCTTCGCCGAACTGCTCAAGGAGAAGCCCGTCACCTGGAGCGGCACCAAGCGGGCCGCCCTGCAGGACGCCGATGTCTTCCCCAAGACCGAGTCCGGGCACCTGAGCACCTGGGTCGGCGTCGGCGGCTCCCCCCAGTCCGTCATCCGCACCGCGCACTACGGCTTCCCGCTGATGATCGCCATCATCGGCGGCAGCCCCGAGCGTTTCGCCCCGTACATCGACCTCTATCAGCGCGCCACCGACAAGTTCGGCACCACCACCCACCCGGTCGGCATGCACTCCCCCGGCTTCATCGCCGACACCGACGAGGAGGCCCGAGAGCTGCACTGGCCGCACTACAAGATCCTCCGGGACCGCATCGGCGCGCTGCGCGGCTGGCCGCCGGTCCGCAAGGAGGAGTACGACGCCGAGATCGCCCACGGCTCCCTCTACGTCGGCTCGCCCGAGACCGTCGCCCGCAAGATGGCCGCCGCCGTCAAGGCCCTGGGCGTCGGCCGGTTCGACCTCATCTACACCACCGGGGCCCAGCCGGCCGACGCGCGCCTGCGCACCGTGGAGCTGTACGGCACCAAGGTCATCCCGATGGTCCGCGACCTGCTCGCCGACTGACACCGCGAACGGAGACAAAGGACATGGACACCATCGGCATCCTGGGTGCGGGCAAGGTCGGCACCGTACTGGCGCGCCTCGCCCTGGCGGCCGGCCACCGCGTGCTCATCGCCGGATCGGGCGACCCGGAGAAGATCGCCCTCACCATCGAGGTCCTCACCCCCGGCGCCGAACCCGTCACGCCGCACGAGGCCGCGGCCAAGGCGGACATCGTCATCCTGGCCCTCCCGCTCGGCAAGCACCGCAATGTGCCGGTCGCGGCGCTGGAGGGCAAGCTCGTCATCGACGCCATGAACTACTGGTGGGAGGTCGACGGCATCCGCGAGGACCTCACCGACCCGCGCACCTCCTCCAGCGAGACCGTGCAGGCCTTCTTGCCGGGCGCACGCGTGGTGAAGGCCTTCAACCACATGGGCTACCACGACCTCGAGGACGGGGCCCGGCCCGCGGGAGTCCGGGGCCGCAAGGCGATCGCCATCGCCGGTGACGACCCGGACGACCTGATGACCGTCTCCCGCCTCGTCGACGACCTCGGCTTCGAACCCGTCGTGGCGGGCCCCCTCGCCGCCGGCGTACGGCTCGAACCGGGCACGGAGCCCTTCGGGGCCAACGTCGAGGCCGAGGAGTTGCGTGCGATGCTCACCCGCTTCCCCGACTCGGAGCGCGGGCGCGTCGTCGGCGCGGCCCGGGCTGCTGAACCCCTCGCATAGACGCGGGCGGCGTCCTCCTTGGAAACCTTGGGCCTTTGGGGGTCTTGGAGGCCTTGGGGGACGCCGCCGTCACGGACGGGTGTCAGGGGCGGGGGATGTTGCGGAGGTTGGCGCGGGCCAGGTCGAGCATCTTGCCGACACCGCCGTCGAGCACGGTCCGGCCCGCCGCGAACGCGAAGCCCTTGACCTGGGCGGCCGTGATGTGCGGCGGGATCGACAAGGCGTTCGGGTCGGTCACCACATCGACCAGGACCGGCCCGTCATGCGCGAGCGCCTGCTTCAGGCCCTCGACGACATCCTCGGGCCGCTCGATACGGATCGCCTCGATCCCCGCGCCACGGGCGATCGCCGCGTAGTCCACCGGCCCGTGATCGGTCTCGTACTCGGGCAGTCCCTCGACCAGCATCTCCAGCTTCACCATGCCGAGCGAGGAGTTGTTGAACACGACCGTCTTCACCGGCAGATCATGCAGCTTCACGGTGAGCAGCTCGCCCATCAGCATGCCCAGACCCCCGTCACCGGACATCGAGATCACCTGGCGGCCGGGGTAGGCGAACTGTGCGCCGACGGCGTGCGGCAGCGCGTTCGCCATCGTGCCGTGCAGGAACGAACCGATCACCCGCCGCCGCCCGTTGGGCGTCACATAGCGCGCCGCCCACACATTCGACATCCCGGTGTCCACCGTGAACACCGCGTCGTCGGCGGCGAGTTCGTCCAGGACCGAGGCCACGTACTCGGGATGGATCGGCACATGCCGTGCCACGTCACGCGTGTACGCCTCCACCACCGTCTCCAGGGACCTGGCGTGCTTGCGCAGCATCCGGTCCAGATAGTCCCGGTCCCGCTTCACCTCCACCAGCGGCAGCACCGCCCGCAGCGTCTCCCGCACATCACCGTGCACCCCCAGCTCCAGCACGGTGCGCCGGCCCAGGTGCCCCACCTCGTGATCGATCTGCACGGTCCGCGCCTGCGGCAGGAAGTCGTTGTACGGGAAGTCCGTGCCCAGCAGGACGACCAGGTCCGCGTCGTGCATCGCCTCGTAGCAGGCGCCGTAGCCGAGCAGTCCGCTCATGCCGACGTCGTAGGGGTTGTCGAACTGGATCCACTCCTTGCCGCGCAGCGAATGCCCCACCGGAGCAGCCGTCTTCTCCGCCAGCGCCATCACCTCGGCATGCGCGTCCCGCACTCCCGCGCCGGCGAACAGCATCACCTTCCGTGCCGCGTTGAGCTTCTCGGCCAGCGCCCGCACCTGGGCCTGCGGCGGGACCACCCGGCCGCGCTCGGTGACCAGGTCACTGGTGCCGGTCGGGTGAGTCGCCTCGGCATGCGCGACATCGCCGGGTATGACCAGCACCGACACCGCGCTGTTGCCCAGCGCACGCTGCACCGCGATCCGCGCCACCCGCGGCATCTGCTCGGGAGTGCCGATCATCTCGCAGTAGTCGCTGCACTCGGTGAACAGCCGCTCGGGATGCGTCTCCTGGAAGAAGCCGGTGCCGATCTGACGGGACGGAATGTGCGAGGCGATGGCCAGCACGGGCGCGCCGGAGCGCTGCGCGTCATACAAACCCTGGATGAGGTGAGTGTTGCCGGGGCCGCAGCTGCCCGCGCACACCGCGAGCTTGCCGGTGAGCTGGGCCTCCGCCGCAGCGGCTAGGGCAGCCGCCTCCTCATTGCGTACGTGCACCCACTCGATGCCGTCGGTGCGGCGCACCGCGTCCACCACCGAGTTCAGGCTGTCACCCACCACCCCGTAGATCCGCTCCACACCCGCCTGGCGCAGGATGTCCACCAGCTGCTGGGCCACGGTCGTATTCCGCATCGCCGGATATCTCCCCTCGGGCCCGCGAGCCCGGATCGGTGTCGCTTGACCCCACGAATATAGTTGATGCATCTACCATGAACGGGAAGCGAAAATGAACGATCTGCGTATCGCGGTCCTCGACGACTACCAGCACGTGGCGCGGAAGTACGCCGACTGGGACTCCCTCAAGGCCCGGATCGAGGTTTTCCACGGGGCCTTCCCCGACACGGACACGGTCGTCTCCCAGCTGGCGGACTTCGACGTGGTCGTGGCGATGCGGGAGCGCACCCCTTTCCCCGCCGAGGTGCTGCATCGGCTCACGCGCCTCAAGCTGCTCGTCACCACCGGCCCGGTCAACGCCTCCATCGACATCCCGGCCGCCACCGCCCAGGGCGTCGTGGTCTGCCGCACCGGCTACCCCGACGCTGCCGCCACGTCCGAGCTGACCTGGGCACTGATCCTCGCCGCGGTCAGGAACCTGCCTGCCGAGACGCGGAACGTCCGCGAGGGCGGCTGGCAGCTCGGCGTGGGCACCATGCTGGCAGGCAAGACGCTCGGCCTGCTGGGTCTCGGCAGGCTCGGCTCCCGGGTGGCCAAGGTGGGCCAGGCGTTCGGCATGGAGACCATCGCCTGGAGCCAGAACCTCACCGCCGAGAAGGCGGCCGAGCACGGCGTGACCGCGGTGACCAAGTCGGACCTGTTCACCCGGTCCGACGTGCTCTCCGTCCACATGGTGCTCAGCGAGCGCAGCCGGGGCATCGTCGGCGCGGCCGAACTCGACTCGATGAAGCCGACGGCCCTGCTGGTCAACACCTCCCGGGGTCCCCTCGTCGACGAGGACGCCCTGGTGCGCGCCCTGCGGCAACGGAAGATCGGCGGGGCGGCCCTCGACGTCTTCGACACCGAACCCCTCCCCCGGGATCACGTCCTGCGGAGCCTGGACAACGTCCTCGTCACCCCGCACATCGGATACGTGACCGAAGGCAACTACCAGGTCTTCTACCAGCACGCCGTCGAGAACATCGCCGCCTTCATCGCCGGCGAACCGATCCGCGTCCTCAAGTGACCGAAGGATCATAGGAGTTCGAGCAGCTTCTCGGTGAACTCCTCGGTGGTCGCCGTACCGCCCAGGTCGCGGGTGCGGACGTCCGACTTGGTCAGCACGGCGGCGATGGCGTCGTCGATGTCCTTGGCGGCCTCGGGGTGGCCGAGGTGGTCGAGCATCAGGGCCGCCGAGCCGATCGCGCCCAGCGGGTTGGCGATGCCCCGGCCCGCGATGTCGGGGGCTGAGCCGTGCACCGGCTCGAACATCGACGGAAACGCGCGCTCGGGGTTGAGGCTCGCGGAAGCGGCGATGCCGATCGAGCCGGCCACGGCGGCCGCGAGGTCACTGAGGATGTCACCGAAGAGGTTGGAGGCCACCACCACGTCGAAGCGGGCGGGGTCGAGCACGAACTTGGCGGCCAGCGCGTCGATGTGCTCCTGATCCCAGGTGACGCCGGGATGTCCGGCGGCCCGCTCGGCGACCAGCTCGTCCCAGAACGGCATGGTGTGGATGATGCCGTTGGACTTGGTCGCCGAGGTGAGCCTGCTGCTGCGGCGGGCGGCGAGCGAGAAGGCGTAGTCCACGATCCGAGTGACCCCGGCGCGCGTGAACACGGCTTCCTGGACTGCCAGTTCCTCCGGCGTTCCCTGGTTCAGCCGACCGCCGATCTCGCTGTACTCGCCTTCCACGTTCTCCCGTACGACGACCAGGTCGACCTCGCCCGCGGCGGCGGCCCGCAGCGGGCTGTCCACACCCTCGAAGACCCGCACCGGCCGCAGGTTGACATACTGGCGGAAGTGGCGGCGGATCGGGATCAGCAGGCCCCACAGCGAGACGTGGTCGGGAACCCCGGGATACCCCACCGCGCCGAGCAGGACGGCGTCCTTGTCGCGAAGCTGGTCCAGGCCGTCCTCGGGCATCATGGCACCCTCTCGCAGATAGCGCTCGCAGGACCAGTCGTAGGCGGTGTAGGAGAAGGTGATCCCGTGGCGACGGCCGACGGCGTCCAGGACCCGCCGGGCGGGCGGGACAACCTCGACGCCGATGCCGTCTCCGGGGATGAGGGCGATGTGGTGATCGTGGCTGGTCATGCCGTCGATTGCAGCAGCGGACCGGGCGACCCGTCCAAGACGCGATCCCGATGGGCCTTATAAGCCCGGCCGATAAGGGGACTACCCGGGACGGTGCTGCTGGGTGAGGGCACCTTCCTGGAAGGCCCGGGCCGCTGGGGACAGCTGCCCCTTGCGGCTGATCAGGCCGATGTGCAGCACGGGGTCGGGCTCCAGGTCGAGCACCGTCGCGCCCGCCCGCCGCGCCGTCCCGCGCCAGGAGTCCGTCACTACGGCGAGCCCCACGCCCGCCAGCACCAGCGGCAGCACCGACACCCGGTGCTCGGTCTCGACGGCGACGGTGAACTCCACGCCGCGCTCGCGCAGTTCGTCCGTGTAGGCACGCGCGGCCGTGCCCCGCTGGACGGTGATCAGGCGCTGCCCCGCCAGCTCCTCGGCGGCCACCGGCCGGCCCGCCGGGAACGGCCCGTCAGGCGGGGCCAGCAGGACGAGCCGCTGCACGCCGAGGGAATGGGAGACGACCCCTTCTTTCTCCGGCAGCGGGCCGGGAGTCGTCAGCAGCCCCAGCTCACCCGTACCTGTACGCACCATGCCGATGACGTCCCGCGGTGTGAAGGCGGCACGGACGCGCACCTGTACGCCGGGATGGCGCTGGTGGAAGTCGTGGACCATCGCGGCCAACGGTTCGACGGCCGGGGACGGCATCGCGGCGATGTCGAGCCGGCCGGTGCGCAGTTCCTGGACGGCTTCGACGCTGGCCCGCGCGGTCTCCATGCCGCGTACGGCCGCACGGGCGGGGTCGATCAGCGCGGTTCCCGCCTCGGTCAGCACGACCCTTTTTCCGATCCGGTGGAAGAGCTCGGCCCCCAGGTCGCGCTCCAGCGACCGCACCGTCTGCGACAGCGCCGGCTGCGAGACGTACAGCGCTGAGGCCGCGCGGTTGAAACCGCCGTGGTCGACGATCGCGAGGAAGCAGTCCAGCTGCCGGATGTCCATGCCCTCATTCTCACCTCCGGACGACCAGTCGGCTTCATCGCTCGGCGAGTCGACGTCCACCTGCGGAGATCCTGCGCATGTATTTCTGCGCGGGACGGCACAGGCCCCGGCGTCGGTCGCCGGGGGCTGTGGGCTGCTCGTCAGGGACGCCGCTCGCCGTCGCGCGCCTCAGGAGGCCTCGAAGGCACCGAGGTCCGGCGCGGACCCCAGATAGGGCAGGCCGACATTCACCCCCTTGTTGATCAGCGTGCTGCTCGCCGCGAGGC
Source organism: Streptomyces sp. Y7 (assembly GCF_043195415.1). Taxonomy (NCBI): domain Bacteria; kingdom Bacillati; phylum Actinomycetota; class Actinomycetes; order Kitasatosporales; family Streptomycetaceae; genus Streptomyces; species Streptomyces sp. Y7. Next base: position 328,851 of record NZ_JBIDDQ010000007.1, read on the forward strand.
GTAGGTGGGGCAGCGCGGGCAGGCTGCCGTCGGCCTGGCGGGCCGCGTCCCAGCCGGACGTCGACACGCCTTGGAACTGGGCGTCGGACAGGGTGATGCCCAGGTTCCAGGAGTTGCACGAGGCGTCGGTGCCGCTCATGTTGGACGTCAACGTGCCGGTGCAGGCGAGGTTGTTGCGCAGATTGCCCCTGCCTACGGCCGCTCCGGCGGAGTCGACGCCCAGCACCCCGCAGGCCCCGCACGCCGTACGTCCCCGGCCGCTCGACGACGTACGGATCGCGAACGGCGTGCTGCACGTGCTGCTTCCGCCGCACGCCGTCGCCACCGTCGACCTGCCCCTGCTCCAATGACCCGGAACCCCGACGACAAGCGGAATCCCGTCGCGCCCCGGAGCGATCCGGGGCGGACGAAACACTCAGGCGCCGAAGACGCCCGAGTCGGACGATGGTCATGCCCACCCCAAGAATCACGATCGCGCAGATCGCCGCCGATGCGGGTGCGTCCGCCATGACCGTCTCCAACGTCCTCGACGAACGCCCCGGAGCGTCCGAGTCGACCCGGTAGCGGGTCCTGGAGGTCGCGAACCGACTCGGCTACACCCCGCCCGGAGGCCGTAACGGCAGGCGCGGCGGCACCTGCCGGATCGGGGTGCTCACACTGGATCTCACGGGGGAGTACAGCTTCGAGATCGTGCGGGGCATCGCCGAGGAGGTCTCCGCCGACGAACGCGAACTCCTGCTGAACGCCTCCCTCGACGCCATCCGTGAGCGCGAGCGCATCGCCTCCTTCGCCGGCGGTCTCATCGACGGGCTGCTGCTCATCGCTCCCGTCCTCGAACCGGACACCGTCCGGGAGATCCAGCAGGGTGACCTGCCGGTCGTGGTCGTCGACCCGCGCCGCCTCGGCGTGGACCTGCCCAGGGTGTCGGTCGACAACTACGACGGTGTACGGGCCGGCACCCAGCACCTGATCGAGGCCGGCCACCGGCGCATCGCCTACACCCGCGGCGAGGACGACCACGAGAGCACCGAGGTGCGCTACCGGGGTTACGCCGACGCCCTGCGTCTGGCCGGCATCGAGCCCGATCCCGCCCTGGTCGCCTCGTCCAACTTCAACTACCAGGGCGGCGTCCAGGCGGCCACGCGATTGCAGACCGCACAGCGGCCCACCGCCATCGTGACCGGCGCGGACCTGGTCGCCAGGGGCGTCCTCGACGCGGCCCGGGCCCTCGGGCTGTCCGTGCCCGAGGACCTGTCGCTCGTCGGCTTCGACGACTCCCGCAGGCCGCGACCAGCACCCCGCCGCTGACGACCGTGCGCCAGCCGATGTACGACGTGGGCCGGGCAGGCACCCGTGCCCTGATGTCCCTCATCGCGCACCAGCCCTGCCCACCGACGACATCCGCCTGCCCACGAAGCTCATCCTCCGCGCCACGACGGCACCCCCCGGCCCCGGAGGCGTGACCGCGACCCGGTTAGGCCCATACCGCATGGCTGTTGCCCACGCGGTTCCACCGACTGAGGGGAAGGTGCCACGAGACGGCCACGCTCGAACAAGTTCAGAAATAGCAGGGCATGGTGCGCACGGCGTGCACGAAATTGCTGGTGAGCAACTCCGGTTCGCCGGCGCGGATGTCGGGGATCCGCGTCAGGAGTTCGTGGAACACGGCGCGCAGTTGGGCCTTGGCGACCTGGTTGCCAAGACAGTAGTGCGCTCCCCCGCCGCCGAATCCGAGGTGCGGGTTGGGGTCGCGGCCGAGTTCGAAGGCCGTGGGGTCGGCGAAGACGTCGGTGTCGCGGTTTCCCGAGGTGTAGAACATGACGACCTTGTCGCCGGCGGAGATGTGCCGGCCGCCCAGCTCGTAGTCGGTGACGGCGGTGCGGGCGAAGGTCTTGATGACGGTGGCCCAGCGGACGAACTCCTCGACGGCACCGTTGATACGGCCGTCGAAGTCCGCCATGAGCCAGGCCCGTTGCTCCGGGTGGTCGGTCAGGGCCTTGAGGCCGTGGGTGGTGGTCTGCCGAGTGGTGTCGGTACCGGCCACGGAGAGCAGGACGAAGAACGAGGCGATGTCGGCGTTGCTCAGCTTCTCACCGTCGATCTCGGCCCGGACCAGGTTGGTCATTAGGTCGTCCTGGGGTGAACTGCGGCGTTCCTCGGCCATCTTGACCGCGATGCCGTGCAGGTACTGATGGGCGGCGTCGGTCACCTCCCGGCGCGGCCGTCCGGCGAGGAAGACGGGGTCGGCGGCGCTGAGGAGCGACTCCGCCGCGTTCGCGACGTGTTCGCGGTCTTCGTCGGCGATGCCGAGCATGTCGCCGAGGGTGAGGACGGGCAGCTTGGCCGCGCACGCGTGGACGAAGTCGGCACCGCTGCCGGCTTCCGCGAGCTGCTCGACGATCCGCTTGGCGTTCGCCTTGATCTGGTCCTGGAGCCGGTTCACCTCCTTCGGCGTGAACGCTGCGCTGACCAGCCTGCGCAGCCGGGTGTGGCGGGGTGGGTCCATGACGAGGAAGGACAGGGCACGTTCCATCACGTCCTGGGGGAAGACCTCGAACAGGACGCCGTTGCCGGAGACGAACACGTCGTTGCGGCGGCTGACCTCGACGATGTCGGCGTGACGCACGACGGCCCAGAAGCCGGGGGCGTCCGGGGGCTGCGGCATCGTGCTCTCCGCGGGCCGGTGCCAGGAGACGGGTCGCTTCGCACGCAGTTCGGCGAAGTCGGCCTCGCGGGCGGCGGCGGGTTTGGCCCAGAAGTCAAGTGTGGAGAGGTCGATCTCGTCGTGCTCGCGTCCGGCGGGCGGCTCGCCGGTCCGGGGGGTGGCGACGCTGGTCGCGTCAGGGCGTTCATCGGCCTGCGTGTGGGGATGCAACGCGCCTCCAAGCGATCGCCGCCCGTCGAGGCTGCGCGCGACGACTCGCGCTCCGGTGTCCGGGCGGGCGAGGCGTGGCCTCTCGGCGCTCTCTTCGACGAGCGGTCTCGTGGGTCGGTTCAGGGGGTCCACGCCCACGCTACGGACGGTGACTCCACTCACAGAACAACGCGCGCCCAGATTCTGGTGGGCGGAACGGCGCGACGGGGTGGCCCTCCAGGCGTCCGGTCGGCCTCCGCGTCGTACCGCCCCTAGGGCATGAGGTCGTGCTCGATGTCCGCGGCCGTCGATCTCAGGAGGGCGACCAGACGCGGCAGTTGCTCCTTGTCGTAGCGGACGCTGGGCATCGAAACGGCGATGCCGGCGGAGACCTCGCCGTTCGGGGTGTGCACGGGTACGCCGATGGCGACGACGCCGCGTTCGGAGCGTTCCCGGTTGAAGGCGAAGCCGTTGCGGCGCACCTTGGCCAGGTCGGCCCGCAGCGCGGTCAGGTCCGGTAGTTCGCCCGGCCGGTCGGCGAACCGCTCCGGGTCGTAGAGGGCGGCGAGCTGCTCCGGGGTCAGTTCGGCCAGGAGGAGCAGCCCGGCCGTGGTGCGGTGGGCCGGGAAGACCATGCCCTCGCGGTTGCCGACCCTGAGCGCCTGGCCCGACTCGACGCTGGCGACGAAGCGCACCGTGTCCCCGGTGCGGACGGTGAGGTTGGCCGACTCGTCGAGCAGATCGACCAGGCGGCGCAGATGGGGAAGGGAGGCGGCCCGCAGCTTCGAGGTGGCCGACTGGGAGTGGGCGGCGAGTTCGAGCACGGGCCCGGCCCGGTAGGCCCGGCCGGCGTCCTGGACGGCGAAGTCGCGGTAGACGAGCATGGCGAGCAGCCGGTGCGCGGTGGAGGCGGCCACGCCCAGTCGGCGGGCGACCTCCGCGACGGTGAGGGTCCCCTCGAGCTGGAGCATCGCGGCGATGCGCAGCGCGTTGTCGACGCTCGTGACGGCGTACGGCGGGGGCTGCTTGGACGGCTTGTCCACGACTGCCCTCCATTCTGCTGTGCAGAATCCATTGTTCTGCGCCCGCCCGGACCGTCACCGTACACCCATGACCGCGACACCCGTCGAGACCCCCGTGAAGCTCCGGGCGGTCGACGCTCCGGACCAGCCTCAGGTGACGCCCGCCCTCGAGGAGCTCTACCGCGGCTTCGAGCAGGAGCTGCTCGTGCCGCTGTGGACCGAGATCGGTGACCTCATGCCGGCCCACCCGCGTTCCCGGGCGGTCCCGCACCGGTGGAAGTGGGAGAACCTCGTCCGCCTCGCCGACCGTGCCGGGCACATCGTGCCGGTCGGGCGGGGCGGGGAGCGCCGGGCGATCGCCCTGGCGAATCCCTCGCTGGGCGGGCGCCCGTTCGCGACGCCCACGCTGTGGGCCGCGATCCAGTACCTGATGCCCGGCGAGGACGCCCCCGAGCACCGCCATACGCAGCACGCGTTCCGTTTCGTCGTCGAGGGCTCCGGCGTGTGGACGGTCGTGGGCGGTGACGCGGTGCCGATGAACCGCGGCGACTTCCTGCCGCAGGCGGGCTGGAACTGGCACGCCCACCACAACGCCTCCGACCGGCCGATGGCCTGGATCGACGGCCTCGACATCCCGTTCCAGTACGTCACCGAGTCGCAGTTCTTCGAGTTCGGCCGCGACGAGATATCCGAGGACGAGCGGATCACACCCGAGTACTCGCGCTCGGAGCGGCTGTGGGGCCACCCGGGCCTGCGTCCGCTCGGCGTGAGCCACAGCTCTCCGGGCACGCCGCTGCTCGCCTACAAGTGGGAACACACCGACCGTGCGCTCGCCGATCAGCTCGCGCTGGAGCAGGCGGGGCACGCCGGCACGGTGGAGCCCGGTCATGCGGCGGTTCGCTTCAGCAATCCGGCGGACGGCACCGACGTACTGCCCACCGTCCGGGCCGAGTTCCACCGGATCGCGAGCGGCGCCGAGACCGCTCCGCTGCGCGAGACCGGGTCCAGCGTCTATCAGGTGTTCGACGGCTCGGGCGTGATCACCGTCGGCGACCGGAGCTGGTCGGTCACCCGGGGTGACCTGTTCGTCGTTCCCTCGTGGGAGCCGTTCTCCGCGAGGTCGCAGGCCGGGCCGTCCGATTCCGACTCGGGGGCCCTCGATCTCTTCCGCTTCTCCGACGCGCCCGTCTTCGAGGCGCTCCGGCTCAACCGCACCCAGCTCGACAGGTAAGGAATCCCGCAGCGATGAAGCTCGCGACCATCCGCACTGCAGACGGCACCCGCGCCGTCAAGCTCGTCTCCCTCGACGGCGGCGACGCGCTCGTCGACCTCGGCGCGGCCGACCTCGGCACCTTCCTCGCGGATCCCGCGTGGCGCACCAAGGCGGAACAGGCCGAGGGCCCCACGTACGACGTCCAGGGCGCCGACTTCGCACCCGTCGTCCCGAACCCGTCGAAGGTCATCTGCGTCGGCCACAACTACTCCAACCACATCAAGGAGATGGGGCGCGAGCTGCCGTCGTACCCGACGCTCTTCCCCAAGTACGCCGACACACTGATCGGCGCCCACGACCCGATCGTCAAGCCCGCCGAGACCGACGCGCTGGACTGGGAGGTGGAGTTCGTGGTCGTCATCGGCCAGGAGGTCCGCCGCGCCGACGACGCCCAGGCGGAGGCGGCGATCGCCGGCTTCACGGTCATGAACGACATCTCGGTGCGCGACTGGCAGTTCCGTACCGTCGAGTGGACCCAGGGCAAGATCTGGGACTCCTCCACGCCGGTCGGCCCCTACCTGGTCACGCCGGACGAGGTCGGCGGCGTCCGCCCCGCGCTGCAGGTCAGGACGGTGGTGGACGGCCAGGTCATGCAGTCCGACAACACCGGGACGCTGCTGTTCGACCCGGTCTTCCTGGTCAAGTACATCTCGACGGTCATCACGCTGCGCCCCGGCGACCTGATCGCCACCGGCACCCCGGCCGGGGTCGGCCACGCCCGTGAGCCCAAGGTCTACCTGTCGGGCGGCGAGACGGTCGTGACCGAGATCGACGGCCTCGGCGCGTGCACCAATCCGGTCGTCAAGCACGTGTGACGTCTCGCCCCTGCCCGTGTCGCCGGCCCCCGCGTCCAGCCGAACGGCTGCGGCGTGGGGGCCGGCTGTCTCCATCCCCCAAGCGGGGGGGGCGGCCGTCTCCATCCCCCAAGCACGGGAGGCCGGCCGTCTCCCGCCCCTAAGAGAGGCGAGCAGTGATGAGCATCCGTGACCGGGCCGTCGGCGAACGGTCCGACGCCGCCCGCAACCGGGCCCTGCTGCTCGCCGCGGCGGCCCGGCTGGTGGCCGAGCGCGGGGCCGCGCACGTGACCATGAGCGAGGTCGCGGCGGCTGCCGGCGTCGGCAAGGGCACGGTCTTCCGCCGCTTCGGCGACCGCAACGGCCTCTTCCTCGCCCTCCTCGACGACGCCGCGGGCGCCTTCGAGGAGGCGTACGCCTCGGGCCCTCCTCCCCTCGGGCCGGGGGCAACCGCGGAGGAACGGCTGGCGGCGTTCGGCCGTGCCCTCATCGAACGCGTCGCCGCCGAGGCGGAACTGGGCCCGATGCTGGGAAGCCAACTCCTCCACCACCGCCGCCACGCTTCTCCCGTCGGCCGCGCGTTCCACCGGCACGTCTCAGCGCTCCTCCGCGAAGCGGATGCCCCCGGCGATCACGAGATGCTCGCCCACGCCCTGCTCGCCTTCGCGAACATCGAGACGGTGCGCTACCTCCATCGAGAGGACGGCGTACCCGTCGCGCGCCTCCAGGCCACGTGGGAGGACCTGGTGCGGCAGTTGCTCCGTCCCGCTGTGCGGCCCTGAGGACGCAACCGGAACCGAGGTCCTGAACGGTCGGCGGCAGGCAACCGGCCTTGACCGGCCGACGGCACTGTGCACTGGCTGATCCGAGCGCCACAGGCCTGCACCGAGCACGCACGCCCCGATCCGCTCGCCACCGGCACGACCGCGCGCAAGCGCATGAACGGCGCCGGCGACCACCTCATGGCGCAGGAGGCACGGTCGAGCTGCGGTGCCCGCGCCCTCGTTCGCATGCCACCAGCCGCACGCGCATCGCCAACGGACGCGCTGTCGGATCCACCACCAGCAGGCCACATTCACTGTCGGCCTCGATGTTGGCTGTCCAGCGGTCCCCCACCCATGCTCCTGTCGCGGACGACCACCCGCACCACCATCCCCGCGCAAGGAGTCGCAGCCGTGAACGAGCCGAAAGCCGACACCACCCGCCCGGTCAGCTCCGCGACCGACGGTCCCCTCACCCGCCGCCGCTTCTGGCAGCTCGGCACCGCCGCGGCGCTCACCGCGGGGGCGACGGTCCTGCTTCCCGGCCAGACCACCAGGGCCACGGCGGCCACGAGCAGGACCTCGCAGTACTACTTCGACCGGGCCGCCGAACTGGCCGGTGACAACCCGATCCTCACCGACCTCGTCACCGGGCTCAGCGCCGGCTTCACCGTTCCGCGTCCCACCGCGCCCGAGCCCTTGAAGATCTTCGACGACGTCGCCGTACTGAGCATCGGCTGGGTGTCCGCCACCGCGATCCTCACCTCGGACGGCATCATCCTCATCGACGCCCTGACGTCGCCCACCGACGCCGAACAGACCCTTGTCCCGGGCCTGCGCACCCTGGGGCTCGACCCGGCGACGATCAAGTACGTCGTCGTCTGCCACGCTCACGGCGACCACTTCGGCGGCGCCCAGTATCTCGCCGACACCTACGGCGCGCGGGTGATGATGGCCCCGGCCGACTGGGACCTCCTCGCCGCCAACCAGCCGCCCAACGCGCCCACCCGCGACCTGGACATCGCCGACGGTCAGCGGCTGACCCTCGGGAACACCACGGTCACGCTCCACCACACCCCGGGGCACACACCCGGCACCGTCTCGCCGATCTTCCCCGTCCACTGGCAGGGCAAGACGCACCGGGCGATGCTGTGGGGCGGCACCAACCCTCCCACCGCCACCGCGGACAAAGAGACCTATCTGGCATCCGCGCAGACCTTCGGTTCCCGGATGAGGCGGGCCCGGGTGGACGTCGAACTCAGCAACCACGGATTCTGCGACCACGGTCTGGCCCGCATGGAGGAGCTGCGCGGCGCGCCGGACAGCGCCGACAACCCGTTCGTCATCGGCACCTCCGGCACCCAGCTGTTCATGAAGGTCATGCAGAACATGCTGCGCGGCCGCATCCTCCTGGACCAGGAGTCCACCGGCTCAACCACGGCCCGCGCCACCCTCCATGCCGCGGCCGACTGCGGCTGCTGACGGGCGGGCGACACGGCGAGGCGCGGCCGGTGTGTCCCACCGGCCGCGCCCGCACCACGAGTTGTGTCCCGGTCCGGGTTGTCTACGATCCCGTGGCGGCGTCCGTCTCCCCCTGCGCGGCCGGAACCTCGGCGGTGCGCGGGACGAGCGGGCTCCTGGCCCCGCTGAGGGCGAAGTAGACCACCCCGGCCACGGCGACGCCGATGAACCAGGAGTACGGGCCCAGGTTGTCCCCGTATCCGGACGGACCGTACACCGGAAGGATGCTGGAGAAGACGGAGCCCACGGCGGCGGCCACGAGCGCCCGGACGTTCCAGCCGCCCTGGAAGCGGAACTCGCCGTCCTCCCGGTAGAGCGCCTCCACGTTCAGCTGGGTCCTCCTGATGAGGTAGTAGTCGACGACGAGTACGCCGAAGAGCGGGCCCATCGTCGAGCCGATGGCGTTGACGAAGCTGGGGGCGTTGTCCCAGGGGTGCAGCGGGTAGAGCAGCAGCGCGATGACGGCGGCGATGAGACCGCCGCGCCGGAAGGTCACGTACTTCGGTGCCACGTTGGCGAAGTCGAAGGCGGGGCTGACGAAGTTGGCGACGACGTTGATGCCGAGCGTCGCCACGGCGAAGGTCAGGGCGGCGAGCAGGACGAGGGCCGCGCTGTCGAACTTGGCGGATATCTCGGCCGGTTCGAGGATGACCTCCCCGTACACCTTGCTGGCTGCGGCGGTGGTGATCGCGGCGACGAGGGAGAAGAGGATCAGATTGACGGGCAGACCCCAGACGTTGCCCTTCTTCAGGGTCTTCTCGTCGGGGGTGAAGCGGGCGAAGTCGCCGAAGTTGAGGAACAGGGCCGCGAAGTAGGTCACCCAGGTGGCGGCGATCGCGGCGATCGCGGCGAACGACCCCGGGCTGACGTCGAGCCCGGTGGAGGTCTTGGCGAGCGCGGCCAGGTCCTTGCCCGGCATGTCGACGGAGAAGGACAGCACCCCGGCCTTCACGGACAGCGCGATCGCCAGCACCAGCATCATCAGCCAGACCGCGGGCCCGGCGAAGTCCTGGAACCGGCGGACCGTCTCCATGCCCTTGCTGATGATGAGCAGCTGGGCGGCCCAGACGCCGAGGTAGCACAGCACTTCGAGACCGCTGTGGTCGAAGAGGTGGGTGGTCTCGTGCAGGTGCCTGGGTCCGTCGTAGCGGACGAGGAAGGCGACGATGGCGCCGGCCGCCGCGCTGGTCTGCGCGCCGTACCAGAAGGTGGCGACCACGGCCCGGGCCAGCGCCGGGACGTTCGCGCCGAAGGTGCCGAACGAGGCACGGGCCAGGACGGGGTAGGGGACGCCGGTCTTGACGCCCGCCTTGCCCATGAGGGTCATCAGCCAGTAGATGACCAGTGAGCCCACACCGATGCCGATGAGGAACTTGAAGGTGTTGCCCGCGACGAGGAACAGGCTGGCGGCGAGGAAGTAGCCGTAGAGACTGTGTACGTCCGAGGTCCAGACGTTGAAGATGCTGAAGGCACCCCACTTGCGCTCGGTCGCGGGAGCGAGGTCCTCGTTGTACAGACGGGGTGAATACCCCGGCGGCGTGACGGTTCTGTCCGCGTCCGCGCTGTCCGTGGCCGTCATGTGTTGCTCCTTAGTGCTGGGCCCCGACATCTCCTTCCGGCGTCGCGCCGGATGGTTGATGTGTCAGATAAGAGCCCCGGTGTTGCACCTGGATGCCCCACATGTAACGGACACGTCAACGGAAAGTTTTTTCCACTCTGAGACCTGAGGGTGACCACGCGTCGCCCGTGGGGACTGCCGGAAGGCAGAGATCCAGGCTCAGCCGGCCGTGGGCGCGGCATCCGGGCGCGGCGCCGGTCCGGTCGAGCTCCGCACCTCCAGCGTGGGAGTCACCAAGTGCTCGATGGCCCGCCGGTCCGGTTCGTTGATGCGATCGAGCAGGACGCGGGTGACGCGGCGGCCGACCTCGTGGGCCCCGATGTCGACGCTGGTGAGGGAGAGGTGCCGGATCTTGGCGAGGAAGCTGTTGTCGAAGCTGGCGAGGGAGAGGTCGCCCGGCACGGAGAGGCCGAGTTCCACGGCGGCGGAGAACGCGCCGACGCAGGCGGGGTCGTTGGCGACGAGCAGCGCGGTGGGGCGTGGACGGGCGCGGCCGAGCAGGCGGACAGCGGCGCGGTAGCCGCTGTCCTCGGTAGTGTCACAGGTCTCGACGAGGATCTCGTCGCCATAGCCGTGTTGGCGCATGATCGTCTCGTAGGCGCGGCGGCGGATGCCGAAGACGGCGGCGTGGTTACCGGCGATGTGCGCGATGCGGCGGTGCCCGAGATCGAACAAGTGCCGCATGGCCAGTTCGACACCGCGCTCGTCGTCCTCGGCGATCACATCGACGTTGGACAGGTTGAAGTCCCGGCTGCCGGCCACGGCGGTCGGCAGCCGCGAGGCCGCCTCGGTGATGGTGGTCGACTCGGGCATGGTGCCCGCGAGGATCAGGCCGTCGACGCGCATCTCCATGAACGCGCGCATCAGCCGTTCGTCGGCATGCCGGTCGAGACGGCCGTCGCCGACGAACATGTGCAGGTCGCTCTCAGTGAGTGCGGTGTTGACGCCTTCGAGGAAGTCCACGAACCAAGGCTGCCGCAGGTCGTTGACCAGCACGCCGATCGCCCGGGTGCGCCGCTCGGTGAGGCTCCGCGCCGCGCCGTTGGGACGGTAGCCCAGTTCCTTGATCGCGTCTTCCACGGCCTTGCGCTTCTCCGGGCGCACATGCGGCGAGCCCTGCAGCACGCGTGACACCAGGGACTTGGACACACCCGCGTACTCGGCCACGCTGCGGATCGTGTGCTGACCGTCGGCCGCAGTGCGCGGGTTCGTACTCATCCGGGCCGTGTCTCCTTGTCGCTCGACGGCTCCCTGGTACCGGTCCCAAGCAGCTGGTATGGCCATGATCCTACGACAGTCCGGCGATGCGAGTGCCGCGCTTCCCCCGAACCGGACATGCCCGTCCATCACGCCCCGCATCCGCCGCATCCGTGTTGCTGCAGGTCATCACCGTCCCGTGAGTGAGCGGCGACGCCCCGGGCGGCCATGCGGAGGTGACAGCGCAAATGTTTCGTCCGCATGTCTTGACATGTCAAGAGGGCCAGACCCAGTCTTGGGACCGGTCCCAAAGCCTCCTGTACGGCCTCGAAGTGATCCGCCGTGGACTTCAGAGAAGAGAGCTGTCCCGATGACGATCCCGATAACCCACCGCGCCCCGAAGCACGCGGCACTCGCCCAGGTCAGGGTGGGCAGCGCCCCGGATTCCTGGGGTGTGTGGTTCCCCGACGATCCGCGTCAGATCGACTGGTCGCGTTTCCTGGACGAGATCGCCGAAGCCGGTTACGGGTGGCTGGAACTCGGCCCCTACGGCTACCTGCCCACCGACCCGACCGCCCTGGCGGAGGAGCTGGGACGACGCGGCCTCAGGATGTCCGCGGGCACCGTCGGCGGTGCGCTGCACCGCGCCGACGAGTACGCCGGGGTGCGGGAGGAGGCGCTGCGCGTGGCCGGCCTGGCCGCCGCCGCGGGCGCCTCGTACCTGGTGTTCCTGCCCGCGATGTACCGGGACCTGATGACCGGCGCATCGATGGAGCCCGCCGAGCTGGACGCAGACGGCTGGAAGCGGCTGACGGGGGCGGTCGAGGAGCTGGCGCGGACCGTGTTCGACGAGCATGGCGTACGTCTGGTCTTCCACCCCCACGCCGACAGCCACGTCGAGACCCAGGCCCAGACGGAGCGATTCCTCTCCGCCACCGACCCCGCCCACGTCGGCCTGTGCCTGGACACCGGGCACATCGCCTACCGACGCGGCGACAACGCCGAGTTGCTCCGCCGTTTCCCGGAGCGGGTCGAGTACGTGCACTTCAAGCAGGTCGACCCAGTGGTCCTGGAGGAGGTCGAGCGCGAGGACCTCCCCTTCGCCGAAGCGGTCGTACGAGGCGCCGTGTGCGAGCCGCCGAAGGGCGTGCCGAGCCTCGAATCGCTGGCCGACGGCCTGGCCGGACTCGCCCCCGACGTGTTCGTGATCGTCGAGCAGGACATGTACCCGTGCCCGCCGGACCAGCCCCTGCCGATCGCCACCCGCACCTGCGGCTACCTGCGCGCCAGCGGAGTCGGTTCCGCCGCACGGCGAGCCGGCCGCGACTGAGCGCGCGCCCCTTTTACCCCATCGAATCCGCACACAGAGCCGGGAAGTAGAGACCATGACCAAGCGCATCGGAGTGGCAGTCGTCGGAGCGGGCATGGCCGGTCAGGCCCATGCCTACGGCTACCGCAACGCGAGCATGCACCCCGACCTGGCCGGGCAGGTCGACATCGACCTGGTCGCCGTGGTCGACGCGAACAAGGAACTGGCCGAGAGCACGGCCGCCCGGTACGGGTTCGCCGCCGCTCGGACGGACATCCGGTCGATCCTGGACGACCCGGCCGTCGACGCGGTGAGCGTCGCCCTGCCCAACAACCAGTACATCGAGGTGATCCCACGTCTGCTGGCCGCCGGCAAGCACGTACTGGCGGAGAAGCCGCTCGGCCGTACCGCCGCCGAGGCACTCCAGCTCGCGCAGACGGCGGAGAAGTCGGGACTGGTGCACGCCGTCAGCTTCTCCTGGCGCCGGCTGGCCGCCGTGGAAGGCATCGCCAAGCTGGTGCGCGAGGGCACCATCGGCGAGCCGCGGCACTTCTCCGCCTGGTACCTGACCGACTACGCGGCCGACTCCGAGGCACCACTGTCCTGGCGGTACGACCGCGCACTGGCCGGCGGCGGCGCGATCCTGGACATCGGTCCGCACATCGTGTCCGTCCTGGAGCACGTGCTGGGCCAGGCGAGCCGCGTGGTGGCCGCCGACATGCGGACCGTCGTCACCGAGCGCCCGGTACCCGCCGGCGCCGTGGTCGGACACGGCCAGGTCGCCACCACCGGCGAGAGGGGCCCTGTCACCACCGACGACGTCACCACCGCCCTCACCGAGTTCACCTCGGGCGTTACGGGGCACATCAACGTCAGCCGGGTGGCCACGGGTGTGCCCAACTCGCTGGGCCTCCACCTGATCGGCTCGGCCGGCTCGGTGCACTACGACTCCGTCCACCCCGACGAGTTCGAGCTGTTCACCAGCTCACCGTGGAACGGCACCACCAACGGATCGCGCACGGTGATCGTCGGCCCGGAGTACGGTTCCTTCGCCCACACCATCCCCATGCCCGCCCGGGGCGTCGGATCGGGCTACGGCTCCGGCTTCGTCGCCCAGGCGCAGGAGTTCCTCGGCGCCATCGCGGGCAACGGCACCGCGCGGACCGACTTCTTCACCGGTTACCGCACCATGCTCGTGTGCTCCGCCGCCCAGCAGGCGGCCGACACCGCGAGCGCCGTCGACCTCGCCGCCCTGGACACCGAACTCCGTGCGGCCTCGTCCGCCGTGACCGGCAGCTGATCCCCGACGTTCCACACCGCGCACAGCTCGGCCGCCGTGACCGCCGCGGTCTTCCAGGCCCGGCCCGGAGCAGCACCACCCCTTTTCCAAGAGCACAGTGAGGTGCCCGCCATGAACCGTCGCTCCCGCCCCAGCAAGACCCGCAGAACCGCTGCCCTCGTCGCCGCCGCTGCGGCAACGGTCCTCTTGGCCGCCGGCTGCTCCAGCAGCTCCGGCGGCAAGAAGGCCGAGGACTCCGGCGGCGCCGCTGCCGCCGGCAAGGCCGACACGCCTCGTATCAAGGTCGCACTGATCACGCACGCGGGACCGGGCCAGGCCTTCTGGGACACCGTCCGCAAGGGTGCCGAGGTCGCCGCCGCCAAGGACAACATCCAGCTGCTGTACTCCTCGGACCCCAACGCCGGCAACCAGGCGAACCTGGTCCAGAACGCCATCGACCAGAAGGTGGCCGGCATCGCCGTCACGCTCGCCAAGCCCGACGCACTGAAGGGCGTCATCGTCAAAGCCAAGGCCGCCGGCATCCCCGTCGTGGGGCTCAACTCGGGCACCGACACCTGGAAGTCGCTCGGCCTCCTGGAGTTCTTCGGGCAGAACGAGTCCGTGGCGGGCGAGAGCTTCGGCGAGAAGCTCAACGCCCTCGGCGCCAAGCACACGCTGTGCGTCGTCCACGAGCAGGGCAACGTGGGCCTGCAGGCCCGGTGCGACGGCATCAAGAAGACCTTCAAGGGCAAGACCGACGTCATCTACGTCAACGGCACCGACATGCCGTCGGTGAAGTCCACCATCACGGCGAAGCTGCAGCAGGATCACTCGATCGACGAGGTGGCCACCCTGTACGGAGCGATCGGGCTCACCGCCGTCGAGTCCGCCAAGGACGCCGGCAGCAAGGCCAAGGTCGCCACCTTCGACCTCGACAAGCAGGTCGTCGCCGCCATCAAGGACGGCCAACTGCAGTTCGCCGTCGACCAGCAGCCCTACCTGCAGGGCTACCTGGCGATCGACTCGCTGTGGCTCTACAAGAACAACGGCAACTACATGGGCGGCGGACAGGAACCCGTCCTCACCGGACCGGCGTTCGTGGACAAGTCCAACATCGCCGCCGTGGAGGAGTACGCCGCCAAGGGAACCCGGTGATGAGCATGACCCCCCAGGCTGCGCCGGCGGTGACCGCACCGCCGGCCTCCGGACCACAGCCGACCGACGGCCGGACCGCCGAACGTCCGCCGGTCATACGGCTGTTGGCTCGCCCCGAGATCGGTGTCCTCCTCGGCGCGGTGGCCGTCTGGGTCTTCTTCCTGATCGCCGCGCCGCCGGTGCGCGACGCCAGTTCGATGGCGAACATCCTCTACCAGTCCTCCACCATCGGGATCATGGCCCTGCCGGTCGCGCTGCTGATGATCGGCGGCGAGTTCGACCTGTCGTCGGGCGTCGCCGTGGTCACCTCGGCCCTCACCGCGGCCATGCTCAGCTACCAGCTGATCATGAACGTGTGGGCCGGCGTCATCGTCGCCCTGCTGGTCTCACTGGGGGTCGGCTTCTTCAACGGCTGGCTGCTGATGAAGACCGGACTGCCCAGCTTCCTGGTCACCCTCGGCACCTTCCTGATCCTCCAGGGCGTCAACCTCGCCGTCACGAAGCTGATCACCGGCAACGTCGCCACCGACGACATCAGCGACATGGACGGCTTCGACCAGGCGCGGGCCGTCTTCGCCTCGACGTTCGACGTCGGTGGCGTCCAGGTGAAGATCACCATCGTGTGGTGGCTGGTGTTCGCCGCGCTGGCGACCTGGGTACTGCTGCGCACCAAGTACGGCAACTGGATCTTCGCCGTCGGCGGCGACAAGGACTCCTCCCGCGCCGTCGGCGTCCCGGTGGCCTTCACCAAGATCTCCCTGTTCATGCTGGTCGGCTTCGGCGCCTGGTTCGTCGGCATGCACCAGTTGTTCTCCTTCAACACCGTGCAGTCCGGCGAGGGTGTCGGGCAGGAACTGATCTACATCGCGGCGGCCGTGATCGGCGGCTGTCTGCTGACCGGCGGTTCCGGCTCGGCGATCGGCCCGGTCTTCGGGGCGTTCATGTTCGGCATGGTGCAGCAGGGCATCGTCTACGCCGGCTGGAACCCCGACTGGTTCAAGGCCTTCCTCGGCGTGATGCTCCTCGGCGCCACCCTGATCAATCTCTACGTGCAGCGCACGGCGACCCGGAGGTGACCCCCATGACGACCACCGACAAGGCAGGACCCCACGGAGCCGTCCTCGCGGGCACCCCGCGCGCCGACGGGGATCGCCCGACGGTCGAACTGCGCGGCGCCGGCAAGTGGTACGGCAACATCCACGCGCTGCACGGCGTGTCCCTCAAGGTCCACCCCGGCGAGGTGACCTGCGTGCTCGGCGACAACGGCGCCGGCAAGTCCACCCTCATCAAGATCATTTCGGGTCTGCACCAGCACACCGAGGGCGAGTTCCTCGTCGACGGCGAGCCGGTGCGGTTCTCGACGCCCCGCGAGGCTCTCGACAGGGGCATCGCCACCGTCTACCAGGACCTGGCCGTGGTCCCGCTGATGCCGGTGTGGCGCAACTTCTTCCTCGGCTCCGAGCTGACCAAGGGGTCCTGGCCCTTCCGGCGTCTGGACATCGAGAAGATGACGAAGACCGCCGACCATGAGCTGCGCGAGATGGGCATCGCCCTGGACGACCTCGAGCAGCCCATCGGCACCCTGTCCGGTGGCCAGCGCCAGTGCGTGGCGATCGCCCGTGCGGTGTACTTCGGTGCCCGGGTCCTGATCCTCGACGAGCCGACCGCCGCCCTCGGTGTGAAGCAGTCCGGTGTGGTGCTGAAGTACGTCGCCGCCGCCCGTGACCGGGGCCTCGGCGTCATCTTCATCACTCACAACCCGCACCACGCCTACATGGTCGGCGACCACTTCAGCATCCTGCGCCTGGGCACCATGGAGCTCAGCGCCTCGCGGGACGAGGTCAGCCTGGAAGAGCTCACCAACCACATGGCGGGCGGTGCCGAACTCACCGCGCTCAAGCACGAGTTGGCTCAGGTCCACGGCGTCGACGTCGAGAAGCTCCCCGACGAGGCCGACCTGACGGCACCCGTCGGCACAGCGGCCGAACCGGGCGTCTGAACCACCTGAACCCGATCCGCCGGGTCATCCGGGACGAAGGGGCGCCTCCGTCATGCCGTTGGATGTGCTGAACATGGGCCGCCTCGGGGTGGATGTGTATCCGCTCCAGACGGGCGTGGGGCTGGCTGAGGTCACCTCGTTTGCGTCCAACGGGCACTGGACGGTTTCGGTGTGGACAACCGTTTCGTCGAGCGTCCAGTCGTCCTGCCGCATCGTCAGCTCGCTGATGACCGACCGCGCGCCTCCCACGTCCGTCGACAGCCGTTCCGCGCTCGGCCGTGCCCGTCGTCGGGCGTCGGCGAGAGGCCGGGCCCCGAGGCGGATACGACGGGTACGGCGGCGCCCGCTTTCACGGGTGCCGCCCCCGGTTCCCCCGCCCGCGCCGCCTCGACCGCCTCCCGCACCCACTGCGCGACCTCCCCGAACCCGCGGATCTCGTCCGGGTCGTCGCTGCCGAAGACGTAGCCGCTCATCCCATGGGTCAGCGTGAGTTCCGTGAGGCGCTCGACCCGCTCCTGTACCGGACCGCCGAGCGGGGCGGAGCCCGGGGCCGATGTCGTGGATGCGGCGGATGCCGGAGGGCCCGCGGCCCACCTTGAGCGCGGCCACGTCGATCTCGGTGTGGGGTTCCGCCGGCGGGTCCGTCTTCGTCGACCAAGCCGTCGACGCTTCGTCAGTTGCCGTCCGGCCCCCCCGGATAGCGCACCCCGATGGCCGCGCGGGCGGCATCCAGGGTCGCCATGACGGCGAGGGTGCCGTCCAGCGGGACGAGCGGTGACTCGGTAGCGCCGGTGCGCAGGCAGCGGGCCACCTCCTCGGCCTCGCGGAAGTAGCCGTTGCCCTCGGCGGTCGGCAGCTGGAACTCCTCGGGTTCGCGGCCCTTGCGGTGCAGGACGAAGCCGTCGGCCCGGAAGAAGTCGCGGACGATCTCGATCCGCCCGAGGGTGCCGTTCACCGACGCGCGCTGGTCCGTCGCGGTGTTCAGCGAGCAGGAGAGCGCGGCGACGGCTCCGCTGTCGTAGCCGAGCAGGATGCCGGTGTTGTCGTCCACGCCCGAGGGGTTGAGATGTGCCTGGGCGGAGACAGCGTCGGGCACCCCGAGGAACAGGTGGGCGAACGAGACGACGTAGGAGCCGAGATCGAGGAGCGCCCCGCCGCCCTGTCCGGGGTCGTGCAGCCGGTGGGCGGCGTCATAGGGGACGGCGATGCTGAAGTCGGCGTGCACGGACCGGATTTCACCGATCCCGCCGTCGGCGATCAGCTCCTGCATCTTCAGGACGGCGGGGTTGAGGTAGGTCCACATCGCCTCCATCAGGAAGACGTCGCGCTTGCGGGCGATACGCACCAGGTCCTGAGCCTGGGCGAGGTCGAGGGTGAGGGGCTTCTCGCACAGCACCGCCTTTCCGGCGTCGAGGCACAGGACGGCGGCGGCGTGGTGGGCCGCGTGCGGCGTGGCCACGTACACCACGTCGACGTCCGGGTCCGCGGCCAGTTCGTGCGAGGTGCCGTGGGCGCGGGCGACGCCGTGCCGGTCGGCGAACCGGTGGGCGCTCTCGGCACTGCGGGAGCCCACGGCGACCAGTTCGGCGTCGTCCGGGATGAGTCGCAGGTCCTCGGCGAAGGTGTGGGCGATGCCGCCGGTGGCGAGGATGCCCCAGCGGACGGGACGGTCGGCGGCCACCGGTGCTTGCGGGGTCGGGCCGGTCATGTGCTCGGAGCCTTCGGTGAGTCGACGGGAGAGTGCTTGCGGAGACTGCTCACTTGCCGAAGCCCGCCGTCATGCCGCTGATGAGCTGCCGGCGGCCCACGACGTACAGGGCGAGAATCGGCAGGGTGGACAGCACCACCGCGGCCACGATCGCGGGGACGTTGATGGTGAACTCGCCCTGGAAGCTCCACACGAACAGCGGCAGGACGCGCTTGTCCGGGCTCTGCGTGAGGATCAGCGGGAAGAGGAAGCCGTTCCAGACGTTCAGCGCGTCGTAGATCGTGACGGTGAGCAGCGCGGGGCGGGCGAGCGGCAGGGCCAGGTTCCACAGCATGCGCCAGTGGCCGGCGCCGTCCGCCCGCATGGACTCGTACAGCTCGTCGGGGATGTCCCGCAGGAAGTTGACCAGGATGATCACGGTCAGCGGGATGGCGAACGCCGCCGACGGGAGCACGAGCGCCGGCAGGGTGTCGTACATCTGCGCCTTGGCGATCAGGTAGTACACCGGGATGATCGTGGCCTGCATGGGGATGGCCAGGCCCAGCAGGAAGACGCTGAACGCCCAGCGCAGCCCCTTGCCGGTGCCGCGGACGATCGCGTAGGCGGCCAGGAAGGACACCACGAGTGTCATCACCGTCGCCCCGACCGTGACCAGGAGACTGTTGAACAGGTAGTGCCAGAAGCCGTTGTCGAGGACCAGGCGGTAGTTGTCCAGGGTCGGATCGGACGGTATCGAGAGGGGGTTGGCCTCGAAGAAGCCGTCGCGGGTGCGCAGACTGGTGACCACGACCCAGTAGATGGGTACGAGGACGATCACCAGCCAGATCAGGCCGCCGAGCGCGCCGAGTGAGTTGGTGCGCCGCAGCCGAGCGAGCCGGTTCGGGGGCGCGGCGGGCGTCTTCGGTCGCGGCATCGTACCGGGGGTGCGGGTGGAGGGGGCCTCGGAGAGCGTGGACATCACATACCTGCCTGCTGGCTGCGCATCCGGCTGAAGCCGGAGAACCGGACGAGGGCGAGCGAGATGAGGAGGCCCGCCGCGACGAGTACCACGGAGATGGCGCTGGCGAGGCCCATCTGGTTGCTCTGGAAACCGGTGATGTACATGTCGAGTGGCAGGATGCGGGTGGCGTATCCGGGCCCGCCTGCGGTGAGTACGAAGATCAGGTCGAAGTAGGTCAGCGAGCCGACGACCACCAGGGTCGAGGACGTGACGATGGTGTAGCGCAGCTGGGGCAGGGTGATGTGCCAGAACTGCTGGAGCCGGCTCGCGCCGTCCAGGGCGGCGGCCTCGTACAGCGAGCCCGGGATCTGACGTGCGCCGGCCTGGTAGAGCAGGGTGTGGAACGGCATGAACTGCCAGGAGATGACGAACACGACAGCGTAGAAGGCGAGTTGCGGGTCGCCGAGCCAGTTCTTGTCCAGCAGCGGCAGGTCGAGCGTCGCGCCCAGGCCGAAGTTGGGGTCGAGCAGGTTCTTGAAGATGATGGCGATCGCGGCCGTCGAGATCAGCAGCGGGATGAAGAAGAACACGCCGAGCAGGGCCCGGTAGCGCTGCCTCCCGGCGAGGAAGACGCCCAGCAGCAGGCTGATCGGGGTCTGCACGACCCAGGCGAAGACCATCATCTTCAGGCTGAGCCACACCGCGTGCCGGGTGACGTCGCTCGACAGCGCCGTACGCCAGTTCTCGAGGCCGGTCCAGTCCGGTGTGCCCAGTCCGTCCCAGCGGGTGAAACTGAGGTAGACGACGATCGCCATCGGCACCAGCGCGAAGAGCGCGAACAGCAGCAGGGCGGGCAGCGCCATCACGAACGGAGGGCCGCCCTTCTGGGTGGCCGCGGAGACCTTGGCGGTACTCACTTCGCCGCCGCCTCGTCCATCTGGGAGCAGAACTCCTGCGGGCTGATCTCACCGAGGAAGAGCTGGTCGAGGTGGGTGAGCAGGGCGTCCCCGAGTTCGGGACTGAGCGCCTGGTCCCAGGAGAGCTGGAAGCTCTTGGCGTCGCGGGTGAGGTTGTAGACGTACGTCGACCAGTCGGCGCTCTCGGAGGCCTTGACCTTGGCGTCCAGGTCCTTCACGGGCGGGACATTGCCGATCTCCAGGAGGCTGTCGATGTAGGAGTCGTTGTAGACGCCGTCCTTCAGGTACGACAGCGCGGTCGCCTTCTGCTTGGCGCTCGCCTGCGAGGAGACGGAGAAGAAGTTCGCGGTGTTGCCGACGACGTTGGTCGGATCGCCTTTGCCGCCCTCGACGGTCGGGAAGCCGGTCCAGCCCAGGTGGCCCTCGGAGACGAACTTCGGAGCGCCGGTGACGAAGGTGCCGCCGTAGGCCCAGCTGCCCTGGAGGATCATGGCGGCCTTGCCGGTGTACACCTGCGCCTCGGCCTGGCCGGTGTCGGCGGAGACGGAGGTGAACCCCTTGGCGAAGCCGTCCGCCTTCACCAGCTGCTGGCTCATCTCGGCGGCCCTGAGGACGGCCGGGTCGGACCAGGCACCCTTCTCGCCGGCGACGATGTCCGCGAAGACCTGGGGGCCGCCGATACGGTCGACCAGGTACTCCATCCACATCAGGTCGGGCCACTTGGCGCCGCCGCCCATCCCGAACGGCGCGATCCCCTCCGCGTTGAACTTCTTGACCAGGCCAAGCAGTTCGTCCCAGGTCTTCGGCGGCTCGGCGCCGATCTTCTCGAAGAGCTGCTTGTTGTAGTAGATGACCACGGGCTGCACGCCGTTGACCGGGACGCCGTAGACCTTGCCGTCGAAGGTGGCGGACTCGAGGATGGAGGGGAAGATGCGGTTCTTCCATTCGGGGTTCTTGTCCAGTTCGGGCGTGAGGTCCGCGACCTTGCCTGCGTCGACGTAGGTCTTGAGGATGCCGCCGCCCCAGTTCTCGAAGAGGACCGGGCCGTTGCCGGCGCCGACCGCTGTGCGCAGCTTCTGCTTGTAGGGGTCGTTCTGGAAGAACTGGTAGTCGACCTTGCTGTCCGGGTGGGCCTTGTTCCACTCCGTGGCCGAGGCCCGGAAGGTCGCCTCGGACCCCTGGGTCAGGGCCCACACCAGCGCCTCGTCACCGGAGCCGCCGCCTGCCGTGCGGCCGCCGCTGCCGCAGGCCGTGACGGTCAGGGCGAAAACGGCCGTCGCTGCGGTGAGGGTGATCCGGAAGGGATTTATCGGGTTCATGGTGAGCTCCTTCGCTCTCCAGAGGCTCGAACGCGGAACCGCGAATCGAAAATTTTCGAAACCTTTGCACTTCCAGTCCGATAAGTTAAGAGCCCCTCTGGGCGGGGTCAAGGTGTCGGACCGAGGGAATCCGTTGAGATGTCAACTGAGGTGGCCTCGCGTGAGGGCGGGCTCTACGCCCACGCCTCCAGGGCCGTGGCGACCGGACCGCCGGTGCGTACCGACTCGCCGATCGCGAGGGAGATCAAGTGGTCCTGGCAGGCCTCGGCGAGCGGGTACGGCGGTGCGCCCTCCCCGCGGGCCCAGGCACCGGTCCGCTCCAGGATGTCGGCGACCGCGATGTCGTCGTCGGACCGGGCGGCGCCCGCGAGCGGATTGCGGTACACCACCCGTCCGTCGAAGCTGATGTGCTTGAGGTCGAGCAGTTCCAGATCGAGGTCGACACCGGTCTGGCGCCGGATCAGGCGGGACTCGACCGGCGTCGTCGGATCGGCCAGCCTGACCACACGGTCGTCGACAATCTCACCGACCGAGCCCCGTACGACGATGCGCCGGGCGCGCAGCGGGTTCCACCACTGGTTGTCGGTGAAGTCGTACAGGCCCGTCCGCCCGCCGAAGTCGATGGTCGCGATCGTCGTGGTCAGGTGTCTCGGTGTGTCGTCACCGGTCCAACCGCCGAACTCCAGGGGGTTCGCCAGCGGGGCCGTGAACGCGCTCGCCCGCACCTCGGCGGCGGCGAAGCCGGCCCCGAGCAGACCGCGGATGAGCGAGACCGCGTGGTAGAGGTGGGTCGAGGAGACCTGGACCGAGGTCGGCTCGCCGATCACTCCGTCGCGGACCAGCGTCCACCTCCCCGCGTGCCCCGGCATCAACAGGTACGGCCACCTGGACCCGCCCGGTGCGGCCCACGTCCGCCCACAGCGACCGCAGACCGGCCAGGTCCGGGGCGGGCGGTGTCTCGGCGAGGACCGGCATCCGGCGGCCGACCACCTCCCGGACCGCGTCCGGCATCACCGCCCAGGGCACGGAGGCGATGACGTAGTCGGGCCGCTCGTGCCGCAGGAGGTCGTCGACCGAACGGAACGTCGGCACACCCCACCCCGCGGTGACCTCGTCGCCGCGCTCCACGCCGCGGGTCACCACGCCGGCGACCCGGAACCGGTCCGGCAGCGCCTCGGCCAGCCGCAGGAAGAACCGCGTCCGCCATCCGCTGCCGATCACCGCGAACACCGTGCTCACGACAGCCAGACCTCCTCCGGAGCCGGAGCGACCTCCTGCCACAGCTCCGCGGGGATCGGGTGCTCGGCGAGCTCGATCGTCTGCTCGACTCGCTCGGGGCGGGTGATGCCCACGACGGTCGAGGTGATACGGGGTTCACGCAGGGAGAACTGCAGTGCCGCGGCGGCCAGCGGAACGCCGTGGCGTTCGCACGCGGCCTGGATCCGCTTCGCCGCGTCCATGATCTGCGGGGGTGCGGGGTTGTAGAAGTACCGGTCGGTGGTGTCCGGGCCCTTGGCGAGCATGCCGCTCGCGAAGGGCGCGGCGTTGACCACCGCGACGCCGGCCGCCGCGCAGTCGTCCAGCAGCGGTTCCGCCGAACGGTCCAGCAGGGTGTACCGGTTGTGAGAGAGGACCACCTCGAACACACCGGTGTCGACGTAGCGCCGCAACAGGTCGACCGGGCCACCGGCCACGCCGAGATGGCCGATCACCCCGTCGGCCTGCAATTGCCGCAAGGCCTCCACCGGGCCGCCCGGGGCCGTGCCGTCCTCGAACGACAGGCGCTCCGGGTCGTGCAGATACACCAGCGGAAGCCGGTCCAGGCCTAGCCGCTCCCGGCTCTCCCGCACCGAGGCGTGCACCCGACGGCCGGAGAAGTCTCCGGTGGAGTCGGGGTCGACCTTGGTCGCCACCAGGAAACCGTCGGGCACGCCGCCGAGTTCGCGGAGCACGGTGCCGATCAGACGCTCGCTGGAGCCGTCCCGGCCGTACTCGTTCGAGGTGTCCACGAACCTGACCGGCCCCTGGAACACCCGGCGCAGCGTACTCAGCGCCTGGTCCTCGTCGACCGAGTACCCGTAGGTCTGCGGCATGCTCCCGAGTGCACTGGTGCCGATGCACAGTTCGGTCGCCTGGAGCCCGGTCCTGCCGAGCGTACGGATCTCCATGCCCGCCTCCTTCGAAACTTTTCGCAATGTTGAGCGCAATTCGGTCGACAACTTAAGCAGCCATATCGATGCGGTCAAGGGGTCGACCTGGACCAGTTCCCGGCGAATCGGCCGGTTTTCTTGGGCGGGTCGAGCCAAATGACCCCTGATCCTCTCTGGACCCTCACCGAAACCTTGCGCTACGGTCTCCTTAAATCTCCGAAAGGATCAGCATGGCGAAGAGAGCCGTCGAGCGGAGCCGGACGACGCTGACCGGTATCGCCGAAGCGGCCGGCGTGTCGGTGGCCACCGTGTCGAAGGTCGTCAACGGCCGCAGCGACGTGTCTCCCGAGACCCGGGAGCGCGTGGAGCGGCTGCTGGTCGAGCACGACTACGTAGCCCGCGGCCCGGGCGGCGCCCAGTCGCCGGTGCGCACGATCGACCTGACCTTCGACCAGCTGACCAATCCCAACAACTTGGTCATCACCCAGGGGGTGACCGAGGCGGCCGCGGAGGCGGGCGTCGACGTCGTCATCGGCACGGCACCTGACGACCCGCTCGGCGCCACCTGGGCCCGGAAGATCACCAACGCGGGCCGGGAGGGCGTCATCCTGGTGACCTCGGAGCTGACCCAGCAGCAGCGGGCGCAGTTCACGCAGGCCGACATCCCGCTGGTGCTGATCGACCCGATGAACGTGCCCGACGAGAGCGTGCCGAGCATCGGCGCCACCAACTTCAGCGGCGGCATGGACGCCACCGAACACCTGCTGAAGCTCGGGCACCGCCGCATCGCCATGATCGAGGGCCGGCACGACGCCGTGTGCAACACCGCCCGGCTGCACGGCTACCAGGCCGCGCTCATCGGCGCGGGTCTCACGCCCGACCCCCTGCTCATCAAACGCGGCGCCTTCCGTTTCGAGCCCGCCTACGAAGCCGCCCTGGAACTCTTCGCCCTGGACGAACCGCCCACCGCGGTGTTCGCCGGCAACGACCTGGAGGCGTTCGGCGTCATCGAGGCCGCCCGCGTCCGCGGACTGCGGGTGCCGGAGGACGTCAGCGTCGTCGGGTTCGACGACACCGCGGCGGCCGGCACCTCCGCTCCGCCGCTGACCACCGTCCGGCAGCCCTTCGTCGAGATCGGCCGCGCCGCGCTGCGCACACTGCTGCGCCTCGCCGCGGGTGAGCCGCTCGACAGCCACCGGGTGGAACTGGCCACGCAGCTCGTCGTACGGGCCTCCACCGCGGCGCCACCCGGCCGGTCCTGAACCCCACATCCCGCGCGGCCCCCGCGCCACCATCCCGAGGAACGCACCATGACCACACCTTGGGCCGATCCGGCCCGCCGTCGTGACGACAGGGTCGAAGCCCTGCTCGCCGAGATGACCCTGGAGGAGAAACTCGCCCAGCTCGGCAGCGCCTGGCCCGACGTGGCACGTGTCAGCGGGAACGTGGCCCCGATGCAGGACGTCTTCGCCCGGCACGCCGAGTTCTCCGTGGCGAGCAAGGACGGCCTCGGTCATCTGACCCGCCCGTTCGGCACCAAGCCGGTCGAACCGGCCGACGGCGTGCACCGTCTGGCCTCCCTGCAACGGGAGTTGATGGAGAACACCCGCCTCGGCATCCCGGCCATCGCGCACGAGGAGTGCCTGACCGGTTTCACCGCCTACCGGGCCACCGTCTTCCCGACCGCCCTCGCCTGGGCCGCCACCTTCAACCCCGGCCTGGTCGAGCGCATGGCCGGGGCGATCGGCACGAGCATGCGCAGTGTCGGCGTCCACCAGGGCCTCTCCCCCGTCCTGGACGTCGTACGCGACTACCGCTGGGGCCGCGTGGAGGAGACCCTCGGCGAGGACCCCTACCTGGTCGCCACCACCGGCACCGCCTATGTCCGCGGCCTCGAGGGCGCCGGCATCATCGCCACCCTCAAGCACTTCGCCGGGTACTCCGCGTCCAAGGGCGCCCGCAACCACGCCCCGGTCTCCATGGGGCCGCGCGAGTTCGCCGACGTCATCCTGCCGCCGTTCGAGACAGCGATACGCGACGGTGGCGCGCGCTCGGTGATGAACTCCTACGCCGATGTCGACGGGGTGCCCGCCGGGGCGGACGAGGGCCTTCTCACCCGACTCCTGCGCGAGGACTGGGACTTCGGCGGAACGGTCGTCTCCGACTACTGGTCGGTCGCCTTCCTCCGCACGATGCACCGCATCGCCGCGACCGACGCCGAAGCCGGCGCCCGCGCGCTGACGGCGGGCATCGACGTCGAACTCCCCGACGCCCTCTGCTACGGCGAACCACTCGCCGAACTCGTCCGCAGCGGCGCCCTGTCCGAGGACCTCGTCGACCGTGCCGCCCGCCGGGTGCTGCGCCAGAAGGCCGAACTCGGCCTGCTGGACGCCGACTTCACCCCGGAGATCCCGACCGGGGAACCGGTCGACCTCGACCCGCCCGCCCACCGGGGCATCGCCCGCGAACTCGCCGAGCAGAGCATCGTCCTGCTCGACAACCGCGAGGGCATCCTGCCGCTGGCCCCGGAAACGGCCTCCGTCGCCGTGATCGGCCCCTGTGCGGACGACCCGAACGCGTTCTTCGGCTGCTACACCTTCCCGAACCACGTTCTTCCCCACCACCCCGGCCACGACAACGGCATCGAGGCGCCCTCCCTGCTCGAAGCGCTCGTCGCCGAACTGCCGCCCACCGCCCGGATCGCGCACGCCCAGGGCTGCCCCGTCAAGGACATCGACCGCACCCGCATCGACGCGGCCGTCGAGGAGGCCCGGCAGGCCGACGTCTGTATCGCCGTCGTCGGTGACCGCGCCGGGCTCTTCGGCCTCGGCACCTCCGGCGAGGGCTGCGACGCCGAGGACCTCGCCCTGCCGGGCGTCCAGGGCGAACTCGTCGAGGCGCTGCTGGCCACCGGCACCCCGGTCGTGCTCCTCGCCGTCTCCGGGCGGCCCTACGCGCTCGGCGCCTACACCGGACGCGCGGCCGCCGTCGTCCAGGCGTTCTTCCCGGGTGAGGAGGGCGGACCGGCCCTCGCCGGCGTCCTGTCGGGGCGCGTCAACCCGTCCGGGAAACTCCCGGTGCAGATCCCCCGCACGCCCGGCGGACAGCCCGCCACCTATCTGCACGCTCCCCTGGGCGGCAACACCCAGGGCGTCAGCAACCTCGACCCGACCCCCGCCCACCCCTTCGGGCACGGGCTGTCCTACACCTCCTTCGCCTACGACGCACTGGAGTTGAGCGCCGAGCGGATCGCGACCGACGGGGAAGTGGAGATCAGCTGCCTGGTCCGCAACACGGGTGACCGGGCCGGCGATGAGGTGGTCCAGCTCTACACCGCCGCCCCGGTGGCCCGGCTGCCGCGCCCTGTCACCCAGTTGACCGGCTTCGCCCGGGTGCGGCTGGCTCCGGGCGAGCAGCGCCGGGTCACCTTCCGCCTGCACACCGACCGGCTCGCCTACACGGGCCTGGACATGCAGCGCTGTGTCGAGCCGGGCGAGATCACGGTCATGGTCGGAGGGTCCAGCGCCGATGTCCGTCTCACGGCCACGCTGCACCTGACCGGGCCGGTCCGCCGGGCAGGCCACGACCGGGTCCTTCAGACGCCGGTGCGGATCGACTGAGACCGACCGTGTCTACGCATCGCCGTGGCCCGCGGGCACGTTCAGGTCCTCGAAGCCCGGAATGAACATCACCGCGTGGTCGATCAGATCGCCGTCGAAGTGGAGGACGTCCCAGCCGGTGACGTCCTCCGCCCTCGTCTCGGTGGGCTGGTTCCACTGGTACATGGCGTAGTCGTGGTGGTGCTCGATCGGAGTGGTGAGCGAGAACACGAGCCCCGCGAAGTGTTCTTGAAGCAGCCCGATACGGGAGTTGAGCGCGTCCCGGCCGCGGACGATCCCGTCGGGTTCGACGACGGTGACGTCCTCGGTGTAGATCGCGGCGATCCGCTCGGCCCGCTGGTGGGGATCGGCGACAGCCCACACGCTCAGGTGATCGTCGACCAACTTCTTTATGTCACGCATGCCTTCTCCTGTTGGTATGGCTCTCTGCATGGTTCAGGTTCCGGTGAACCTGGGCTCCCGGCGGTCCCGGAAGGCGGCCGTGCCCTCGGCGAAGTCACGGCTGCGCAACAGCTCCGTCTGACCTGTTCTCTCGCTCTCCAGGGCACGGGTGAGGCCGGGCAGTGCCGCCTCGCCGATCGCGTGCTTGATCCGCGCGTAGGCGAGCGGCGGCCCGCTGGCCAGCCGCGCGGTCACCTCGGCCACGGTCGCGTCGAAGAGGTCGTCGTCGGCCACCTGCCCGATCAGGCCCCACTCCGCGGCGGTCCGCGCCGGAACCGGCTCGCCGAGCAGGGCCATCCACATCGCCCGTGCCCGGCCCACGGCCGCCGGGACGAGCGCGGTCGCCCCGCCGTCGGGCATGAGGCCCACGCCGGCGAAGGCGAGCAGGAAGGACGCCGAGCGTTTGGCGATCACCAGGTCGCAGGCCAGGGCGAGGGAGCAGCCCACGCCCGCCGCGACGCCGTTCACGGCCGCCACCACCGGTATCCCGATCCGCCGCAGGGCCAGGACGGCCCGGCCGGCCGCGTCCACCGTGTCCGCGTCGACCTCCGCCCCCAGGTCCGCGCCGGAGCAGAACCCGCGTCCGGCGCCGGTCAGCACCAGCACTCGGATCCGCTCGTCGTCGGCCGCCCGGCCGATCACGTCGGCGAGTTCGTCGAGGTCTTGCGTGCGCAGCGCGTTCAGCCGCTCGGGTCGGGACAGCAGCACGCGCAGCACGCCGCCGTCGAGGGCGGTGCGGATGCCCGCGGACATCCGCTCGCCGTCACTCACGCGTCCCTGCTTCCGGGCGCCTCATCCGGTCGCCCCAGGATGTAACGCAGCGCCTTCTCCAGGACCCGTCCCGGAGCCGGGTGCCCTCCCATGCTGCGCCAGCCGACGTGCTGGTCCGGGCGGACGAGGACCGCGCCCTCGGGTCCGACCTCACGCTGCGCCGCCCAGGCCCCGGTGACGTCGGCCCAGACCTCGCCGTCGGCACTGTCCGCGCCGCCGATCCGCAGGACGTCCAGCGGGACCCCGAGTCGTCCGGCGGCGTCTGCGGCAGCCTCGGCCCACGCCGAGCCTGAAGGACTGTCGACGTCGACGATCAGGACGAACCTGCCCCGCCCGGTGAGGTCGTAGACGGACCGCTGCCGGTCACCCCGGCTCAGCCAGGCGTGGGGGACGCGGTGCCCGGGGCGCGTCTGAGGATGGAAGTCCAGTACCGGATCGGCGTACACGTGGGGGGCGCTGCCGTCGTGCAGGACGGCCGACGAGGTGTAGCTGTAGCCGATCTCGATGTTGTGGGCGCGTACTTCGTGGCGCTCGTACGCGATGGCGTCCGCGACCCGCTCGCGCAGTGCGGCCGTCTCGCGGGTGCCGGAGAACAGCTCGGTGAGGCGTGCCCAGGCCTGCTCGGGCGGCATCCCCGACGCCAGCCCGATGGCCGCGTCGATGTTCGGGTGGGCGAGGGCCGCGGTGGTGGCCTGCTCGACGTTGCGGCGGGCCACCGGGCGCCGTTCCTGCTCGTAGGTGTCCAGCAGCGATTCACCGGCGTGACCGGAGAGGACGGCGGCCAGCTTCCACGCCAGGTTGTGGACGTCCTGGACGGCCGAGTTGAGGCCGAGGGCGGTGGTCGGGAAGTGCCGGTGGGCGGCGTCGCCCACCACGAAGACCCGCCCGACCCGGTAGCGGTCGGCGAGTGTCGCCTCCTGCCGCCAGTGCGAGGTGCGGTGCACGGTCAGCGGGAGGTCGGGGATGCCGAGCGAGCGCCGGATCAGGTCCGGCATGAAGTCGTCCTCGTACTGGACGGCGGATCCGGGCGGCACCAGGGCGTGGAAGGCCCACTCCTCGGAGTGCTGGTCCCAGTGCTCCGGCCCCATCTTGATCAGGATGCCGCTGCCCAGTGAGCCGCTGCCGTCCGGATTGACGAAGAAGTGAATGACGACACTGGGGTCGTCGATCCAGGCGGACAGGTCCGCGCTGATGTGTGCGCTGACCATGTCCAGGACGTCCGTCAGGCCGCCCAGCTGGATGCCCGTCGTGGGCCCGACGAGGCGTCCCGCGTCGGCGCCGATGAGGTAGCGGGCACGGACGGTGTGGCGGGTGCCGTCCGCCAGGGCCACGACGGTCGCGGTGACGGCGTTGGCGTCCTGGGCGAGTTCGACGACCTCGTGCTGGAACAGGACCCGGTCGGGTGCGAGTGACTCCGCGTGCTGGCGCAGCACCGGTTCGAGGCGCAGTTGGGGAAGGTTGGTCGAGACGCAGGGGCTGGCCTGCTCGTAGGCCGCCGTGTCCGCTCCGCCGCCCCAGGCGTCGACGCGGCCGATGAGCCGGCCGTGCTCGGGTCGGCGGCCGGCCAGGGAGGTCGACCAGGCGACGGTGGACATGTTCTCGCGCGGCGCGCCCCGCTTGTAGACGTCGTCGGCGACGCCCAGTTCCCGGAATATCTCCATGGTCCGCTGGTTGAGGATGTGTGCCTTCGGCAGGTGGGAGCAGCCGGGGTGGCGCTCCACCAGCAGGCTCTGCACCCCGAGCCGCGACAGCAGGAGCGAGGCGGTCAGCCCGGCGGCACCGCCGCCGACGATGAGCACGTCCACCTGTTGCGGCGGACGGGGACTGGCAACGGTCATCTCGCTCTCCTCAGCGCGGGGCGTGGGCGCCGGTCATCAGCGCGGCGATGTCCTCCGGCAGGAGGAACGACGGCGGAACAGGCGGCCCCCAGGCGTAGAGCGCCCGGGCTCCTTCCAGGGCGTCCGGCTTCCAGAGCTGGTCGTCGAGGATGACGTCGAGGTCGCTGTAGTACTCGGAGAAGTTGCCGGCCGGGTCCCTGAGGTACCAGAAGAAGTTCGAGCCGATGTGATGGCGGCCCAGTCCCCACACGTGGCGTTCCGGATGCCCTTCGAGCATGGCGGTGGCCCCGCGGCCGACGTCGTCGACGTCGTCGACCTGCCAGGCGGTGTGGTGCAGGAAGTTCAACGGGGACTGCTGGACGAGCACGTTGTGATGCTCGGTGGAGCAGCGCATGAACGCGGCGATGCCCTTGATGTCGTCGGTGACCTTGAAGCCGAGCCCTTCGGTGAAGAAGCGCTGGGAGGCCTCCTTGTCGACGGAACCGATCACCACGTGCCCCAGGTTGCGGGGCCGGACCGGTCCTTCCCGCAGGATGGCGGGGGCCCGGGAGTCGGGCCGCTCGTAACGGCCGGGTCCGTTGTACGGCATCGCGGGCCTCGTGGGCTGGGCGAGGCGCGGGGCGACCCGCAGGGTCACCTCGACGTCGCCGACGGGGTCGGTGGTCACGAGCGTGTCCGCGCTCCGCGAGACCGGGACGTTCAGGCGGCCCAGGCCCTCGGCGGCGCGGCCGAGGTCGTCCGCGTCGTCGACGCCCACTTCGAGGGCGAGCAGTCGGCGGGTGGCGGCGGGGCGGAGGATGAGCTGGTCGCCGCCGTCCAGGGCGGCAAAGGTGCCGGAGGCGGACTCGGTCAGGCCGAAGTCCGCGTAGTAGGAGGCGGTTTCGGCGACATCGGGCACTCCGACGGTGACCGATGTCAGACGGTGAAGAGCCATGGTCTGTTCCTCTGGGACTCGTCGTTGAGCGGGAGAGGCGGTTCTCGGCCGACGGGTCAGCCGGTGCAGTGCTGGCGGATCTCGCCGATGCCCTCGACGCGGCTGACGACCACGTCGCCCGGCGCGAGGAACTTGCGTGGGTCACGGGCGCCGCCGACGCCGCTGGGGGTGCCGGTGAAGATCAGGTCTCCGGGGAGCAGCGGGCACACCGCGGACAGCCGGGCGATCAGTTCGGAGACCGGGAAGATCATCGAAGAGGTACGGGCCTTCTGGACCTCCTCGCCGTTGACCGTGCACCTGAGCTCCAGATCGTCCGGGTCGTCGAACTCGTCCGGCGTGACCAGCCAGGGACCGATGGGGCCGAAGGCGGGAAAGGACTTGCCCAGCGAGAACTGCGGGGCGGGGCCCGCGAGTTGCACCTCCCGTTCGGAGAAGTCCTGGCCGACGGTCAGGCCGGCGACGTACTCCCAGGCCTTCTCCTCCTTGACGCGGTGCGCCTGCCGGCCGATGACCACGACCAGTTCCACCTCCCAGTCCACCGCGCCGCTGGGGAGCGGGAGTTCGCCGTACGGGCCGGTGACGCAGGTGGGGAACTTGGTGAAGGTCGGCGGTGCCTCGGGGAGCCCCAGCCCCGCCTCCTTGGCGTGGTCGGTGTAGTTCAGCCCGATCGCGAAGACCTGGTGCGGCGTCGGCGCGGGCGGTCCGAGGGTGTCGGGCGTGACGACCGCCTCGGCCGTCCCGTCTGTCGTCGGCCCCACGTCGGCGGCCCAGCCCCGGAACTCCTCCCATCGTTCGTAGACGGCCTGGGGGTCGGACGAGAACCGGTGATCGCTGTGTCGGGCGACGTCGATCGCCTCTCCCCCGGCGGAGAGGAGGGTGAGGCGATGTGCCACGGATGCCATGCGCATGTTCGCTCCTGGAGCCGCATCGGCCAGTGCTGTCTGTCCCTCAACATCCGCCGACTATTTCGGCATGTCAATATGATTTCGAAATTCTCTTGAGGTTCCGACAATGGTCCGACTCTGCTCTGCTTCAGAACATGCTCAGTGACGCACCGTCGAAGGCGGGCCGCTCGGGCGCCCCCACAAGGGCGGAGAAGGTCTACGCCGAACTTCGCGGCGACATCCTCAACGGCCGCCTCAATCCCGGGGAGCGACTCCCGTTCACCCAGCTCGGCGAGCACTACCGGGCGAGCACCGGCGTACTACGGGAAGTCCTGCCACGACTCGTCGAGCAGGGCCTCGTCGAATCCGAACGACAGTTTGGATTCCGCGTCATGTCGGTGTCCGAGGAAGATCTGCGCCATCTCACCGGGGTACGGATCACCATCGAGTCCCAGGCCCTGCGGCAGTCCGTCGAGCGGGGCGACCTCGCGTGGCAGTCACGCCTCGTAGCCGTCCACCACACCCTGGCCGCCACCCTGCAGTTCTGTGGGGGTTCTGCGCTCGACTGGCTTGGATCGCCGTTATCTTCGCAGCTCAGAAGGCAGTTGCACTCGCCGTAGCGACTGCAACACATGTGGTGCAAGTAGCCAGGTCATGTCCGTCCGGGGCGTCGGCCGCGTCAGCAGCACGCCCCGTGTGCCGGCGGCAACAACGTCCGGCTTCGACACCGAGAACCTCCGCACGGAGGGAGAGGTGGTGATCCTGCCGGCCGGACACCCCCTGGCCGCCCGGACCGAGCTACGGACGGCCGAGGTCACCGAGCTGCCGCTGCCCCGCTGGCCCGACCGCGACGGCAAGTACCCGGACGGTCCCGGACCACAGGTCCGGGACCACGTCCAGTTGCTCGAGCTGATCGCGCTCGGCCGCGCCTGCTGGATCGCGCCGGAGTCGCGCCGGGCCCAACTGCGGGAGGGCCTGGCCGCCGTGCCGGTGGTGGACGCGCCGACGGTCACGACCGTCATCGCCTGGCCGCCGCACAGCCGCTCCCGAGCCGTCGCCGGCCTGGTCAGAACCGCGACCCGGCTCTGACCGGCCCGGGGTGTCCCGTCAGTCCGCCGTGAACCGCACCGTCATGTCCGCCGGCACCTTCGTCTCGCCGTCTGCCTCGGTCACCTCACCGCTGGCCAGCAGGACACGGCCGTAGTCCGGAGTGGTCACCGACTCACCGCCGGTGTTGGCGACGCACACGAACTCCCCGCGCCGGAAGGCGAGTACACCCTCGGGAGCGCGCAAGGCGTACAGACTTTGAACGCTTGCACGCACACTCTCTCTTCGCTCGTAGCTGCAATGACAACGACAAGCGCAATGTGCACGACACGGCAGGAGTACTTGTGCACTTCAGCCTCTCAAACCGACATGTGCAACAGCCCACCACACCGATGGAACCCCCACAGAACCGACGCTCGACCTGACGGGCGCCATCAACGAGGAGTGGCTGGAGACACACGCCCTGTTTCACGCGACCCTCAACGAGGCGTGCCCCAACGGCAGGCTCCGCGGCCTCGCCGAGTCCCTGCGTGCCATCACCGAGGTCTACCGCTGCTGGTCGTGCGCGGCGACCGACGGTGCGGGCCGGGACGTCGCGGGCGAACACCGCCGGATGCTCGACGCGGCCCTGGCCGGCGACGCCGACTGCGCCGTGGCCGAGCTGACCGCGCACATCCAGCGCACGACGGACGCGCTGCTGGCACCCCGCGCCGTCGCCGCTCCGGTCAGGGAGCAACAGCGCATGGCGAAGCAGAGGAGTGTGACCGCAGGTGACCGACCAGGAACTCCTGTGGGAGCCGAGTGACGACGTCGTCGACGCTTCCAACCTGACGAGGTTCGCCGAGTGGCTGCGGACCCACCGCGTCATCCACGTGGACGACTACCCACAGCTGTGGCAGTGGTCGGTCCGCGACCTGGAGGGACTCTGGGGCGCGCTCTGGGAGTTCTTCGACATCGACGCCTCCGCCGCGCCGAGGGCGGTGCTCACCGACCGGACCATGCCCGGCGCCACCTGGTTCCCCGGTGCCCGGCTCAACTACGCCGCACACGTCTTCCGGGCGGCCGACCCCGAGCGCCCCGCCCTCCTCGCCGTCGACGAGGACGGCCGTCGCAGGGACTGGTCCTGGGCCGAGCTGAGACAGCGGACCGCGGCGCTCGCTGCCCACTTCCGCGAGCTGGGCGTCCGGCCGGGGCACCGGGTCGTTGGCTACCTCCCGAACCTCCCGCACGCCGTCGTCGCCTTCCTCGCCACGGCCAGTGTCGGCGCCGTCTGGTCCTCCCGCGGCCAGGACTTCGCCGCCACGAGCGCGAGCGATCGCTTCTCCCAGCTGGAGCCGGTCGTGCTGGTCACCGCGGACGGATACCTCTACGGCGGACACCGGCAGGACCGCCGGGCTGCCGTCGACGAGCTCCGCAAGAGCCTGCCGACCCTGCGCGAGACCGTGCTCGTGGACAACGTCGGGCTGCCGTACGAGCCGAGCCACGGCATGACGGGCTGCGAGGAGGCCACGTCGTGGGCGGCGCTACCTGGCTCCCCGTGCGGGCCGGCGAGATCCCCGCCCCTGTCTCGGTGCCGCCGTGGCGGCCTGGGACGAGGCCGGGCAGCCGGTGGTGGACCAGGTCGGCGAACTGGTGATCACCGAACCGATGCCCTCCATGCCGCTCCACTTCTGGAACGACGAGGACGGGGCCCGCTACCGGGACGCCTACTTCGGCACGTACCCGGGAGTCTGGCGCCACGGCGACTGGATCACCGTCACCTCCCACGGCGGCATCGTCGTCCACGGGCGTTCCGACGCGACCCTGAACAGGATGGGCGTCCGGCTGGGCAGTGCCGAGATCTACCAGGCGGTCGAGTCCCTGCCCGAGGTGCGGGAGTCGCTGGTCGTCGGCGTCGAGGAACCCGACGGCGGCTACTGGATGCCGATGTTCGTGGCGCTGGCTCCGGAGGTACGGCTCGACGACGGCCTGCGTGGCCGGATCGCGGGGACCATCCGCACCCAGGCCTCGCCCCGGCATGTGCCGGGACGAGATCGTCCGGGTGCCGGCCGTCCCGCACACCCTGACCGGGAAGCGGCTCGAGGTGCCCGTGAAGAAGATCCTGCTCGGGACCGCGACCGTGTCGGCCGTCGACAAGGGCAGCGTCGACCGCCCCGAACTCCTCTCGCTGTACGCCGAGTTGTCGGCCGAACGCAGAGCTCGCAGCGGGCCCGCACCAGGAGCCGCTCCCGGCGATAACGGCAGGCGCTGAGCAGCACGCACCCGACGTGCCCGGCCCGCCCCTGGAGCAGGAGTCCGCCTACGAGTTCACCCGCCCTGTCCATCACGAGCAGGCGTCCGGTACCGGCGTCGCACCAGGCCCCGCGACACTTAATTGACGAGTCCTCTATATGGCGCTTAAGGTTCCGTTGTTGATATGTCAACGACAACTGGCGGCCCGTCGTTCCGGTGCGGGCCGCTCGGAAGGAACCGATCCATGTACGTCACCGCCGCCCTTCTCAGCGCACTCCTCGCGCTCGGCTCGCTCGCCGCGGGTGCGCCCAAGGCGCTGCTGAAGGGCGACGTTCCCGCCGCGCTCCAGTCCCACATGGGGCTGAGCGCGGGCTTCGTCCGTTTCATCGGCCTGGCCGAGCTCGCCGCGGCCGGTGGACTCGTCGTCGGGCTGTTCTGGCAGCCGCTGGGCATCGCCGCCGCCATAGGTCTCGCCATCACCATGATCGGCGGGGTCGCCTTCCACGCCAAGGCCGGCGACTACGCGGACCCCGCCACCCGGAACAGCGCCCTGAGCCCGTTCCTCTTCCTGTTCCTCGCCGTGGCCGCCGCGGTCACGCTCGGCCTGGCCATGTAGTCCGGACCAGGACCGACAATCGACCGTTGTCCCGGCAGGCCTGCTCGGCCTGCCGGGACAACGGTCTTCAGGGTGGGTTGTGCCCGATCAGTCCACCTGGAAACTGCCGGCGTTCTCGGCCAGCCAGGCGTCGAAGCTCTTCAATTCCGGGTGGAACTCCCGGATCCCGTCCAGGTCACGGGCGCCGGTGAACTCCTCGTCGAAGTCGCCGTAGTACTGGAACATGTTGGCGATCTCGTCGCCCGCCGGAACGCCCAGCGAGCGGAAGACGTCGTAGGGCACCGACTGGAAGCGCACCGGCTCGCCGATCGCGGCACCGATCTTCTCCGCGTACTGGGCGCCGGTCAGGTGGTCGCCCGCCAGCCCGACGGTGTGTCCGATGAAGCGCTCCGCGTTCTTGAAGATGGCCAGGGCGGTGCGGCCGATGTCGTTGACGTCCACGCCGGACAACAGCTTGCCGTCCTCGAAGGGCAGCGTCAGTGTCAGCACGCCGTCCTCGGCCCGCTTCGGGGCCATGGCCCCCAGGAAACTCTGGTAGAAGAACGTCGTGTTGAGGAAGGTGGTCGGCACCCCGGCCTGCCGGAACAGCTCATTGGCCTCGCCCTTGGCGTCGAAGTGCGGCACGTTGTACTTGCCCTGCAGGACCGGCATCCGCTCGTCCTCCAGCGGCAGCAGCTCGCGGGTGTCCTCCAGCGTCGACCACACCACATGCCGCAGCCCGGCCGCCTTCGCCGCACGGACCAGGTTCTCGACCTCCTCGGTCTCCTTGGCCGCCGAGCCGTGCGCCCAGAAGTTGGTGACCAGGAACGCGCCATAGGCCCCCTCGAACGCCCTGTGCACGGTCGGCTCGTCGTCGAAGTCCGCGTGCACGACCTCCGCGCCGAGTCCGGCCAACTCCTTGGCCGCGGGCGAGTCAGGGTTCCGGGTCAGCGCCCGCACGGTGAAACCCGAGCCCGGATCGGCCAGGATCGCCCGCGCGGCGCCACCACCCTGCGAACCCGTGGCTCCGGCGACCGCGATGACCTTCTTCTCACTCATGCCAGCTACCTCTGTACCAGGACGGATTGCGGTTGACACATCAACCGCAACAGACCGCACGTGATGCGTCAATTTTTACGAGGTGCCTTACGCCATGATCACTCAGATCTTCACTCTTGCTGCGTAACGCCGACGCCAGGGAGATGCGGCGTCAACGAGACGCGAGACGGGGATGTGCGAGACCCCGGCCTCCCGCGCCACATCCATCACCCCTGGCGGCCGGTCCATGCCCCCGCCCTCTGCCCGCGACCCAGCCGGCGGCCCCGCGCCCCTCGCCACAACGCGCTTCCGTGGTCTCGACGCAGTCTCGGCAGATGCGCAGCCCTTGATACATCAGCACGCTGACCGCCGCGGGTACTCACGCCCTGGACGCCGGTCCCGGTTCGACCGGAACCGGCGTCTCGCGACGTCACTGCTCAGTCGCGTCCAAGAGCACGTTCCACTCACGTACTTCTGCCGTAGCGCCGCCGTGGCGGACTACAGGACTCTCGCGATAGAGGTCCCGCAGTTCTTCGAGAGAGTCACCGCGCAGCACGGCCATCCCACCACGCCCGTCGGTGAACGGACCGGACATGACGAGGGCGCCTCGCTCGTGGAGTTGGGCCACGAATGCCTGTTGTTCCCGGCCCACCTCGGGACCGGGCAGCCCATCGGTGAATACGAGTGTCACGACGAAGTGCTTCATCTGATCTCCTGGTCGGTGAGCGATCCCGGGAAACGCGGCGCGAGCCACTCGACGACGACGCGCAGCGCCTCTGCACGCTTCGGGAGGGGCGTGGCGAAGTGCTCGGCCTCCACGAACCGGATCGTCTTGTCCTCCGCCGGGGCGGCGTCGAACTGCGCCTGGGTGTCGTCGGGGAAGGCGATGCTGTCCGACGTCAGGTTGATCACGAGCAGTGGTTCACGGACCGACTTCAGCGACTCGCCGAGGGCGGCCCTGGTGGACAGCCCCGACCACGTGCTCAGCCACGCCCGCGGTGTGACGAACCGGCCGAACCCGCCGGGTGCGTAGTTGACCTGGTCCGGACGGGGGCCGAGGATCGAGCCGGCCTTCCGGGTGGACTTCCAGGCGTGCAGGCTCGTGTCCAGGTACGCGGGATCGGCCTCGGTCCGGTGGACGACCATGTGCTGGCCGACGAGCGCACGGCGGGTGATGTAGGTGCGCTCCTCCAGCGGCAGGTCCGAGAATCCCGGCTCCTGCATCCGCAGCTTGTGTCGCCGCTGCTCGGCGATCAGCGCGTGCGCCTTGGCGTCCAGCCTGGCCACGCGGGCCCGCTGGGCCGCCCGGTACCGGTCGACGAATTCCGCGGAGTACTTGCTCGGCTCCGGTGGCTCGCGGAACCCGTTCGCCGAGTTGTACATGTCGAGATCCGGATCCACCGCCAGCGGGTCGTTCTCATCGATCACGGACGGGTCGATGGCGGTGAGCATGATCGCACCCTGGCCGGGATGTGCGGCGATCAGGACGACCCCGTCGGCCTTGGGCATCTCGACCGAGTTGAGGTCCAGTGGATCCCCGGACGCGGTGTCCGTCAGCCTGTGCGGCGGGGGCGTGCTCGCCTGCTGCTGGTAGAACGTCAGCAGCGATCCCCCGCCGCTGTTGCCCAGCAGCACGATCTTCTCGTAGCCCCGCTCCTCCTTCAGGTGGCTCAGCCCGGCCGCGAGATCGAGCAGCAGCCGCTCGTGTTCGACGTCGAGGTCGTTGTTCAAGCCTCGGGTCAGCTGGACGTAGAGGGCGTACCCGGCCTCCAGGACCGCCGGAGCGGCATAGTGCCGGCTCATGTCGCCCCGGGGGTGCGACACCACGACCACCGTCCGCTCAGCGCCACGGGCGTAGAGGACCCCGCGGGAGCCGGCGCCGTCGGAGGCGGTGACCGGGACGAGCGTCGTCTCCGTCCCCTCCGGCAGCGCCTCGAAATCGATCAGGCCGACGGCGTTGGCACTGATCCGCTTCTGCTGCGTCACTGGGTGTCACCGCCCTTGTCGCGTCCGCCCTCGAAGAAGTGCTCGCCCTGACGCTTGGTGTCCCAGAGTTCCTGCGAGGGCGTCAGCGGCTGCACCGTGTCCATGAAGATGATCTCGTAGTCGAGGTGGTCGCCCGGCTTGACGGTCTTGCGAAGCACCTCCTGGTACTGCTCCGGGAAGCCGTGGTGCCGGCCGCGAGGTACCAGGGAGATGCTGGCCTTGGCGACGTCCAGGCCCATGACCGTGCCGTTGTGGATGAACGTGAACTCGTCGTAGTCCACGTTGCGGTGGTACGCAGGGATCTTCTCCGTGTCCTCGCCCGACTCGTAGGGGCGCGGGAGCAGGTTGCCCACCATGAACTCCGGAGTTGCGAAGACGGCGTACGCGGACGGCATCAGGTGGATGCGGTCGCTCATGATCGGCCGGTAGTCACGGATGTTCAGCTTGAAGGGGAACAGGTCGCCCTTCCAGCCCTCCACGTCGATCGGGTCGAACTCGTAGAACGCCGACGTGTATGCACCGAGGGACTTGATCCGCACCGGCCACTCGCCCGCCTCGTTGCGGCCGTCACCCAGCTCGTCCAGCGCCGGGCTGGGCACGTACAGCAGGTCCGGGTCGAACGGGGCGCGGCGGCCGTGCGTCCCGATGTCGGCGAAGCCGAGCTCCTCAGGCGACTCGAAGATCAGGAAGTAGTTCACGGGGCCGGCCGGGCGGATCCGGTACGTCGTACCCTTGGGCAGCAGGACGTAGTCACCGGGCTCGTAGGGGATCGGCCCGAACTCGGTGTAGAAGGTGCCGGTGCCGTCGTGCACGAAGTACAGCTCGTCCCCGTCGGCGTTCCGCACCGAGAAGGGCATGTTCTCGCTGCGCCGGCTCACCCAGACGGAGACGTCTTCGTTGGAGAACAGCCGCAGCGGCACCCCGTCGGCCTGCGCCAGGTCGGCGGGCTCCACCACCTGCCCGTCGAAGTCGTAGGCCTGCGCGTCCTTCTCGGCGCGCTTCCAGGCGGTCGGCTCGTGACGCCTGTACAGGTGCGCGTCACGGCCCTCGAAGCCCTGCCGGGTGAACATGTCCTCGAACAGGCCCAGACCGGCCCGCGTGGTCTCCGCCTGCCGCAGCACCTTGCCCCTGCTGTGGTGAATCCATGAACGCATCGGCCTGATTTCCATCGGATGTCCCTCTCC
Source organism: Streptomyces sp. Y7 (assembly GCF_043195415.1). NCBI lineage: Bacteria > Bacillati > Actinomycetota > Actinomycetes > Kitasatosporales > Streptomycetaceae > Streptomyces > Streptomyces sp. Y7. The sequence continues at coordinate 369,237 of NZ_JBIDDQ010000007.1, forward strand.
GCGGGTTCGACTGCTTGCCACTGACGATGGACGCGGCACGTCCGGCGAGGAACGCCCGGACGATACTCCGTACTCGCAGGGAGAGTCTGCGAGTACGGAGCCCCTCCCTGCGAGTACGGGTATCCGCCGGGCGTTCCTCCCGGGGGTGGTCGGTGACAGCGTCGTGGCCCAGCCGCATGTGCGACGAAAGGTGAACGGCGATGACTTCCTACCGTGTGGGCCTGCTGGTGCCCAGTTCGAACACGACGATGGAGACCGAGGTCCCCGAGGTGCTGCGCCGGGTCGCGGCCAGGTCGGACAACAGATTCACGTTCCACTCCAGCCGGATGCGGATGAAGACGGTCACCGCGGAGGAACTCGCCGCGATGAACGCCGACGCCGACCGCGCCGCCGTGGAACTGGCCGACGCGGCCGTGGACGTGATGGCCTACGCCTGCCTGGTCGCCATCATGTCCCAGGGCCGCGGCGTGCACCGGGACATCGAGGAGCGGCTCACCCAGACCGCCAAGGACGCGGGCGACCCGGTCGACGTCGTCTCCAGCGCCGGCGCCCTGGTGGCGGGTCTGCACCACCTCGGGGCCCGCAAGGTCTCCATCGTCACCCCGTACATGAAGCCGCTGACCGCGCTGGTCGCCGACTACATCGAGGCCGAGGGCATCGAGGTCCAGGACGCCGTCAGCCTGGAGGTCGACGACAACCTCGCCGTCGGCCGTCTCGACCAGGCACAGCTGCCCGAGATCGCCGAACGCCTCGACACCCGCGGCGTGAACGCGGTCGTCCTCAGCGCCTGCGTCCAGATGCCCTCCCTGCAGGCCATCCCCGCCGCTGAGAAGGCCGTCGGCGGACTCCCCGTCATCACCGCCTCCACCGCCACCTCCTGGCAGCTGCTCAACTCCCTCGGCGCCCACACCCCCGTGCCCGGCGCGGGCGAACTCTTCAAGCACTGACAGGCGCCCCGCACAACGCCCCCTCCAAACATCCACTCACGACAAGAAGGAGCCGTCCGTGACGACGGATAGTGCTACGGAACCTCGCACAAGCGCACCCGGGCGCCTGGGAGACCCAGAGCTCTCACTCGGGACCGACCCCCGGGTCCACCCGGGCGTGGTGGCGGCGTTGGCGCCGTTCGGTCTCGACCGGCCGGCGTCGGCGCCGCCGGTGACCGCCCGCTCCCCGCGTGCGGAACTTCTGGAGTTCGCGGCCGCCGCCGAGGCCGCCTTCGAGCCGGTGTTCGAGGCACTGACGGCGGGGTTGCCCGAGGTCGAGGGGATCGCATCGGAGACCCGCACGGCGGTGGCTGCCGACGGCCACGAGATCAAGCTGTACGTGACCCGTCCCCAGGCCGCGGAGGGCCCGCTGCCCTGCGTCTACTACGTCCACGGCGGCGGCATGGTCATGATGGGTGCGACCGGCGCGGTCTACGACCGCTGGCGGCGCGAGCTGTCCGCCGACGGCCTGGTCGTCGTCGGCGTCGAGTTCCGCAATGGCGCGGGCAGGCTGGGCCCCTACCCCTACCCGACAGGTCTGGAGGACTGTGCCACGGGTCTGAAATGGGTCGCCGAGCACGCCGCCGAGCTGGGCGTGTCGAACATCGTGGTGTCGGGCGACTCGGGCGGCGCCAACCTCGCCCTCGCGCTCGCCATCAAGGCCAAGCGCGAGGGGTTCCTCTCCACGATCTCCGGGGTGTACGCCCATTGCCCGTACGTCCACGGCAAGTGGGCCGCGGACAGCGGAGCTCTTCCCTCCGTCGCCGAGAACGACGGGTACTTCAACCAGCGCGACATGATGCAGGTGCTCGCCGAGATCTACGACCCGGGGTCGGCACACATCGACGAGGCCACCTGCTGGCCTGCCCGGGCCACCACCGCCGACCTGGAGGGGCTTCCGCCGCACGTGATCTCGGTCAACGAGCTCGACCCGCTGCGTGACGAGGGTCTCGGCTACTACCGCCAACTGCTCGCGGCGCGTGTCCCGGCGAGCGCCTGGCTGAACGTGGGGCTCTCCCACGAGGCCGAGATCCTATTCCGCGCGACCCTGCCCGAGGTCTACGCGGCGAACATCCGCAGCGTCAGCGGCTTCGCCCGTTCCCTGGACCGGCGAGCAGGGCGTTGATGGCGGACGTGGTCTCGTCGTCGTACGGCACCCACAGCTGCAGCCAGTGCTGGCCCTCGCCGACGAGGAGGACCTCGATGGTGAAGCGAAGGGTTCCGGCTTCGGGGTGAAGGAGAACCCGGCTGCCCGGCTGCCGGAACGCGACCGGGTGAGCGGCCCATCTCCTGGCGAACTCGGGTACCGCGCCGAGGTCTTCGACCAGCATGCGGAACTCGTCGTCGGTGCCCCACTCCGGTTGGGCGGAGCGGAGCCAGCCGACGAGTTCGTCGGCGATAACGGCCCAGTGGTCGTCGGCGAAGATCGTGTGCGCCATCGGGTTCAGGAAGTGGAACCGGAAGAAATTGGGCCGGTCGTCGTCCAGCACGCCGAGCGGCCTGACCACGCCTTCCCAGGCGTGGTTCCATCCCACGAGGTTGTAGATCGGTCCGAGCAGGCACGCAGGCGTGGGATCCAGATGGTCCAGCAGCGCACGCAGCGTCGATCTCGGCTCTTCGCCGACCGGGTGGGCCGCCGGGACGAGTGTGCCGCTGTGCCGGTTCATGGCCAGCATCGCAAGGTGCCGCTTCTCGTCGTCGGACAGCCGCAGCGCCTCCGCGAGTGCGCCGAGCACCGCGACGGAGGGGTTGGTGTCCCGCCCCTGCTCCAGCCGTTCCAAGTACTCGACGCTCACGCCGGCGATGGTGGCGAGTTCCTCGCGCCGCAGCCCGGGAGTTCGGCGCCGGCCGGAGGATGGCAGCCCCACCTGCTCGGGTCGCAGCTGTTCCCGGCGCGCTCGCAGGAACCCGCCGAGTCCGCCCGCGTCGGCCCTTGCCGTGTGATCCTTCATGATGCCAACCAGTCAACTCTTTCCAGTCAGGACGCGTATCGCATCCCCGGGTTGATGTATCAGCTGTGCTCTGGCAGTTACGTGCGGGCCTTCGCGACCAACTCGCGGACGGCGGGGGCCACTTCCTCGCCGAACTGCTGGATGGTGGTGGGGTTGTCGCCCGCGAGGATGTAGCCGGTCACCCCGTACTCGACGCTGATCTCGGCGAGCTGTCCGGCCCACTGGACCAGCGGACCGGTCAGGACCGGAGAGCCATCCGGGGTGAAGTGGTCGCCGATGTTGAGCAGCCGGTGGATGGCGGCGGGGTCGCGTCCGGCTGCCTGGGCGCCCTCGTCGAGGTGCCGGCTGGCCTCGGCGAGCCCGGCGAGCCCGCCCTCCAGGTAGCTCAGGCTGGGCACCCATCCGTCGGCGACCCGGCCGACGAGCCGGAGGATGCGGGGCCGGTACGCGCCGACCCAGATGCCGATGTCATGGGCGGGCGCGGGCCCGCGCTTGGCGCCGGCGACCTGGTAATGGGAGCCGTCCACCCGCACCCCGCCACGGGTGTCCGTGTCCCAGATCTCGCGGATGACGGTGATGGCCTCTTCGAGGGCGTCGATGGACTCACCCGGGCTCAGTCGTCGGCCGCCGATCGCCTCGATGGCGTCCCAGAACCCGCCCGCCCCCAGAGCCAGTTCGACGCGCCCGCCGCTCAGCAGGTCCAGGCTGGCGGCACTGCGGGCGATCACGACGGGCTGGCGCATCGGCAGGTTCATCACGTTGGGCGCCAGTCTGATCCGGCTCGTCGCCGCGGCCAGGTAGGAGATCAGCGTCCAGGAGTCCAGCAGCCTCGGTTGGTACGGATGGTCCTGGAAGGTGGCCAGGTCCAGCCCGGCCCGCTCGGACAGCCGGGTGAGCTCCACCACCTGCTCGATGCGATCGACGCTCGGCGTGATGAAGCTGCCGAAGAGCAGCTCTTGCGGTTGTTGGGTCATCTCCTACGACCTCCTCGAAGGCCCGGGCCACGGCTGACACCGAATCCAGGACGCATGTTAGTTGACGTAACAACATTCCACCACACGGCGACGCCGTTTTCGATCACTGGGCGACGAGCGGTCACCGAGATCGCGCCCGCGGGGGGATGCCACTCAAACTTGCGACACAGCGCCTGGACAGGCTGTCTAAGCTCCTCGTCTGGACATGGTGTTGATGCATCACATATAAAGGTGATGCATCAACCCTCCGCAGCCATTCCTAAGGAGTTTGCAGCCATGCGCAATTTCTTCTCCCGCCGTAGCGCCATCACCGCAGCCCTGGGCCTGGGGGCATCCCTCGCCGCACCCTCGGTGGCTCAGGCGGCATCGAAGAGGAACTCGGACCACCGCTCGGACAGGCCGGAGTCCAGAAAGAGCGCGACGCCCACCAACGACTTCACTCCGGAGAACGCCGCCATGCTGCTGATCGACCACCAGATCGGCACCATGTCCTGGACGCACTCGCACGACGTCGAGGAGGTCAAGAAGTCCGCCCTGAACCTGGCGAAGATAGCCACCGCCACCGAGATGCCGCTGGTGCTGACCTCCAGCATGGAGGAGAACATCCAGGGCCCGCTGCTGCCCGAGCTGGAGGAGATCGCGCCGAAGGCATTCGCCGACCGCATCAAGCGGGCCGGCATCGTCAACGCCATGCACGACGAGAACTTCGCCCAGGCCGTCCGCGCCACCCGCCGTAAGAAGATCATCATCGCAGGCATCACGACCGAGGTCTGCGTGGTCTTCCCGGTCCTGCAACTCCTCGACGAGGGCTACGAGGTCCAGGTCGTCACCGACGCCTCGGCCTCCTTCACCAAGATCGGCGACGACGCCGCACTGCGCCGCATGGAACAGGCTGGAGCCGTGATCAGCTCGACAGCGCAGGTCGTGTCCGAACTCGCCGTCGACTGGACCACCCCGAGGGGCCAGGCGCTGGCCGCCCTGCTGGGCCTTGCCTGAGCGGCACCATCGCCGAGCCGAAAGGCCCGAGGGCCCCTGCGGCCCGTGGGCCTTCGGCCGGCAGTCCCTGAGAAGGACACACCATGGATCGCTTCACCGACAAAACCGACATCATCGCCGGAGCCGGATCGGGGCTCGGCCGCGCCGCCGCCGTCCGTCTTGGTTCGGAGGGGGCGGCACTGACCCTCGTCGACATCACCAAAGACGGCCCCTCCGAAACGGAGGCCGCAGTCCGCGAAGTGAACCCGCGGGCGCAGTTCGTCTCGGTCGTGGCCGACGTGTCCCGCCCCGAGGATGTCGAGCGCTACGTGGCGACCACCCTTGAGCGCTTCTCCCGCATCGACGGCTTCTTCAACAACGCCGGCATCAAGGGGCGCCCGAACCCGACCGAGGACTACGGGGTAGAGGATTTCGACCCCGTGGCGGCCATCAACCTCCGCGGCATGTTCCTGGGCCTGAAGAAGGTGCTCGCCGTGATGCGCCGTGAGGGCGGTAGTTCGGTGGTGAACAGCGCGAGCGTCGGAGGTATCAGGGAGGTCGAGAGCGCGTCCGCCTATGTCGCGTCCAGCACGGCGTCGTCGGCCTGACCCGGACCGCGGCCCTCGAGTGCGCATCGTCCGGGATCCACGCCAACGCGATCGCCCCGGGCAAGATCTGGACGCCCATGATCGAGAACGTGATGCGCAGGCTCGACCCCGAGGACCCCGAGGACCCCGAGGACCCCGAGGACCCCGAGGGCACCGCAGAGCAGTTCATCGGCGTCAATCCGACCCAGCGCCACGGGCAGCCTCACAAGATCGCGTCCGTCGTGGCCTTCCTGCTCTCCGAGGACGCCAGCTACGTCAACGCCACGGTGCTGCCCATCGACGCCGGCCAGTCCGCGAAGTACCTCTGGCCCTTACGAGGTCGGCCCGGTCCGCGGGCGCGCCGGTTGCCGTCGCCCGCCCCAGACTCAAAACCCCAGGTCGGCAGACCTGGGGGTTTCACTTGTTGCCCAGGCCGAGGGCCCAGCTGACACGCGCCGGACGATATAGTTGACATATCAATCTTCCCGAACTAATTTCGTAGACGCGTCAACAAACACCCGACGAAGTCGGACTCCCGCCGCGTCGAACCGCCCGAGTTCCAAGGAGAACAAGTGACTGTCAAGGTCGTCGAGGCACCCGAGGCGCGCCGCTACGAAGCGCGGATGGACGGGAAGCCCGAGGTCGCCGGGTTCTCGGAGTACATCCGGACGGCGGAACTGATCGCGTTCGTCCACACGGAGGTGGCACCGGCGTACGAGGGCCGCGGGGTCGGTTCCGCGCTCGTGCGGACCTCTCTCGACGAGGCCCGCGCCGCTGGGCTGCGTGTGCTCGCCACCTGCTCCTTCTACGCCGGCTGGATCGACCGCCACCCCGACTACGCCGACCTGCTGTACCAGAACCGGAGCAAGGTGAGTGACTGAGCGGCCCACCCGGGTCACCCAGCCCGGCACGCGGTCCCACGGCACCCCCGGGGGGTGTCACCCACCCGGGAATAGATGACGTATCACCTCGTTTGACTACATGAGCGGTTCGGTAACCCCAAGGAGTTCCACCATGCAGTTCGGCATCTTCAGTATCGGTGACATCTCGCCCGACCCGGCCACCAGGCAGACCCAGAGCGAGGCCGAGCGGATCGGCAACATCGTCAAGGTCGCCCGCCGCGCCGACGAGGTGGGGCTCGACGTGTTCGCGCTCGGGGAGCATCACAACCCGCCCTTCATCCCCTCCTCTCCCCCGGCCGTGCTCGCCCACATCGCGGCACTGACCGAGCGGATCATCCTGAGCACGGCCGTCACACTGATCACCACCAACGACCCGGTGAAGATCGCCGAGGACTACGCGATGGTGCAGCACCTCGCCAAGGGGCGCCTGGACCTGATGCTCGGGCGCGGGAACACCGTCCCCGTCTACCCCTGGTTCGGCAAGGACATCCGTCAGGGCGTCCCGCTCGCCCTGGAGAACTACAACCTCCTCCACCGCCTGTGGCGCGAGGACGTCGTCGACTGGGAGGGACAGTTCCGCACCCCGCTGCAGGGCTTCACCTCCACGCCGCGCCCGCTGGACGACGTCCCCCCTTTCGTGTGGCACGGCGCCATCCGCAGTCCTGAGACCGCCGAGCAGGCGGCGTACTACGGCAACGGGTTCTTCGCCAACCACATCCTGGCCCCGAACTTCCACTTCAAGCCGATCGTCGAGCTCTACCGGCGGCGGTACGAGCACTACGGCCACGGCACCGCCGAGCAGGCCATCGTCGGCCTGGGCGGCATGGCGCACATCGCCAAGCGTTCCCAGGACGCGGTCAACGCCTTCCGCCCCTACTTCGAGAGCCACCCCATTTTCCGGGGCTCGAAGCTGGAGGACCACATGGCCGCCACCCCCCTCACCGTCGGCAGCCCGCAGCAAGTGATCGACAAGGTCCTCACCTGGCAGGAGGGCTTCGGGGACTACCAGCGCCAGCTCTTCGGGGTCGACGGCCTCGGTCTGCCGGTCGACCTGGCACTGGAGCAGGTCGAACTGCTGGGCACCGAGGTCGTACCCGTGCTGCGCGAGGAGATGGCGGCCCGCCGCAAGCCCGGCATCCCGGACGCCCCGACGCACGCCTCCCTCATCAAGGCGAAGTACGGCGACGCCGCGCCGCGCCAGCCGCGTCCGAACCCCAACCGCGGCGACAACCTGTCCGGCACCTCGCCCTACCAGGACAGCGACCCGACCGTCGAAGCCAGCTACCCGGCCGCGTTCTGACGGCCGCCGTCGGCACCCATCAGGAGCCTCGCATGAACGCCCTCTCCCCCACCGCTGCCTCGGTGACGATCGCCATCGTCAACGCCGGCGTCAGCGACCCCTCGTCCACCCGCCTGCTCGCCGACCGCATCGCCCAGAAGACGGTCGACACCCTCCGGGAGTCGAGCACGCAGGCGACCGTGCGCGCGATCGATCTCGGTCCTCTCGCCACGGACATCGCCCAGGGCATCGTGAGCGGCATGCTCCCCCCGAAGGTGCAGTCCGCCATGGAACTGCTCGCCTCGGCCGACGCCGTCATCGCGGCCACCCCGGTCTACAAGGCGGGCATCAGCGGCCTGTTCAAGTCGTTCGCCGACCTCGTCGACAACGACCTGCTGATCGCCAGGCCGGTCGTCCTGGCCGCCACCGGCGGCAGCGCACGGCACGCCATGGTCGTCGACGAGCAGCTGAGGCCGCTGTTCGCCTTCCTGCGGGCGATCCCGATGCCGACGTCCCTGTATGCCGCCCCGGAGGACTGGGCGTCGACCGACCTCGGCAAGCGCATCGCACGGGCGGCCCAGGAGCTCTCCGTGATGGTGCGCAGCGGAGCGGGCCGCGAGATCGCCGACGGCAACTGGGGCGGATATCAACACCAGTTCGGCGGCAACGCCACCCGGGCGGAGCGGTCCCTGGAGGACATCGACTTCGACACCGACCTCATGCGTCTGGCCACCGGCGGCAACGCGCTCGCGCGAGGTGATGAGCAGGCCGATGCACACTGACGGCCGGCGCGCCACAGTCGTGGTCATCGGCGGCGGGCAGTCCGGCCTCTCGGCCGGCTACCACCTCATGCGACGCGGATTCACCAGCGCCCTGACCGACCCGGACGGCGAGCGGACCTTCGTGGTCCTCGACGCCGAACCGGCGGCCGGCGGGGCGTGGCGGCACCGCTGGGAGTCGCTCCGGATGAACACCGTGAACGGCATCTTCGACCTGCCCGACTTCCCGAAACCTCCCATCGATCCCGAGGAGCCCAGCCGTACGGCGGTGCCGCGCTACTTCGCCGCCTTCGAGCAGGCGAGCGCCCTGCCGATCCTGCGGCCGGTGACGGTCAGCGCCGTACGGCCGCTGGACGACCGCCCCGACGGCGAACTGGTCGTGGAGTCCAGTGCCGGGACCTGGATCACGCGGGCGGTCATCAACGCCACCGGCACCTGGACCAACCCCGTCCGTCCCCGCTACCCGGGTCAGGAGAGCTTCACCGGCCTCCAGTTGCACACCCACGACTACGTCTCGGCCGACCGGTTCGCGGGCCTCAGGGTCGCAGTCGTCGGCGGTGGGATCTCGGCGCTCCAGCAGTTGGAGGAGATCTCCCGGGTGGCCACCACGTACTGGTACACCCGGCGCGAACCCGTCTTCCTGGAGGGCGGGTTCGACCCCGAGGTCGAGGGACGTCAGATCATCGCCAAGGTCACCGCCGACGTGGAGGCGGGCCGACCCACCGGGAGCGTAGTCTCCTACACGGGTCTGGGCTGGACCCCGTACGCGCTGGCGGCGAAGGAGCGCGGGGTCCTCGAACGCCGTCCCATGTTCACCGCGATCGAACCCGGCGGCGTACGCGAGGCGGACGGTTCCTTCACGCCGGTCGACGTGATCCTGTGGGCCACCGGTTTCAAGGCCGCGCTCACGCACCTGGACCCGATGCGGCTGCGCAACGAACGCGGCGGAATCACCATGCAGGGCACCCAGGTGGCCGGCGAACCGCGTGTGCACCTCGTCGGCTTCGGGCCGTCCCAGTCCACCGTCGGCTCCAACCGTGCGGGCCGCCAGGCCGTCAACAGTCTGCTGCGGCAGTGGAAAGCCGCCGAGGTGTCCCACTCCAGCGAGAAGGTCGGCTCATGAAGTTCCAGGTCCTCGACATCCTGCCGAACCTCAAGAACCCGGTCACCGGGCGCGAGGTCCACCCCGACGAGCGCTACTCCCAAGCGCTGACTTCGGCCCGCTACGCCGAGGAGTTCGGCTTCGACGCGGTCGCGCTGGGCGAACGCCACGCCGGTGACTTCCTCTCCAGTGGGGTCACGGTCCTGCTCGGCGCGATCGCCGCGACCACCAGCCGGGTCCGTATCCAGACGGGCGTCTCCGTCCTGTCGATCCACGACCCGCTGCGCGTCGCCGAGGACTACGCCACGGTCGACCAGATCTCCCGCGGCCGCCTGGAGCTCGTCATCGGCAAGGGCAACGAGATGCGCCAACTGCCCATGTTCGGGATCGGCAACGGCGACCAGTGGGACGCACTGGCCGAGAAGTACGAGCTGCTGCGCCGCCTGTGGCGCGAGGAGAAGGTGACGTGGGAGGGCCGTTTCCGCGGTCCGCTGGACGACGTCACCAGCCTGCCGCGGCCGTTCGCCGGAGCCCCTCGGGTGTGGCACGGTTCGGCGACCACGCTGACCTCGGCGAGTCTCGCGGCCCAGTGGGGTGACCCGCTCTTCTCCGCCAACGCCATCCAGCCCCGCGACAAGTACACGGCCCTCATCGACCACTACCGCGCCGAGTACGCCAGGCACGGCCACGACCCCCGGTACGCGTACGTCGCCGCCGGGTCCGGCTTCCTCTACCTGGCCGACACGACCCAGGAGGCGCAGGAGGCGTTCGGGCCGACGTACGAGCGGATCGTGGCGTATTTCAACCAGCCCGGGAACCACACGCCGGGCAACGAGATGACGTTCGCGACCATCGACGACGCCATCGAGCGCGGGCCCGTCCTGGTCGGCTCTCCGCAGCAGATCGCCGAGAAGATCCTGTGGTGGCACGAGGCGTTCGGGCACGACCTCCAGTCGTTCAGCCTCCCGACGGTGATCCCGCACGAGCAGCAGCTCGCCATGCTCGAACGCTTCGCCTCCGAGGTCATCCCGGTGGTGCGCAAGGCCGCGCCGACGACACTGTGGGGCGACGGCGACCCCTACGGCGGGCGCCCCGCCGTCCACGGGCGAACAGTCGCCGACGCCGCCGCGGAGATCACGCGACGCTGAAGCCCTGGCGTCTCGCACCGCGAACACCCGCTGCCCTCCGGGCTTTCACCGGAGCGCAGCGGGTGTTCGCGTTGTGGCAGCGGCGCTCTGTGCGGTCACGGCACCGCAGCCACCACGGTTTCGCACACCGGCAGTTGAGGCAATGTCGCATCGGCCACTGGAGGGCCGTAATCGCTATCGGCCTCGATATTGGCCCCCGTGGGGTCCCGCCTCCATGCTCCTCCACACCTGAGGCACCCCACTCGGCGACGCCCGCCAGTCCGTCGGCACGACGAGCCACCAAGCGTCGCCGCCTCCAGCAGTCCCCACGTATCCTCCCGCAAGGAGCCGCACACATGAACGAGCCGCAACGCGACCTGTCCGGCCCAGCCTTCTCGGCAGGTCACCGCTCCCTCTCCCGCCGCCGCTTCTGGCAGCTCGGCGCCGCCGCGGCGCTCACCGCCGGCGCGACCACGCTGTTCCCCGGGCGCTCCGCCGGCGCCGCGACCACCGACACCGCGCAGGACTACTTCGACGCGGCCGCCGAGCTGGCGGGCGACGACCCGGTCCTCAACGACCTCATCGACGCGCTCAGTTCCGACTTCGTCGTGCCGCACCCCTCCGCCCCCAAGCCGCTGAAGATCTTCGACGACGTCGCGGTGCTGAGCGTCGGCTGGGTGTCCGCCACGGCGATCCTCACCTCGGGCGGCATCATCCTCATCGACGCCCTGAACAATCCGACGGAGGCCAAGCAGTACATCGTCTCGGGCCTGCAGACCCTCGGACTCGACCCGGCGACGATCAAGTACGTCGTCGTCACCCACGCGCACGCCGACCACTACGGCGGTGCCCAGTACCTCGCCGACACCTACGGCGCCCGCGTCATGATGTCGCCGACCGACTGGGGTTCGGTGAGCGGCAGCTACGCGCCGACCCGTGACCTCGACATCACCGACGGCCAGAAGCTGACGCTGGGATCCACGTCGGTCACGCTGCGGTACACGCCGGGCCACACGCGCGGCACCGTCTCGCCGATCTTCCCCGTCAAGTGGAAGGGTGCCGCCCACTCGGCGATGCTCTGGGGTGGCACCAAACCGCCCACCTCCACCACCGACAAGCAGACCTACCTGTCCTCCGTCCAGACCTTCGCCTCCCAGATGCAGACGGCCGGCGTCGGCGTCGAGCTGAGCAATCACGCGTTCTGCGACTACGGGCTGGAGCGCATGGCGCAGCTGCGCACCGCGCCGAACACCACGAACAACCCGTTCGTGATGGGCACTTCGGGCGCTCAGGTCTTCATGGACGTGATGGAGAACATGATCCGCGGGAGGATCGCGCAGGACCAGGGGTCCGCCGCCACCTCGACGGTGGCGATGGCCGCTGCCGGGCACTCGGGCTGCGGCTGCTGACGGGCGAAGCATGACAGGGCGCGGCCGGTGGGTCCCACCGGCCGCGCTGCGGCCTGCGTTGTCACATGCGGTGCCGGGCGTCGAAGTGGGTGGAGTGCGTGGTCAGTTTGCCGAGCAGGGCGATGAGGGTGTGCAGTTCGTCCTCGCTGAGGGAGCCCGCCCATTCCTGTTCGCGTTCGTTGTGCGCCCGGAACGCGGAGGTGATCGCCTCCCGGCCGGCGTCGGTGAGCCGCAGCTGGACGGCGCGTCCGTCGTAGGGCGCCCGCTCCTTGCTGACCAGACCGTCCTTCTCCAGCGTCGCCACCAGGGCCGACACGGCCGCGCGGCTCATGCCGGACAGCTCCGCGACCTTCTTCGCCTCGACCGGCCCGGCGAGCCAGATCGCGAACAGGACCCGGAAACCGGGCCATGACCAGCCTCGCGGCCGGTGCACGGTGGACTCCAGGTCGTAGACGAGCATGTTGGCGGCCCGGTGCAGCGTGAGCACCAGGCGCATGGCGAGCGGGTCGACTCCGGGCAGTTCGCGGCCTGCCCGTTCGACGGCGTGGTCGATGAACGACCAGAAGTGCAAATGCTCGGCGTCGGACTGTTCCTGGGTCACAGCGGGAGTGTAGGCTCCCCAAATAATCAACGCTTTGATTATACGTTCTGATCTGGACATCAGCCCTTCTCAGCCGCTCTGTTCCCCTCTCCACGGAGCCCTCATGTCCCAAGCCCTCGCCCCGCCCGGCCCGGGCGCCCTGCGCGCCTGCATGGCACGGTTCGCCACCGGTGTCACGGTGGTCACGTACGACGGCGACGACGGCCCGCGCGGCGCGACGATGAACGCGTTCACGTCCGTCTCGGCCGACCCCCCGCTCGTGCTGATCAGCGTCGCCCGCCGGGCCCGCTGCCATGACCAGCTCCAGGGCCGGCCCTTCTGCGTCAACATCCTCGGCGCCGAACAGGAGCCGCTGGCACGGCGGTTCGCGGGCATGCCCGGCGCCGCCGAACCCCGCTGGGCGCCCGCCGCCCGCGTTCCGCGCCTCGACAACCCGCTCGCCTGGGTGGCCTGCGATCCCTGGCGGTCGTACGACGGCGGCGACCACACCCTCGTCGTCGGCCGCGTCACCGACCTATGCCACCGCGACGGCGACGCCCTCACCTACGCCTGGAGCCGCTTCGGCACCCTCGCCGAGACCGCCGACGGCATCGAACACCTCATCTGACCTCTCAAGGAGCCCCCCGTATGGCCGCACGCACCGGCAAGGAATACCTCGAACGGCTCGCCATCTCCCGCCCCACCGTGCACATCCAGGGCGAGACCCTCACCGGCGGCGTCCAGGACCACCCCGCCTTCCGCAACGTGGTGCGCACGTATGCCGAGTTGTACGACCTCCAGCACTCCGCCGAGCACCGGGACACCCTCACCTACACCTCCCCCACGTCCGGCGACCGCGTCGGCACCTCCTTCCTCACCCCGCGGACCCCGGAGGACCTGGTCAAGCGCCGCGAGGCCTTCAAGGTGTGGGCCGACCACAGCAACGGCATGCTCGGCCGCACCGGCGACTACATGAACAGTTCCCTGATGGCGCTCGCCTCGGCCGCCGACTGGTTCGCCCAGGCGAACCCCGCCTTCGGCGAGAACATCCGGCGCTACTACGAGAAGGTCCGCGAAGAGGACCTGCTGTGCACCCACACCCTCGTCCCGCCCCAGGTCAACCGCGCGGTCGCCGGCACCCAGCAGGCGGGCGGCAAACTCGCGGCACGCATCGTGAAGGAGGACGACAACGGCGTCGTCATCCGCGGCGCGCGCATGCTGGCGACGATCGCCCCGTTCGCCGACGAGATGCTGGTGTTCCCGTCGACGGTGCTGCGCGGCACCCCCGAGGACAAGCCGTACTCCTTCGCCTTCGCCGTCCCCAACGACACCCCCGGCCTCCGGTACGTCGCCCGCGAATCCCTTGACTACGATCGCCCGCGGCACGACCACCCCCTCGGCTCCCGTTTCGAGGAGTCGGACTGTGTCGTGGTCTTCGACGACGTGCATGTGCCGTACGAACGCTGCTTCGCCCTCGGCGACGCCGAGTTGTGCAACGGCTTCTACGCGCAGACGTCGTCCGTGGTGCACATGACCCACCAGGTCGTCACCCGCACCACCGCCAAGACCGAGTACATCCTGGGTCTGGTGTCGCTGCTGACCGAGGCCATCGGCATCGAGCAGTTCCAGCACGTGCAGGAGGACATCGCCGAGATCATCGCCACCCTGGAGATGCTGCGCGCGTTCCTGCGGGCCGCCGAGGCGGACGCCGAGGTCAACGAGTACGGCGTCCTCACCCCGGCCTTCGCCCCGCTCAACGCGGCCCGCAACCTGTATCCGAAGCTCTACCAGCGTTTCCCGCAGAGCCTGCGGAAGCTGGGTGCGTCCGGGCTGATGGCGACTCCGACGGAACTCGACATCAACGGGCCTGCCGCCGCCGACATCGAGGCGTATCTGCAGTCCGCGACCCTGACCGGTCCCGAGCGGGTCAAGCTCTTCCGGCTGGTGTGGGACACGTGCATCTCCGCCTTCTCCAGTCGACAGGCCCTGTACGAGTACTACTTCTTCGGCGACCCGGTCCGGATGGCGGGCGCGTACGTGAAGTCGTATGACCGTGAGCCGTACAAGGCCAGGGTGCAGGCGTTCCTCGACCGCAGCTGACGCGGCACAGAACTGAGGCGTGGGGGGGGCCCCGCCGCTGCTCCCCACCGCG
>NZ_JBIDDQ010000068.1:0-440 GCF_043195415.1 Streptomyces sp. Y7
GCACTGATTGTGGAAGGTTGTATACTGATGAGAAAATGTCATTTAAATACCTGTCCTGTCGGAATTGCTACTCAAAAAGAGGAATTGAGAGAAAAATTCAAAGGAAAAGCGCAGTATCTTGTGAATTATTTTACATTTCTTGCCATGGAAGTTCGTGAAATCATGGCTAATTTAGGTTTCAGAACCATTGATGAAATGGTAGGTCAATCCCAATGCCTTGAAAGAAAAGCAAATATTACCTTCTGGAAACATCAAGGCATAGATCTGAGTAGAATTCTTTATAAAATGGAATCCGATTTACCGGTGATTAAATCTGAAGAACAAGATGCGGGATTGGATAATTCTATTTCCTGGAAAATGGTTGAAGCAGCTCAATATGCTCTTCAAAATAATACAGCAATGGAGGCAGGATTTGATATAAAAAATACAGACCGCTCTGT
>NZ_JBIDDQ010000069.1:0-440 GCF_043195415.1 Streptomyces sp. Y7
GTTCTGGACGTTGATTAGTTGAAATTTGGCAACGTATTGATTGCTTTGTTTTACTACTAATTCCTATCTGAAAATGCTGCTGGCACTGTTTGTGTCTGATAGACAGTGCTGGCGCATAATCATCTTTCCCAATCTCATTTTTAGTGAACAGCTAGCTACCAACTCAGCTTATTCGAGGTGTTTATGGTACAAGTTACTCTTAATTTCCTCGAAAACGGCCTGTCTCTATCAAATATCAGTAACCAGCCACTGATCCGATTCATCAAACATCTCTTCTAACATCCGGTTCAGCTTCTCACGATCACTTTTGCTGGCATCTGAATTTAACCCGTTGGCCTGCATTGGTTTTACCCGGACTTCTGCATCTGGAAACAGCGTATGAACTCGTTTTTCCAGCTCGAGGCGGATAATTTCTGCCGCATTTGGCAGTCCATCAACGT
>NZ_JBIDDQ010000070.1:0-418 GCF_043195415.1 Streptomyces sp. Y7
TATTGCAGGCGACCATGGCACTGCTTGTATTTTTTACCAGAACCGCACGGGCAAGGATCGTTACGTCCTACTTTGCGCTCACCGGTTTGCGCCGCCAGTGCAGCTGCGGCTGCAGAGTCGTCATCCTGATGGCTAAGCTGCTGCATTTGCGCTAAACGCTCGGCTTCCATACGACGCTGTTGTTCCAGCTCCTCAACCTCTTCAGGCATACGTACCTGGACTTTGCTCAGCGTGCTGATAACTTCATATTTTAACGACTCCAGCATCGCTGCAAACATGGAGAACGATTCACGTTTGTATTCCTGCTTCGGATCTTTCTGTGCATAGCCACGCAGGTGGATACCCTGACGCAGATAGTCCATCGCCGCCAGGTGCTCTTTCCACAGAGAGTCGAGAGTTTGCAGCATGACGCCTTTTT
>NZ_JBIDDQ010000071.1:0-405 GCF_043195415.1 Streptomyces sp. Y7
GATGAGCCTAGGTCGGATTAGCTAGTTGGTGAGGTAATGGCTCACCAAGGCGACGATCCGTAACTGGTCTGAGAGGATGATCAGTCACACTGGAACTGAGACACGGTCCAGACTCCTACGGGAGGCAGCAGTGGGGAATATTGGACAATGGGCGAAAGCCTGATCCAGCCATGCCGCGTGTGTGAAGAAGGTCTTCGGATTGTAAAGCACTTTAAGTTGGGAGGAAGGGCATTAACCTAATACGTTAGTGTTTTGACGTTACCGACAGAATAAGCACCGGCTAACTCTGTGCCAGCAGCCGCGGTAATACAGAGGGTGCAAGCGTTAATCGGAATTACTGGGCGTAAAGCGCGCGTAGGTGGTTTGTTAAGTTGGATGTGAAATCCCCGGGCTCAACCTGGGAAC
>NZ_JBIDDQ010000072.1:0-393 GCF_043195415.1 Streptomyces sp. Y7
TCTTACCCTGGGTGATGCCCGCGATCGACCCGCTGTCGATCCTGACGGGCGTAGCCCGGATTCGCGCCGCGGGCGGAGCGTCGTCGGCCATCGTGGGCGAGGCGGCCGCGACCAGCGCAAACGTCGCAGCGGCGATCGGGAAGCGTTTCAACATCGGAAGACTCCATCATGAAAGTGATGTTCGGGCAGGAGGTAACGGTCGCGGCCCGTTACCCGCGAAAAGTCCGAGCGGCAGAGGGGAGGGGGCAGGATTGCTGTCCCGTTCCGGTCAGAGCGCGAAATGGGCGCCGTTGCCGAGGTGGCGCACCGTAACGCCACGAGGATCACACGCGTCCGCGCCACCGACCGGGGCGGATCCCCGACAGCCGGTGCCGGTGGATCGACCGCGCCATT
>NZ_JBIDDQ010000073.1:0-383 GCF_043195415.1 Streptomyces sp. Y7
ATTTCAGCCAGTGCCTCGTCCATTTTTTCGATGAACTCCGGCACGATCTCGTCAAAACTCGCCATGTACTTTTCATCCCGCTCAATCACGACATAATGCAGGCCTTCACGCTTCATACGCGGGTCATAGTTGGCAAAGTACCAGGCATTTTTTCGCGTCACCCACATGCTGTACTGCACCTGGGCCATGTAAGCTGACTTTATGGCCTCGAAACCACCGAGCCGGAACTTCATGAAATCCCGGGAGGTAAACGGGCATTTCAGTTCAAGGCCGTTGCCGTCACTGCATAAACCATCGGGAGAGCAGGCGGTACGCATACTTTCGTCGCGATAGATGATCGGGGATTCAGTAACATTCACGCCGGAAGTGAATTCAAACAGGGT
>NZ_JBIDDQ010000074.1:0-383 GCF_043195415.1 Streptomyces sp. Y7
CGCAGGCGGTTCCGGTGTTGCGGGGCCTACAATCATTCGACAGCATTGGTGCTAATCCGGCTCGGGCGGTCACGGTTGATGGGTGGGTGCCGCCTCGCCGGTTAGTGAAGATGACTGTGCTGGGAGACTCCTACTCGGCAGGCAACGGAACGCTAAAAGATGATGAATATCCAACGGACCATTCGTATCGCAGCCCTAAGAATTATGGTTCGGTGCTCACGCGCCGGTTGAATCGGGAGTTCGGGGACGATACCACGTTTCAGACTGATGTGCGGGCCTGGAGTGGCGCCCAAATCACTACCGGGGACCACACTATTGTCAGTCAGGCCGACGGAATGGATCCCCACACAAAGGTGGTCCTCATGACCGCCGGAGGCAACGAC